>JBKOXO010000109.1:0-15629 GCA_046744105.1 Actinomycetota bacterium
GCGTCCATCGGCATCGCCGTAGGGCGGGTGGTCGTGCCCATCGTGCCGAACACCTGCTGGGTGAGCCGGTCCAGCTCGCGGAATGGGTCGGTGCGCATCAACATCGGATCTCCACCTCCACAGTCAGTTGTCGATGTCGCGACCAGATAGTCATGTCTCCGGCCACCACCGACCTGTGGTGGCCGATATAGCTTTCTTATAGCACCGCGGCTAGACTGCCGCAAGACCCGAGCTTGAGGAGAGTGTGTTGACCGGACGAGAACAGACCGCGCTCGAGGCCAGCGGGCCGGGTCCCGATCCCGCCCGTGGCGTGTACGGGATCTCCGTGGCCGCCGAGCTGGTGGGCGTGGACGCGCAAAGCCTGCGCCTGTACGAGCGGCGCGGACTGCTCGAACCGGCCCGCACCGACGGCGGCACCCGCCGCTACAGCAGCAATGACATCGACCGGCTCCGCCGCATCAGCGAACTGCTCGGCGCCGGGCTCAACCTCGCCGGCATCGCCGTCGTACTCGACCTGGAAGCCGACAACACCGCACTGCGCGGCCAACTCGACGCCCTTACCGACCCCCACGGATAGATTGCTCTGCAGGGAGCAGGCGACCATGCCCGACCCGCTGGCCACCCTCACCGACCGGCTCTACGCCGACTACCAAGCCGGCTTCAGCCACGCCGACATCGACCAAGTCGTGCAGCAATGCCGCGCCGACCTCGCCGGCACACCCGCAGCCGCGTTACCTGAACTGCTCGAACGCCTCGCCCGGCAACGCCTGACCGACAAGCGCGAGGTTATGGCGGGTGCGGTGCGGCCGCCACCGCCCGAGCCCCCGCCCCGCCACCCGACACGGGCGCACCCGATATCCGGTGGGACGCACACAGTGAGACGTCACCCGGCTCACTCCGCTGATGTGCCAAGGCGACCTACCACCCTGTCCTCGGCAGACCGACGCCTAGGGCCTCTCTGGGGCTACGGCACGTCGCCCGCCCGCCGAATGTCACCGTGTGTCTCGGCTTAAGGCTGGTGACCTAATCTCAGGGTCATTTTCGGGTGACGCTCGCTCAGCGCCTTTAGGGCGAGCAGGTTTTTGCGGCTGCGTTGCCGCTCGCTCAGGAAGCTTCCGGGCTCGACGCTGTTTTCCCAGCCCCAGCGGGTGTGGCAGGTGTCGCCGGTCAGGAGTACGTGACCTGTCGTGGTGCGGGCGAGGAAGGAGAGGTGTCCTGCGGTGTGGCCCGGGGTCAGGATGGCAAAGAAGGAGCCGTCGCCGAAGACGTCGCTCACTCCTTCGAATGTGCCGTCCGGCTCGTTCGGGATGTGAAGTTCCTGGAGCGGGGGTCTGCCGTCCAAGAGGCGGTTGTTGGTGCCTTGGGCAAACACGTTCAAGAACAGCGATGCTTCGACTTCGCGGGGGCCAGTGTAGATGGGGACATCCTCGGGAACGTCGGCATGCCGGAGACGTGATCGAGATGGAGATGAGTCATGAAGACTCCCTGGAGCGGAGCTCCTTCCGCTTTGATGATCGCCGCGGTGCTCGGCTGAGGTTGCATGTCCTTGACGCCGGCGAATTTTCTAGCACCATCCGACCCCTGCGCCGGCGGGATCGTTCACGAACCGTTCTGAAACGCCGGTGTCGATCAGGAAGAAGCCGTGCGTCGGGTGCGCGGCGATCGTAGTGCCGGCCGCGTGGTCGAAGCCGGCGGGACAGGGACGCCGCACCAGTCAGGCCTTGTCCGGACCGCTGGGTGGGCCCACCGTAGAGACACGCCAGAGAAGTGGGGTCAGCCATGGAGAGGCGGGCCTTGGGACGCACGGGTGTCTCGGTTAGCGAGTTCTGCCTCGGCGCGATGATGTTCGGCGCCTGGGGCAATCCAGACCATTACCAGTGCATCAAGATCATCCATGCTGCACTCGATGCGGGAATCAACTTCATCGATACAGCCGACGTCTACGGTGCAGGGGAATCCGAAGAAATCGTGGGCGAAGCGCTCATCGGCCGCCGCGACCAGGTCATCGTGGCCACCAAGTTCAGCCAGCCAATGGGCGACGATCCAAATCAACACGGCAACTCCCGCCGATGGATCATGCGCGCCGTCGACGACTCGCTGCGCCGCCTCCAGAGCGACTGGATCGACCTTTACCAGGTCCATCGGCCCGACCCGTCGACTGACATCGACGAAACACTGTCGGCACTCACCGACCTCATCCACCAGGGCAAGGTTCGCTACCTCGGCTCATCCACCTTCCCCGCGAGCCAGATTGCCGAAGCTCAGTGGACCGCACGGGAGCGGCACCGAGAGCGGTTCGTCACCGAGCAGCCTCCCTACTCGATCCTCGTGCGCGGCATCGAAGCCGACGTCCTGCCCACCTGCGCCCGGTACGACGTCGCCGTAAACCCCTACAGTCCCCTGGCCGGTGGGTGGCTGTCGGGCCGATGGCGCAAGGACACCGGCCAACAGTCTTCGTCCCGCGCCAGCCGCCTGCCAGAACGTTTCGACCTTGCCAACCCCTACAACCAGCGCAAGCTTGACGCGGTCGAAGAGCTCGCGCAGCTCGCCGAGCAGGCAGGGCTCACGCTGATCCAACTCGCCCTAGCCTTCGCCAAGTCTCACCCGGCGATCACCTCGCCGCTGCTCGGCCCGCGCACGCTGGACCAATTGCTCACCCAGCTCGCCGCGACCGACGTCGTCCTGACCAGCGACGTCCTGGACCGCATCGACGAGATTGTCCCGCCCGGCACGACGATCAACCCCGCCGACAACTCGTTCAACAATCCCGCACTCGAGCACCGACGACGGCGCCGCTCAACTTGACCGACCTCGAACACGACGTGCCGGACGTCAAGTCGTCACGGAACGCACGCACATCACTGGCTCGGGCAGAACCTGCGGCCCGCGGTGAAGATGGCGTGGTTCAAAGACCCCAGCGGCAACATCTTCGAGATCAACGGGCACTAAGAACAACTCTCGCGGACAGTCATGCCGGCCGACCTGACAGCGCCGCAGGGACACGGAGCGGGCGGGCGAGGATCCGGTTCAGCGCGACGCTGAGCTCCTCGAGGGGGTCGTCCGCGGCGCCCGCGCTGCGCCAACCGACGAACCGGTCTGGGCGAACCAGCACCGCGCCCTCGCGGCCGATCCCCCGGTGGCGCAGCCACATGCAGCGCGGGTCGAGCAGGTCGCCGTCGATGTGGCCGATCCGCACCGCGTCCAGCGGCAGACCCGCCTCATCGGCGAGCTGCCGGGCGGCGTCGCACCATGCGGCACCGTCCTCGCCGGCGATCAGCAGGAACCGACCGGGCGCGACCAGGTCCTTGATCGGGCGGCGGCGACCGTCCTCGTCATCGATCCAGGCGTGCGGCAGCGGCGCGCCGGGCCGAGTCGATGGCTCGTAGACGCGTATCTGTTCGACGGGTTCCGGTGCCGGGCTGCCGTCGGGGATGACCGCGGCCGAGTCGTAGGTGTAGCCGTACTCGACGTTGAGTTCGTTGAACTCCATCGACTGCATTCGGATCAAGCGCAGGACGGTGCTGCGATGCTGGGCGTCCTCCGGCCGGCCGCTCCACATCCGTCGGAGGTTCTCCCAGTTGCGCTCGGGCGTGTTTTCGGGCGAGATGCCGAGGCCGGTGACGATCGCGAACTGGTTGACCGCGTTCTCGAGCGAACGCTGGGCGTTGCGCTCGTCGGCCGAGCGGCGCTCGGGTTCGTAAGTGTCGAGCAGGTCGGGCGACGCCGTGCCAGCCAGCACCGCGGCGAGCTTCCAGCACAGGTTCTGGGCGTCGTGGATCGCGCTGGTGAGCCCGAGACCGCCGGTCGGCGGGTGCCGGTGCGCAGCGTCGCCGACCAGGAACACGCGGCCGACCCGGAACGACGAAGCCATCACGGCCTCGACGGACCACCGCGTGATCTTGTGGATCGTCATCGGGAGATCGGGCAGGCCCAGCGCGTTGCGGACGTCCGCCTCGACCTGCTCGTCCGACTGCGCGCGTGGGTCGCCGGCCGGATAGTTGAGGTGGATCACCCATTCCTCGGAGTCGGGGCCCCAGCCATCCGGGCCCATCGGCACCATCACGATCAGCGAACCGGCCTGCGGCGAGGCGATCCAGCGGATCAGGACGTCGGAATCGTCGGTCCAGCGTGCGAATTCGGCGCTGACGTGCATCGTCGCCGTCTGCGTGATCACGCCGAGGCCCTCGTAGGAGACGCCGATCTCGGCGGCGCACCGGCGCCCGCCGTCCGCGCCGATCAGGTATTCGCAGCACACCGCGTACTGCTCGCCGGTCGCGTTGTCCCGCACGACCGCTCGCACCGAGTCCGCGTCCTGCACCAGCTCGAGCAGCTCGTGGTTGAAGCGGATGCGCCGGGGCGATGGCGAGAGTCGCTCGGCGCCGGCCTTGAGAATCGGCTCGAGCCGGATCTGCGGCAGGTTGAGCTGCGGCCAGGGACTCGCCGCGCGCCAGTTGTCGTTGTCGCCGCCCGCACCCCACGCCTCGAGCTTCGCGAGCCGCCGTCCGTACTGCGCCTCGGGCCCGGCGAGGCCGGCATAGTACGCGGTCGCCGCCATCTGGGCGGCCGTCGTGCTCCGCGCGGCGATCTCGTCGGCGACGCCACAGTCCTCGAGCACCTCCAGCGCGCGCTGGTTGAGCACGTGGGCCTTCGGCAGGTCGGAGGTGTGCGGGCGGGCGTTGACCAGCAGGTGGTCGACGCCCATCCGCGACAGCAACATCGACGCGGTGAGCCCGGCGCCGCCACCGCCAACAATCAATACCGGCACGCGTTCCTCACGCATCGCAATCACGCCTCTCGGTCGTACAGGAATTGGAATGGATGTTACAGAACTTCTCTTGGAACGTCAATTACAATTCTGAGCATGTCCATCACCCCAAATCGCCGCGGTGCGCGCTCGCGCGAAGTCGTGCTCGACGCCGCGGAGCGCCTGATCGGCGAGCACGGCTATGAGGCGGCGAGCGTGTCGGCGCTGGTGCAGGAGGCGGGCGTCCCCGCGAGCTCGATCTATCACTACTTCGGCTCGAAGGAGGGCGTGCTGCTGGCGGTCATGGAGCGCGGCGCCGAACGGTTCTTCGCCGAGCTGCCGATCGCCGACCGCCTCCCTGGATCCCGGCGGGAGCACCTGCGGATGCTCATCCGCGCGGGAGCGGCGACGCTCGAGCGCCATCCGGACTTCCTGCGCATCCTCGTCGCGCTGGCCGCGCAACCCCCCGACGGCGGTGTCCACCGCGTCGTCAACGGGGTGCGGGGCGGGGCGCTGCAACGCCTGCGCGACCAGATGCATCTCGTCTTCGGGCTCGACCCCGCCAGTGCGGCCGCCGATCACCTCGCACGCTTCACGCTCGCCGCATTCGACGGGGCCTTCGTCGCTCACCAGTCCGATCCGCGGGTCCGGCTCGGCGAGCTGCTCGAGCACCTGCCCGCAGCGCTCGTCGCCGTGCGGCGCGAACTAGGTCGTGGCTGATCACGCAGCGCGTCGGAAACGTGCGACTCGAAATGTCACGGTGCAGGTTTCGGCTGCCCGGCGCGAAGTCCCGGCCCCTAGGAGAGGAATTCGCTCACTCGGGCGGCGATGGCGACTGGGGCCTCCAGAACGAACAAGTGTCCGCCACCCCGGATGACGTGCAGCTGCGCGTCCGGGATGAGTCGGGCGAGGATGCGGCCGTTAGCCAGCGGCACGATCGGGTCGTCGTCGCCGGCCAGTACCAGCGTGGGTTGCTCCAGCCGGTGCAGCCACGGCAGGCTCGTCCATCCCGCGATGGAATACAGCTGGGCTGCGTACCCGCGAAGCGACGGCCGGTGCGTGAACCGGGCCAGCGAACCGTGCATCAGGGAGTCCGGGTCGTGGCGGGCGAGGCCGCCGTAGACGTCTGCGGCGATGCGGCGGTAGTAGTCGGGTTGGTAGTAGCGGCGCGGCGTCGCCAGCGTCCACAGCACGCGGGGTGATCCGGGAACGCCGCCGAGGCCGGGTCCGGTAGCGGCCAGGATGAGCCGGCGGACCCGCCGCGGCGCCTGGTGGGCCAACTGCTGGGCGATGACGCCGCCGAGTGAGACGCCGAACACGTCGACGCTTCGGTGGCCGAGCGCGTCGAGAAGTCGTTCTGCGGTGCGGGCCACCCCGCGCATCCGCCGGGGCAGCGGGTAGGGCGTGGAGTGACCGACGCCGGGTGCGTCGTAGCTGATGGTGCGCACTCCCCGATCGTTCAGGGCGCGCTCGAACGGCCCCGCCAGGTCCAGGCTGGCGCCGATCCCGGTGATCAGTAGCAGCGGCGGCCCGTTCCCGGGGGCACCCGTGATCGAGATACGCAGCTGCACGCCGTCGACGTGGACGAACCGGATTTCACGCGACGGCGCCGACACCGGTGCCGTCCCGTCCGACGATGAGGCTCTGAATCGTCTCGGTGCCCTCGTGGGTGTGCGGCGATCGGCCGATGGTCTCGCGCATCTCCTCTCCTAGCTGTCGAAGACGTAGGTGCCCGGCGCCTCGACGATCGGCCGGAGCCCGCCGCCGCCGAGCTGCTCGGGCGCCGGCCGCAGCGCGCCGGATCGTTCGGCCAGCCACGCCGAGGCGTCGGTCCACCAGCTGCCGGCCTGTGTCTCGGCGCCCTTGAGCCACTCCTCGGGATCGGCCGGATTGGCCTTGTTGACCTGGTAGCTGGCCTTGGGATTGCGCGGCGGGTTGACCAGCGCGGCGATGTGCCCACTTGTCGACAGGATGAACCGCGACGAGCCGCCGAGCAACTGCGTGGTGCGGTAACAGTTCTGCCAGGGCGTGATGTGGTCGGCGATGCCGGCCACGATGTAGGTGTCGGCGTCGATGCGCGACAGGTCGATGGGCACGCCGAGCACGGTGAGCGCCCCGCCCGTGGCCAGCTGGTTGTCCATTGCCAGGTCGACGAAATCGGCGTGCAGCCCGGCCGGCATCCGGGTGGTGTCGGCGTTCCAGAACAGGATGTCGAACGCCGGCGGCTTCTTGGCGAGCAGGTAGTTGTTGACCCAGTAGTTCCACACCAGATCGCCGGGTCGCAACCACGCGAACACCTCGGCCAGCGCGCGCCCGTCCAGGTAGCCGCGTCGCCGCGACACCGCCTTCGCCGCGCTCGCCATGGGGCGGGTGGCCAGCGCCGACGCCACGCCCGCGCGGTCGGCGTCGATCACGGTCACGGCCAGTGCGAGGGCGGCCAGCCGATCCGGCCGGCCGGTGCCCGCAAGGTGGGCGGCGGCGATGCTCGCGAGGATGCCGCCCGAGCAGATGCCGGCCAGCATCGTGCGGTCGGCGCCGCTCACTCGCTCCGCGGCGTCGAGCGCGTCGAGGATGGCCTGGACGTAGGTGTCGAGGTTCCACGCGGCATGCCGGGCGTCCGGGTTGCGCCAGGACATGACGAACACCTGCTGGCCCTCGCGGACGAGGAACTCGACCAGGCTGCGGTCGGCCGCCAGGTCCAGCGCGTAGTACTTGTTGATCGTCGGTGGGACGATTAGCAGCGGCACGTCGCGGACCTGCTCGGTCTGCGGCGTGTACTGGATCAGCTCGAACACCTCGGTGCGCAGCACGACCGCGCCGGGCGTGACGGCGATGTTGCCGCCGACCTCGAACGCCGACCGGTCCACCATCTCGGGGATGCGCGGCGACGAGCGCAGGTCGCGCACCAGTTGCGCCCCGCCCCGGGCCAGGTTCGCCCCGGCAGTGTCGATGGCTGCCTTGGCCGATGCCGGATTCACCAGCGGCACGTTGCTGGGCGCCAGCGCCTCGAGCAGGTTCTCGGTCAGAAACCGCATCCGCTGCTCGTCCCGCCAGCCCAGCCCGGCGTCGCCGAGCAACTGTTCGGCGGTCCGCCCGCCGGCCAGGTAGAGCTGGACCAGACGCCGCAGTATGGGATTGGTCGTCCAGGCCTCGTCGACGAAGCGGCGATCACGCCGGGACGGCGCAAGGGTCGAGGTGCCGAACACGACGCGACCCGCCTCGGCGGCCAGCGACCCCAGCCGGCGCGCCGTGGCCGCCGGCTGGCGGGCCAGGCCGGCAGCCAGCTTGGCGGTAGACCCGTCGGGCGCGAAGCGGCGCACCGGCCCGAGCGCGGCGTCGATGAGCAGCGCGTCCAGCGGCGTGGCCTGGTCGGCCAGATCGGCGATCTGCTGCGCAGTCATCGAACCGGTCACGGCGCAACCTCCTCGTCCGAAACGGAGATCTCGCGGGTGAGTACCTTGACTTCCTTGATCTCGCGTGGGTGGAGGTGGCGTCCGCAGCTCATGATCAGATCCTTCTTCCGGTTGACAATGCTGTAATCGCCGTTCTCGTCCACCCGGCCCACACGGCCGAGGCCGAACGGCGGTATCGCCCTGCAGAGTTGGGCCAGGTCGGAGCCGGCGCGCAGGACCGTGCCATCCGGGCGGACGACCGCGGCCTGCGCGTGGCCGCGACGCAGCCACTGGTGTAGCGGGGTTGCGGGCTGTGCCGTGATGACCACGGCGCCGCGCCGTTCCACGTCGGTGCGCCGGGTCGCGCCCGGCTCGGCCAGTGTGACGAGCGCGAACCGTCCCGCGATAACGTCGTCCAGGCGGCGGCCGTCCTCGAGCAGGGCGTTTGGGCACAGCCGGCCGGCCAACGACCCTCGCATCCGGGCACGCTGCACCAGGTCCGACCGACGCAGTGGCGGCGTCTCGGCGTTGAGGATGTGGCGCTTTACGCCGGGTACCAGGTGCAGTCGTGGCGCGATCACGCGGCGCAGGAGGTTGCCGAGCTCGCCGCCGTCGGTCATGGCGGCGCCGACCAGCTTCGCGAGCCGGATCAGCGCCTGGGCATGAGATCGCCGTTCGGTCTGGTAGGTGTCCAGGACGGTCTCGGGCACGGTGCCGGCGAGCACGCCGGCGAGTTTCCACGACAGGTTGGCGGCATCGCGCAAGCCGGCGCACATGCCCTGGCCGATGAATGGCGGGGTGAGATGGGCGGCGTCACCGAGCAGGAACACACGCCGGTCTCGCCACTGGCCGGCGACCTGCGCGCGGAAGGTGTACCCGGCCGCGCGGACGATCTCCAGCCGCTGCACCGGTACGTCTGCGGTCCACGGGGCCAGTAGCGGATGCAGGCGCGTCATGTCGCGGTAGTCCTCGGCATTCTCGCCGGCGGCCAGTCGGAACTCCCACCGGTAGCGGGTCTGGCCGATCCGCATGAAGGTGGCGGCCCGGGCTGGGTCGCAGACCTGGTGCACGCCTTCCCAGTGGCCCAGCTCGGAGTCGGTTGCCACGTCGACGACCAGCCAACGCTGTTCGAAGTTGAGGTCGCGCATCGAGGCGCCGATGGCGGCACGGACCCGGCTATTGGCGCCGTCGCAGCCGAGCACGTACTCAGCTTCGATGGTCTCTTGCGCGCCGGTGACCCGGTCGGTGACCTCGACCCGCACCGGTCCGGCGCCGTCCTGGACGAGACCGGTGACCTCGGCGTTGCCCCGGACCGTGACGGTGGCCTGGCGCTTGAGGTTGGCGCGCAGGAGCGCCTCGAGCTCGGGCTGGTCGAACATGTTCGCCTCGGGGTAGCCGTGCCGGCCCCGGTCGGCCCCCCGCCGGAACTCGCCGAGCACACGCATGTTCCGGTCGACCAGCCGGAGCCCCTGGCAGGGCCGGGAGATCGCGGCGAACTGCTCGGCCACGCCCAGCCGGGCTAGGACGCGGTAGATCTCGTCGTCGACGTGGACGGCACGTGGCTGCGGGTAGATCGACTCCCATCGGTCGAGCACCAGGCACTCGACGCCGTACTGGCCGAGCAGTGTGGCTGCGGTGAGCCCGGTGGGGCCGGCGCCGACGATGACGACGGGAATCGGCGGACTCATGAGGCCGCCCGGATCAGGGCCGCGAGGTAGCCGGCGACCAGCAGCGCGCAGACCAGGGCGGGAGCAATCTCCCGGATGCCGCCGCCGTGGCGCAGGTGGGTGGCGACGGCGCCGGCCAGCAATGCCAGCAGACCCGCGGCGGCCAGCACGCCGATCGGCGGCACGGCCGGCCCGAGCGCTATGCCGATGGCGCCGGCAACCTCGAGCAGGCCGATGCGGCGGTAGGCATCGACTGAGAAGCCCGCTTCAGTGGCGAGTTCGCGCATCCGCGGCAGCGCAAGGACCTTGGCCGCCCCGAGCAGGGCGAAGACCAACGTGATGAGGACGGCGAGGGTGATGGAGAGGTTCATTGCGTGTCCTTAAGGGTGTTCAACCGGATAAACGGTGGTTGGGCCGCACCGTCAGCCGCCAGCGCAGCGCGTACTGGCCCAAAACGGCCTCCGCGGCACCGGTATCGGGGTCGTCGGCAAGGGTGACGGTCGTGACGACGGTGCCGTCCTCGAGCGCGGTGTTGACCTCGGCGCCGGGCAATCCGGCGAGGGCGTCGGTGAGCGCGCGGCGGGTGGCGTCGGCGCGCAGTGCGAGCTTGTACGGCTTGCCGACGTCGGTGACTGGCAGTGCGTCGAGCACGGTGACGTCTTTGGGTGCGGCCGCGCGTTCGGCGACCCGGCCGGTAGCGAACTCGCGCAGCTGATCGGCGGTGACCGTCGCGTCCGGGGCGAGGGTCACATAGGCGACCGGCACCTCGCCGGCGTGGGCGTCGGGGCGGCCGACGGCGCTGACGGCGGTGACCTGCGGGTGGGCGAGCAGCGCGTCCTCGACGATCGCCGGGTCGATGTTGTGGCCGCCGCGGATGATCAGGTCCTTGGCGCGGCCAGTGAGGTAGATGAACCCGTCGTCGTCGAGGCGAGCAAGGTCGCCGGTGTCCAGCCACCCGTCGACCAGCTTGCCGAGCCCGTCCAGGACGTGGCCGTCGTCGTCGCGGCCGGTGACATATCCGGGGAACACGGTGGGGCCACCGATGGCCAGCACGCCGACCTCGCCTCGCGGCACGTCGTGCCAGCGCCCGTCCGCGCCGACGCGCACGATTCTGGCCTGCTGGTAGGGCAGCCGTTGCCCGACCGAGCCGGGCCGGTGCAGCTCGGGGAAGCTGCGGGCGCTGGCACAGGTGGCCTCGGTCAGGCCGTACCCTTCGAGCAGGCTCACCCCGGTGTTGGCCCGGAAGCTGTCCCGCACGGCGGTCGGCAGTGGCGAGGCACCCACTATCGGGACGCGCAGGCTGCTGATGTCGGCGTCGACCGGGCATCGGGCGAGCGCCGCGTAGACGGTCGGCACCGCGCTCATGGACGCGATCCGGTAGTGCTCGACGATCTTCCAGAACTGTCCGAACAGGGCAGTGTCGCGGTAGCCGAGCGGCCCGGCCCACACCACCTCCTGCCCCCGAAACAGTGGGGCGAGCAGGGTGACCACGACAGCGTTGACGTGGAACAGCGGCAGTGCGGCGAAGACCGCCGTGTCGGGGCTCGCGAGCTGCGACATCGCGGCGAGCATCCAGGCATCGGCGACTTCGTTGACGTGGGTGTGCGCGGCCAGCTTGGGTGCGCCGGTCGTCCCGCCGGTGTGGAAAAGTGCGGCGAGGTCCGCCGCGTTCGGCCGCGGTCCGACGAAAGCCGCCGGGTCCTCGGTTTTGGCGAGCTCTGCGAAGTAGGCGACGCGCACGCCGGGAAGCGCCGCCAGCGGCGCCGGTGCGCCGGCCGCGCCGGTCGGCCGCAGCACCAGGATCACGTCGAGCTCGGCGGCGAGCTCCTGCGCGGTGTCCCATAGGTCGGGAGCAAGATCAGGGCCGGCGGTGACGAGTACCCGGGCCCCGGATCGCCGCAGCAGCTCGGCGAGATGGCCGCGGGCCAGGCCACCGTTGAGGGGTGCGGCGATCCCCGCCAGCTGGGCGGCCAAGGTGGCGGTGATCAGCTCGGCGCAGTTCGGAGACATCAAGGCGACCGCGTCGCCGCGTCGCACGCCCAGCGCGTCCAACACGTTGGCGTAGCGGTGCACGTCGGCGAGCAGCTCGGCATACGTGCGCCGCTGCGGTTCGCGCCAGCGGGCGGCCTCGGGCAGGACGCTCACCGCCGTGCGCTCGGGCCACAAGGTCGCCGCCCGGTCCAGAAGCGCATAGGTCGTCTCCGGCAGGCCGCGCTCCCCCAGCGGCACCGCCTCGGTGGCGGCGAGGTCGGCCGGCTCGGCGTAGCGGGGCCACAGCAGGTCCTCGGTCATCGCGCGTACCTCACGTCCATGCGTTGGATGCCCAGGTCGATCGCGCCGTCGTCGGTAGCGACACTGGCCTCGATGCGGTCACCGTCCTGCAGGTAGTTGCGGTTCTTGGCCTGAGCCTTGAAGAACAGCCGCCACTTCGTCGCGGCCGGCAGGAGCGCCGCGAGGACCTCCACGGGCTTGGGCGGTGCGCTCAGCGCGGTACCGACCGGGGTGCCGGTGAGCACTACGTCGCCGGGGTCCAGGCGCTGGAACCGGGTGAGCGCTTGCAGCGCGTCGACCGGCCGGTAGAGCATGTCGACGGCGGTCATGTCCTGCCGCAGCTCGCCGTTGACGCGCAGCCGCAGCCGCAGGTCGGTAAACCGTTTGAGCTCGTCGGCCTCCAACAACACCAGGGTCGGCCCGACCGGGGTGAACGTGGGGTACGACTTCGCCTCGTAGAACTGGGTCTGAGGCAGCTGCACGTCACGCGCGGAGATGTCATTGGTGACCACCAGGCCCGCGACGTAGTCGGCCAGGTTCTCGTCGGAGACCTGCGAGCCGACCAGCAGCTCACGGCCGATCACCAGCCCGATCTCGACCTCGTAGTCCAGCAGCCGCACGTGCGCGGGCTTGACCACGTCGTCGCACGGGCCGCTGATCGAGCCGGACGCCTTACGGAAGAAGGTCAGCGGCACCGTCTGCGGGTTCATGCCCGCGTCCTTGGCGTGGGAGCCGAAGTTGGTCATCTGGGCGACCACCCGGCACGGCGCAGTGACCGGCGAGACGAGCGCGAGCGAATCAACTGGCACGGTGTCCGAGCTGGCCGCCGCGGCGGCGATGGCCGTGCGGTCGCCCAGCAGCTGCGCCGTCGTGTTGGCCTCGGTTGTGATCTTTGCGGCGCCGCGGGCGGTGGCGACGTACCAGGCCTCAACGGTGCGTATGACGGAGGTGCTCATGAGCTGACCACCTTCAGCAGGCCGCGCAGGCGGGTGCGGTCGAACTCGTTGTCGTCCGCGCGCAGGGCGCGGGCGATGGCGCGCAGTTCGCGCAGCGTCTCGAGCCCGGGCTTCACGCCGAGGAAGTCCTTGGTGGGAGGTGGTCCCCATTGGGCGAGGCCGGAGGCCGTCATGGGCGCCCATCCGGGCTCGAGCGTGTTGTCGAACCGGTCGCCGTCGCTGAAGTGCTCGACCAGGAACCCGTCCGGGTCGCGCCAGTAGTCGAAGATCTGACTGCCCTGGATGTGGCGGCCGATGCCCCACGACCGGTTGTAGCCGTGCTCGCGCAGGTACTCCCCGCCGGCGGCCAGCGCGTCGAGGTCGGCGACCTGGTACGCGGAGTGCACGTAACGGTTGGCCGGGCCGAGCAGCATCGCCAGCGTGTGATGGTCGGTTGGGGTTCCGCCGCGGTCGCAGCGGATGAAGCTCATCACCGGCCCGCGTTCGCGCTGGCCCTGGTAATAAAGGAAGTCGCTGACGATCAGGCCCAGGTGCTCGAGGTACCAGTCGAGTGTCTGGCGGTACCTCGTCGTCTGCAGCACCACGTGTCCCAGGCGCTGCACCTTGGCCGGCTCCCGCGGCGGCCGCTGGGTGGCGTTGGTCCGGACCACGTGGTGCCCGGTGTTGACGATAAGCGGCCGCTGCCCCGGCAGCGGCGCCAACTCATGGGCGTCCGATACCACGCGCACCCGCGTGCCGCTCGGGTCGACGAGGTCTACCTTCAGCCCGCCCAGGCTCTCGGGAAGCTTCGTTGCGGTCCTCGCGCTCGCCTGGGCGAGCCGTTGGACGTCTTGCGAGTCCGCCGCCCGGAACGCGGCGCCGAGGAATCGCGACCGCGGACCCTTGCGGATCAGCACGCACGGCGCGCCTGAGTCGGTGCCTCGAAGCTGCAGCTCGTCGGGGGTGTGCAGCGCGGTGCTGAACCCGAAGGCGTGCGCGAACGCCTCGGCCCGGTCCAGGTCCGGCTTCTCGAATTCCACCCAGGCCACGTCATGCACCTTGATGACCGGGTTCCGCGCACGTCCGGGGTGCTCGCCGGGCATTCCACCGTGCTCGCTGTGCAGGCCGGTGTGCGGGTCGTGGTGGTCGTTCATCGACCGCTCCTCTCGATATGACGATATCGTCACTCACGATGGTATCGTCAGTCAAGAGCTTCTGACGAGTTATTCATCACTGACGTTGGCTAGGCTGATGAGGACTGGATCGCCCGAGATGGGAGCAGAGCAGACATGACGGAGCAGCCCGACGCGGTCCCCAACCGGCTGGAGCGGCGCAAGGCCCGCACCCGCGCGTCACTCGTCCGCGCCGCCCAGGGCTTCATCGCGGCCGGACGGACGAACGTCCCGATCCTGGAGATCACGCAGGCCGCCGACGTCGGGATGGGGTCCTTCTACAACCACTTCGCCACGAAGGAAGAACTCTTCGACGCCGCGGTCGAGGACGCCCTCGAATCCTTCGGCGCGGCGATGGACCAGCTCACCGTCGGCATCGACGATCCGGCCCACGTCTTCGCGCAGAGCTTTCGGCTTTCCGGCCGGCTGCACCGCCGCTGGCCCGAGCTGAGCAAGGTCCTGCTGCGCAACGGTCTGACCCTGGCCGCCTCCAACCGGGGACTGGCGCCCCGCGCCCGCCGCGACATCGAAGCCGCTGCCCACGCCGGGCGGTTCACCGTCCGCGACCCCGAACTCGCTCTGGCAATCGTGACCGGGGCCGCGCTGTGCCTGGGCCAGCTGATCCATGACCACCCGGAGCGCGATGACGCCGAGGCCACCGACCAGGTCGCCGAGGACCTGCTGCGCATGCTCGGCGTCGCCGCCGACGAGGCCCACGACATCAGCCTGCGCCCGCTGCCCGAGCCCGACGACCTCCCGCACCACGACACCGCGGCGTAACGCCACACCTACCCGGAAGCGCTGGGCGACGCGCTTGGCGTGCCCGGCACGGCGTCGAGGCCGGCGCGCATTACCGACTTCGGGGTGGATCAACCGCAGCGGCGCTGCGGAAGTGCCACGCAGCGGTCCGGCGAACGAGGGCGATGCCACTCCAGGGGAGACCCCCGCTGCGGGTCCACACGG
The DNA here is from genome assembly GCA_046744105.1 of Actinomycetota bacterium. Lineage (GTDB taxonomy): Bacteria > Actinomycetota > Actinomycetes > Mycobacteriales > Jatrophihabitantaceae > DASXRA01. The sequence continues at coordinate 15,145 of JBKOXO010000109.1, forward strand.
CTCGGTCGACGTGTCGGAGTCAAACACACCGGGGGTTCATACACCGGACCGGCCCAACCGGTCACGGTCTAGATCCCGCCGACCGGAGTCCCTACCTGACCCACCGCCACACGCCTCGTGGGGCTGGGGCGAAGCCCCGTTTACACTTCGCGTGCGGTTCCCGTTCCGGGGCTATCCATCTGCGCCGCAGCGGCGCCTCCAGCCCGAAACGCTTGCTCCGCGCGATGGCGCGGTCGAATGCGAGCCAGGTCATCACCCTCGACTGGGTGTAGTGCCGCCGCGTCCCGCGGGCCTCCCACATGCCGTCGTCGGGTTCTTGCCAAGCGCTCTCCAGGTAGCCCAAGAGATCGCGAAGCTGCCGCCAGAGCGGCTCGGGGAGCTGCCCCAGCGCCATCGCCACCGCCCAGCCGACGCCGACGACCTCGCCGTACACGTCGAGCTGGAACTGGCCCGCGGCCGCGTTGCCGACCCGGACGGGCCTGGAC
>JBKOXO010000192.1:0-4890 GCA_046744105.1 Actinomycetota bacterium
CGACTTCTGGCTGCTCATCATCACAAGGGCGGTGATCTTCTCCCTCATCTTCCTGTCGATCACGGTGATCACCGGGATGGCGGGCCAGATCTCGCTGTGCCAGGCGTCGTTCGCAGCCGTGGGCTCGTTCGGCACCGCCCAGCTGGCCCAGCGCTTCGACATGCCGGTGCTCCTGACGATGGTCATCGGGGCGGCGATGGCAGCGATCGTCGGTGCGTTGCTCGCGATCCCGGCGTTACGGCTCGGCGGTATCTTCCTCGCGCTCGCCACGCTTGCCTTCGCGCTGATGTTCGAGAGCATCTTCGTGCCCCTCGACTGGGTGAGCGGGGGTGTGCTGCCGACGAAGGTCCCTCGCCCTCCGCTGTTCGAGAGTGATCGGGCCTTCCTCTTCCTCGCCCTCGGCCTCCTCGTAGTCATATCGATACTCGTGATACTCGTGCGGAAAGGGACGACGGGGAGATATCTCGACGCGCTGCGCGGCAGTGAGACCGCCGCCACTTCGATCGGCATCAACCCCGCCCGGGCGCGCGTCATCGCGTTCGCCCTCTCCGCGGGCATCGCCGGCCTCGGCGGCGGCCTCCTGGCCATCCAGGAGAACCAGGCGAACTACTCCGCGAACTACAACGTGCTGTTCGGGTTGCTCTGGCTCGTGATCGTGGTGACCATCGGCGCGCGGACTGTCGAAGGCGCGGTACAGGCCGGGCTCGCGATCGCATTCGTGCCCGAGATCCTCAAGGCGCTGGGGCTGTCGCCGGCATACCAGTTCATCCTCTTCGGTCTGGGTGCGGTCACGTACGCGAAGCACCCCGAAGGCATCCTCGAGTACAACAAGCGGAGGTCGCTCGAAACCGTCCAGCGTTTTCTCACCCGCGGCCGGCAACCACCCGACAGTGAGAGCGGCGGTGTCGTGCGCGCGCGGCCGCAGCCGGCGCCGGTCGGGGCGGGGAACCCGGGGGGAGACCGGTGAGCCTGCTCGAGGCGACTGCAGTGTGCAAGCGGTTCTCGGGCATCACCGCGCTCGAGGACGTGACGCTGAACGTCGAGCCCGGAGAGCCGGTCGGGCTCATCGGCCCGAATGGCGCGGGGAAGACGACGTTCTTCAATTGCCTCCTCGGTCTCCTACGGGCCGATAACGGTCGGGTCGTGTTCAACGGGCGCGACATCACCCGGATACCCGTGTACAAGCGCGCCCGCCTGGGCTTCGGCCGCACCTTCCAGCGGGTGGAGCTGTTCACCGGGATGACCGTGCGCGATCACCTGCTCGTCGCCGAGCGGGCCCGCCTGGGCACGGGGCGGCTCTGGAAAGACGTGCTGAACCTCGCCGGCCCGACCAAGGACGAGAATCAACGCGCCGACCACACGCTCGAGTTGCTCGGCCTGATGGACTTCGCCGACAAGCCGATCGAATCGTTGAGCCTCGGCCGCGCCCGCCTGGTCGAGATGGGCCGGGCGTTGATGACCGAGCCGATGCTCCTGCTTCTCGACGAGCCGTCGTCCGGTCTCGACCAGAGCGAGACGATGGAGCTGGTCGGCACGCTGCAGGAGGTGCAGCGCGAGCGGGGCACGGCCATCCTGCTTGTGGAGCACGACGTCGAGATGGTCCAGGCCTTCGCCACCCGCCTCTACGTGCTCGACTTCGGGATCATCATCGCGTCGGGATCCACCGCCGAGGTGATGGGCGACGAAGCCGTCCGCAGGGCGTACCTCGGGGAGTTGGTGTGAGCGCGGCCGCGCCGTCACCGGCGCCGTCGACGGCGTCGCGGCCACTGCTCGAGCTGCGCGACGTCGAAGCGGGGTACGGCCCCTTCCGCGCCCTCTTCGGCGTGTCTCTGGTGGTGCGCGAAGGCTCGGTGCTCGCGCTCCTCGGGTCGAACGGCGCCGGGAAGACCACGGTTGCGCGGGTCTGCTCGGGGCTCATCAAGCCGACGGCGGGAAAGTTCTTCTTCAACGGGGAGGACGTCACGCGGGAGCGCGCCTACCGACTCGCTCGCAAGGGCATCGCGCAGGCCCCGGAGGGAAGGTCGGTATTCGCGTCGCTCACCGTGGAGGAGAACCTGCTGCTCAGCCTGCGCCGCTCGCTGGGCCGGTCGCGCGCGGCCGGCGGTTTGGCCCGCGCCTACGAGATGTTCCCGCCCCTGAGCCAGCGTCGCCGACAGGTGGCGGGCACGCTGTCGGGCGGGGAGCAGCGGATGCTCGCCCTGGCGCGGGTGCTGGCGAAGCCACCGCGGCTCTTGGTCTGCGATGAGCTGTCGCTGGGCCTGGCGCCGATTGTGGTCGACGAGGTCTACAAGACGCTCGCCACGATCCGTGACGCCGGGACGACCCTGCTCATCGTCGAGCAGCACGTCGGCCACGCGCTCGGCGTCGCCGACGACGTCGCTGTGCTCGTCAAGGGCCGCGTCACCTACGACGGCTCCGTCGCTCAGATGGGCGACCTCAGCGAGTGGCTCCTGCCGACGGGCGAGTCACACGCGCCGTCCGTGAACGGTCAGTAGCGGCTGGCGCTCCCGCCGAACAGGCCCGCGTGGGTGACGGTCGCCAGGGTGTCGAGCATCTCGTCCCGGCTCACGTCCACCTGGCGGGACAACACGTAGTAGTTGAACCGCTCGATCATGGCGACGACGGCCAGCGCCGCGATCTGCGGATTGATGTCCGGCGACGACGAGCGACGGATGCGACCGGTCAGCACCCGTGAGAACTCGGTGAGGACGTCGGTCCCGAGGCGGCCGAACTCGCTGCCGCCGATCTCGGCTTCCGTCCACGCGCGGATGACCGGGCCGTAGTGCTCGTACACCTCGACGAAGCGGGCGAGCCACGCGCGCAGCTCGGCGCGCCCCTCGGGCCCGGGATCGATCGGCGGGAGCGAGTCGGCCAGCGAGATCATCTCGCCGGCGACTTCTTGGGCCAGGGCGCGGAACAGCTCTTCCTTGTTGGAGAAGTACAGGTAGAACGTGCCGTGGGAGGTCTTGGCCAGCTTGACGATGTCGTCCACACGAGCGGCGTGAAAGCCGCGCTGGGCGAAGATCTCGACCCCGGCGTCGAGCAGCTTGCGCATCGTCCGGCGGCCCCGAGCCCGAAGCTCCCGGCCCTGGGCGGGCGTCCCGAGCTGCACACCAGTCGTGTGCGCGCGCCCGTCGCCGGTCGCGCCACGGCGACCGGAGTTGTTGGTACGGCGCGGCGCCGCGGGACGGCTGCGGCTCGCTTTCGTGGACCGGGGCACTAGCTCAGGCTAGGCGTACCCGACACGCGTGTCACCTCTTGTCGCGGTGCCGGGTACGCTCCGGAACCGCTGGAAACAGCCGCTCCGAGGAGCGCGGCGGCGGCGGCTTTGCCGACCGCCGCCGCAAAGCCGGAACCTGCGACGGCGAGAGAAGGACGTGCAATGACGAGCTCCGTGATCGCGCCTGCGTTCGAGGACCTGTCAGTCGGCGACGAAGCGCCCCCGCTCGTCGTGGAGAACATCTCGCGGACGCATTTCGTGCGCTACGCGGGCGCGTCGGGCGACTTCAACCCCATGCACCACGACGACACGGTTGCGACCTCGATCGGCAACCCATCCGTGTTCGGCCACGGCATGTTGACGGCGGGGCTCATGGCGAGGGTGCTCAAGGACTGGTTCGGACCGGCGGCGCTCCGCCGCTACCAGGTTCGATTCTCCAAGCAGGTCTGGCCGGGCGAGACACTTTCGTGCACAGCCTTGGTGACGGGCGTGCGCGACGCCGACGAGAGTGGCGTGGGTCTCGTCGACGTCGAGTGCCAGGTCGTCAACCAGGACGGCGAGGCGAAGCTGACCGGCGCCGCGACCGCGGCCGTCCCGAGGCGAGGCTGATCGCGGTGGGGCTGCTCGACGGGCGCGTCGCGATCGTCACCGGGTCGGGTCGTGGGATCGGCCGCGAATTCGCGTTGTGCATGGCCAAGGAGGGCGCCCGGCTCGTCGTGAACGACGTCGGTGTCAGTCTTGACGGCCGGGGGACCGACGAGGACCCGGCCGCCCAGGTGTGCAAGGAGATCGAGGCGCTCGGCGGTCACGCGACGCCGAGCTACGACTCGGTTTCCGACTTCGACGGCGCCGGGAAGATCATTCGAACCGCCTTCGAGGCGTTTGGCCAGCTCGACATCCTCGTGAACAACGCGGGCATCGTGCGCGACCGCACGCTGGTGAAGATGAACGAGGAGGATTTCGACTCGGTCATCGGCGTGCACCTGAAGGGCTCGTTCAACTGCGGCCACCACGCCGCCGTCGTCATGAAGGACGCCGGCTACGGGCGGATCATCAACGTCACGTCGTCGGCCGGCCTGCGGGGCAACTTCGGCCAGACGAACTATGGCGCCGCCAAGGCGGGCCTCATGGGCATGACGTTCATCTGGGCGCTCGAGCTCGGGAAGTACGGCATCACCGTCAACGCCGTTGCCCCCGCCGGCGCCACCCGCATGACCGCCGGGCTGTTCGAGCGGACCGGAGCGGAGCCACCTCCCGAGCAGAACCCTGCGCTCAACGCGCCACTCGTCGCGTTCCTCGCGTCGGAACGCGCCAGTCACGTGAACGGCCAGATCCTCGGCCGAACCGACTACGCGTACACGATCTTCCAGCATCCCAAGCAGATCGCGTGGATGTGGCGTGACGGCGGCTGGGAGCCGGCGCAGGTCGCGGACCAGTTCGACCAGGTCCTGGGCCAGCACCTCCAGCACGTCGGCATGGTCATGCCGCACGGCATGGAGTACGGCGAGCAGAAATAACGCGCGTGCCGATCCCGCTCGGCGTCGTCGACATCGTCTACGCGCCGCGCCCGGTCGAGGAGCGCGCCGAGCTCGCGGTCACCGACGGGTTCCGGCACATCGATGTGCTGGTCGACGACGCGGGGTCGCTGCCGTTGCCGGTCGGCTGCCCGA
>JBKOXO010000208.1:0-11524 GCA_046744105.1 Actinomycetota bacterium
GTAGACGCGTGTCTTAAGTCAAGAAGTTCGTGGCGTGCGGTCGGCGGGGGCGTCGCCGTCGTTGATGGGTCCGCGGAAGAGGTACTCGCATTTCCATCTGCCAGACCCGATTCCGCTCGGTCGGCGCGTCACGGAACACGCGGCGACGGATCGCCGCCCAAGACTTGCGATCGGCCCGGAACCCGCGCGGCAGCAACAACCCACGCCGCCGCAAGGCACGCTCGACCGTCGAGGTCGACACGACGCCGCCGTCGGCCCGCATCAACGCGGCGATCTTGCGGTGCCCGTTCAGATCCGGCGACCGAGCAGGTGATGCCGCCCGGCGTCGACGCAGGCGTCCACTGGCTGACGTGCGCGGCGTGGGTCCACGGCTCGCGCGTCCGTCCGCAAAGCGACCCGCATGACTACGCACCGCCTCCACGCATTCAGCTCGCCGAGGACCGGACAGAATGGCCGCCGCCCACAGGCCGACCGCACGCCGTCTGGCCCGGCGACGGCTGGTTCCTCGGGGTCCTCAACGGCGAAGTCCCGCCACTACCGGCCAGCTACCAGCGGGCCGGCGCCGGCTGGTCCGCCTACGGGTGAGGCTCTGCAAACCACCAAGTTCCACGATCTTCGTGAGTCTGCGCACGTAGACGGTACGTTGCGTGCCGGTTGCGATGGCCCATGGCCGATGGCTCGATTCGCCGGCCCGCCACCAAGTGGCGGCCGTCCTCGTCGCTGTGCTTACCGCTGCCACCATCGGCGCGATAGGAGTCCCGCTGTGTGGCGCTGCGCTCAGTTGATTTTGTTTCCGTACGGGCTCGGCACGCCCATCGGGTACGCGGTGGGGGCGGTGTCGCCGTTGTGGACGGTGCAATAGGTGTCGCGGGCCGCGTTGCTCTCGATGAGCGGGTTTACCGCGAACGAGATCAGCATCCCTTGGGCGATGAGGTTGGCATTGTTCTCGATGTTCTGCGCCACCAGGGCGCGTGTCGCGGCGTCCGGGGCTGTGGCAAGCGCTTCGGCATTGCGCCACGCGTTCTCACGCCAGGCGGACACCACTTGGAAGGTGAGGTAGTCGGCCACCGCGTTGTTGGTGTCGTCGATGGTGGGCTCGAAGCGCTGGGCTGCCTCGGCGAGCAACGGCGCCGTGTCGTCGTTGAGCCACTTTTCGACTGCGTCGTAGTCCCCCTTGCCGGAAGTCCCGTCCGATCCGACAAGTCCTGAGGCGTAGAGCACGAATGGGAGGTCGCGGTTGATGTGCGCGTTCATGCCGAGGAGCAGGTCGCCAGCGCCGCTGACGGTCTTGTTCTTCGCGGCGTCGAACGCGTAGAGCCACGACTGCGGGACGGCTGTGCGGTTATCGTTCGCCCAGTCGTAGAACGCGTCGGTGTAGTACTTTGCGAACACGGCGTCCAGGTGGTTCATGTACGGGACGTCGTGGTAGTACCCGACTTGATCGCGCGTCCACCCGTAGGTCTGCGTCATCCGGATGTAGGCCAGCGGAAAGATCGCGAGATGAGAGCAGGACTGCCCGTTCGGCGTGAAGATGTGCAACTGCTCGTTGAGCGTGACCGTCAGGCACGAGGGTCGACCGGCCGCGCAGTCATTGTCACTGCCCGGCGCGAACTGGTCGTTCCAGCCCGGCAGCACCGACGACCATGGCGTGTAGAGCGTCGTGCTCGCGAACGATGCCGTCGAACAGGTAAACAGCGAGAGTGCAACGGCGATGAGCGACGCGCGAAGCAGACGACGAGCTTTCACAAGAACCCCCGACGTGAAGGACCGCACTGGAACGACCTCGGCCAGAAGTCGGTGGGACCGGCAGGGTCAGATGCTCGCGGACCCCGGCCGCTCTTGTCAACACTCTGCTAACCTCACCCGGTGCGAAGGCGTGCATCGGCCGGGCACACGCGGGTGAAGGAGTCGAAACACGTCGACGAGCTGCTCGCGCTGCTCGATTGGCTGCCGGCCTCTGTCGCCCTATGGGACAACGACGTCCGGCTGCGCTACGGCAACCGTCGCGCATTGGCCCGCTTCGGCCGGCCGCACAACCAGCTGCTTGGTGCCCATCTTTCGGAGCTGGTGCAGCCCCAGGCCGTCGAGCTGAGCGCGCAGTACATCGACGGCGCGCTGGCAGGTCAGCCGCAGCAGGTCGAGCGCGCGATGGTGGACCGGCACGGACGGCGATACAACGCCCACCAGGTGACGCACATACCGAATGTCGTCGACGGTGCCATCGCGGGTTACTGCGCGCTGGCGGTCGACATTACGGCGTCCATCGAGGGATACGAGCACGCGCGGCACATGCGGGAACAAGCCGCGCTGCGCACCGTACGCGAGCGCATCGTCAGCGACATAAACAGCCGACACGTGATCCACGACCTATGCGGCGCGCTGGAGCGGCTCGAGGCCGCCCTCGGGCGCGCCACGGACGCCTTGCCCAGCCTGAGCACAGCCGCTGACACCATCGACCGGACCATCGAGGAGCTGCGCGCGATGGTGCCGGCCCGGATGATCGACAAGCCGTACACCGACGAACCGCGCGTTGCCTTTCCGAGCTTGTCCGCGCACTTCGATCTCGGCTCTCCCGAGGCCTCCGCCGGCGGCCGGGTCGGCGTGCCGTGGCCACCGGACATCACCGGACGCGGCTGGTCAGCCGAAGACGCGTGCGCGCTGCTGGACCTGCTACCGGCGGAGATCGCGATCTGGGACCCCTGCTTGCGCAATGTCTTCGCCAATCGTGCCGCAGTGCGCTTGTTCGGCCGCGCCACTCGAGCAGACGCGTTCGGCGAACACGCGCACGACCTCCTCGGCGCCGGGATGTTCGAGGCTGCCAACGTCGCGTATGCAGAGGCGGCCTTGCTCGGTCAACCGACGCAGTTCGATCGCACGGTCGCATACCCCGCCGGCCTGCGGCACCTCCAGATGTACTACGCGCCGCGGATTCGTAGCGGCGAGGTGGACGGGATCTACAGCGTCGTCGTAGACGTCACGCCTCGAGTGGAGGCCGACCTTGCGTTGCAGGACGCGCGCGCGGCGCTGGCCAGCGCACGTGAGCGCGGGCGCATCGCCGACCACCTGCACAACCTCGTCATCCAGCGGCTGTTCGCCGCGGGCTTGGTCGCGCGGCATACGGCGCCGGCGGTGGCGGACACGCAGGTGCGCCTGGTAGAGGACGGCATCCTGGACGTCCTCGAGGATCTCAGATCCGCGATAGCCACCCTGCACGAGAACAGCGGTCTGCTGGACTTGCTGCCCGATCTCGCACGCTTGGTGCACGACGCCGCGCAGCCGAACGACATTGCAGTCGCGATCGAGAACGTCGGCTCGGTGGAGTATGTCCCCACTGCGGTCGGCGCCGAGCTGCTCGCCGTCGCCAAAGCGGCGCTGTCGAACGTCGCGATGTATTCGGGCGCGAGCAACGTTGTCGTGACCATCGCTGCTGACGCAGCCGGCGTGTGGTTACGCGTTGTCGACGATGGCCGCGGCATCGGCGCCGAAACGGGTAAAGGCATGGCCGACATGGCCGCGCGCGCTGCCCGTCTCGGCGGCACGTGCACATGGCATACCGACCGGCGCTCCGGCACTCGCGTCGACTTCCGAGTCCCACTGCCACAATGACATCAGGGATCGAGTTCGGGCGATCCCGATGTGGACGCGGCACTGCAGGCACATCGAACGACGGCTCACACGCGTCTTGGTGCGGGCCCGGGCCTGCCGGCCGGCAAACAGCCGGCGGGGCCGAACCGGGCGGGCAGTCGTTGGCGCTGTGTGCCGAGGGTGGACCATCCGACGGATGTGCGCGCCGAACAACTTCAGCACGCGCCAGTGCGGCTCGGCGCCCCGACCGTTATCGAGGGCGAGGGCGTCACCCACGTCTACCACGACGTCACCTATCCGGACCCGCTGGACGCGAACCGACGAGACCGTCGATCACTGCTAGGGCGTGTCGCACAAGTTCATGCTGTTTGATCGATCTGCGGGATGGTGCGGTCATGTCTGGTGATCGTGACTTGACCGATCAACAGTGGGCGTGGATCGAGCCGTTGCTGCCGAGCTCGAGGGGCAAGCGCAGCAGGCCGTTTCGTGATCATCGGCCGTTGCTGGACGGCATCATCTAGCGATTCCGGACAGGCTGCCCGTGTTCGAACGCCACTGCCGCGTTTCGGTGGCGAACGCCGCATGACGGCCCCGTTGGCCGCGGCACCCGCAGCGTCCGACACGGCCGTCTCGCACCGGGTCGGCGAAGTAACCGTCACCGTGCTCGGGCCGGACGGCCGGCCGGTGACCGACGAGCCGGTCACCGTCGAGCAGCAGCGTCACGCTTTCTCCTTCGGCAACATCGGCTTCGACTTCGTGTCCCTTGTCGGCGGTGCGGAGCCGCCCGGTGCCGAAGGCGTCGAGGCGTTCGGCGGTACGGCCCGGCTCGACGCCGACGGCGTTGCCAACGACTGGCTGAATCTCTTCAACACAGCCACGCTGCCGTTCTACTGGGGACGCTATGAGCCGCGGCGCGGCTTCACCGACGTCGAGCGGCTGACGAAGACCGCGCGCTGGCTGGCCGACCGCGCGGTGACCGTCAAGGGGCACCCGCTCGTGTGGCACACCGTGCAACCGGGGTGGCTGCTCGGCCTCCCGCTGGACGAGGTCGAACGGCTGCAGCGCGCCCGAATCCGCGATCTGGTCGGCGGATTCTCCGGCCTGATCGACACCTGGGACGCGATCAACGAAGCGGTCATAATGCCGGTCTTCGCGAACGGCGATAACGCCATCACGCCGCTGGCGCGCGCCCGCGGCCGGATCTTCATGGTCCGGATGGCCTTTGAGGAGGCCCGGGCCGCGAACCGATCGGCAACCCTCGTGCTCAACGACTTTGACCTCTCCTCTGCCTACGAGTGTTTGCTCGAAGGCGTGCTCGAGGCCGGCGTCCGCATCGACGCCATCGGACTGCAGACCCACATGCACCAGGGCTACCGGGGGGAGGACTACATGCAGGGCGTGCTGGACCGGTTCGCGCGATACGGACTGCCGCTGCACATGACCGAGAGCACGATCGTGTCCGGTCACCTCATGCCGCCCGACATAGACGATCTGAACGACTATCGGGTTTCTGAGTGGCGGACGACCCGCGAGGGGGAGGCGCGCCAGGCCGACGAGATCGTGCGGCACTACCGTTCCCTGATCGCGCACCCGGCGGTGCAAGCCGTCAACTATTGGGGGCTCACCGACGCCGGCGCATGGCTCGGTGCGCCGGTCGGGCTGATCCGCGCCGACGGCTCGCGCAAGCCCTCCTATGCCGCTCTCGAGGGCCTGATCAAGGGTGAATGGTGGTTGCCCGCGACCGTGCTGCGCACCGACGCGAACGGGCGGGTGCGGGTCCGCGGGTTCTTCGGCGAGTACCGTGTGTCCGCCGCAGGAGGCTCGGCATCGCTAGCGGTGCAGGCGGGCCTCCCGGCGGCAACGGCACGCATCACGGGCTGAGCCGGGTGACGCCGTCCGCGGCGACCGAACCACTCTGACCGCGACACGGCTACTGTTCCGGGTTGGGGGTCGAGCGATGAAGGACTCGGGCACGGGCGTGAAGACCGGCAGCATGTCGGCGCAGACTAGCGCGGCGATTGACTTCGTTGAGGCGCACAGCGCGCGAAATTACGCGCCGCTGCCCGTTGTGATCGCCGAGGGCGAGGGAGCGTGGGCGCGTGACGTCGACGGGCGTCGGTACCTCGACCTGCTTGCCGCATACGGCGCCTTGAACTTCGGCTACCACCATCCGCGGCTGACCGCCGTCGCACGCGCGCAACTCGACCGCTTGACGCTGACCAGCCGCGCATTCCACAACGACCAGCTCGGGGCGTTCTGCGCCGCACTCGCCGAACTCGCCGGCATGGATCTCGTGCTGCCCATGAACACCGGCGCCGAAGCCGTCGAAACTGCGGTGAAGACCGCGCGCAAGTGGGGTTACCAGGTCAAAGGGATTCCGGCCGACCAGGCCAAGATCGTGGTCGCGGCCGGGAATTTCCACGGCCGGACGATCACCATCGTCAGCTTCTCCGACGACCCGGTGGCCACAGCGGACTTCGGTCCGTTCACCCCTGGGTTCGTCAGCGTGCCCTACGGCGACGCCGATGCCCTGCGCGCAGCTATCGACGACCGGACCGCGGCCGTCCTGATCGAGCCGATCCAGGGTGAACGCGGCGTGATCATCCCGCCCGACGGCTACCTGCGGGCCGTGCGCGACGCTTGCACCGAGGCCAACGTGCTGATGATCGCCGACGAGATCCAGTCCGGGCTGGGCCGCACCGGCTATACGTTTGCCTGCGACCACGAGGGTGTTCGCCCCGACGTCTACGTGCTGGGCAAGGCACTCGGCGGCGGCATCGTGCCGCTGTCCGCGGTCGTGTCTCGACGCGACGTGCTCGGTGTGTTCCGGCCCGGCGAGCACGGCAGCACCTTCGGCGGGAACCCGCTCGCGTGCGCGATCGGGATCGAGGTCGTCCGCATCGTCTCCACCGGCGACTACCAGCAGCGCGCGGCCGCGTTGGGTGTGCGCTTCGCCGAGATGCTGCGGGCCCTGCCGACCGACGCCGTCACCGCGGTGCGCAGCCGCGGCCTGTGGGCAGGCATCGACCTCGCGCACCGCAGCGGCCGCGACGTCTGCGAGGGCCTGCTCCGGCGGGGCATCCTGGCCAAGGAAGCGCACGGGCAAACCATTCGGCTCGCCCCACCCCTGATCATCGAGGCCGGCGACCTGGAGTGGGCGCTCGGCCAACTCGCCGAGGAGCTCACCGTCGCCTGAAGCTGACCGGCCTCAGGTCAGCACCGGCGCGAGCACGTCGCGCAGGCTCGGCGAGTCCGGCAGCACCTCGAGGTCGTACCGAACACGGAACGCCGGCTTGCGGATCTCGATCACCCGGCGGAGATCGATCGGGGTGCCGATTAGAACGACGTCGGCGTCCGCCGAGTCGATGATCTGCTCCATCTCGGCGAGCTGGCCGTTCGAGTAGCCCATGGCCGGCAGCACCGGCCCGACGTCGTACTTACGGAACGTCTCGCCGATCGTGCCGATCGCCCAAGGCCTCGGGTCGACGATCTCGGTCGCACCACGTGCGCGGGCCGCGACGACTCCGGCGCCGTACTTCATCTCGCCGTGCGTGAGCGTCGGACCGTCCTCGATCACCAACGCGCGCTTTCCCTCGATCGCAGCCGAATCGTCCACGGTCACGCGACTGTTCGCCTTGACGACCGTCGCTTCGGGGTTGACCTGGTGAATCGTGTCCATGAGCGCGGTCACCTGGTCGGCCGAGGCTGAGTCCACCTTGTTGATCACGATCACGTCGGCCATACGGAGGTTGGCCTCACCGGGGTGATAACTCGTCTCGTGACCGGCGCGGAGCGGGTCAGCCACCACGATGTGGACGTCCGGCGCGTAGAAGGGCAGGTCGTTGTTCCCGCCGTCCCACAGGAGCACGTCGCACTCGGCCTGCGCCTGCTCGAGGATGAGGCCGTAGTCCACGCCTGCGTAGATAGTCGTGCCCGACGTGATGTGCGGCTCGTACTCTTCGCGCTCCTCGATGGTGGTGTCATACCGGTCGAGGTCCTCGAGGGTCGCGTACCGCTGCACGCGCTGCGCCTCGAGGTTCCCGTACGGCATCGGGTGGCGAACCGCCACGACCCGTTTGCCGGCGGCCTTGAGCGTGTCGGCGATCGCTCGCGTCGTCTGGCTCTTGCCCGAGCCCGTGCGGACGGCGCAGACGGCGACCACCGGAACGGTCGCGGTCAGCATCGTCTCGTGCGGCCCGAGCAGCACGAAGTTCGCGCCGGCCGCCAACACCTGGCTGGCCTTGTGCATCACATACATGTGGCTGACGTCGGAGTAGCTGAAGATCACATCGTCGATCTCCCGCTGCTTGATCAGCTGCGTGAGCTCACTCTCGTCGTGGATCGGGATCCCTCGCGGGTAGCCTTCGCCAGCCAGGCTCGCCGGGTACGTCCGATCGTCGATGAACGGGATCTGAGTCGCGGTGAACGCGACGACTTCCACCCCAGAGTTGCCCCGATAGGCGACGTTGAAGTTGTGAAAGTCGCGCCCGGCAGCTCCCATGATGAGGACACGACGCGGCATGCCTACTTCCTCTCAGAGGCGTGATACACCGAACCGGACCTGCTCTTCGTGTGCAATCTACCGATCGCGCGCTCGCGGCTCCGTCCGGCTGGCGCGGTCGACCGGACAGCGAGTTGGCCGCCTTCATCACCGCGAGGCGCTTGGCCTTGGCTGCGACGGCGCTGTCGTGGGTGACGAGTACCAGGGTGAGGTTCCACGCGATGCCCGAGACCCAGCTCGTCGAGCGCCTGCGCGGCGCCAGCGCTCTGCGGTTCCGATCCGGGCAGGCACCAGGGCCGCCTCGACGTTCTCGCGGGCGGTCAGCGTGGGCAGCAGGTTGAAGGTCTGGAAGACGAAGCCGATGTGCCGAGCACGGATCTGGCCAATCGCGATTCGTCGGCGGTGGTGAGATCGTGGCCGTCGAGCAGCAGACGGCCCGACGTCGGGCGATCCAGCACGCCCAGCAGCTGCAGCAGCGTGGTCTTGCCGTGCCCGGTCGGGCCCTGGATGGCGAGCCAGTCACCGTCGTCGACGGCGAGGGTCACGCCGTTGAGCGCATGCACAGTGGTGCGTCCCTTGGCGTAGGTCTTGGTCACATCGGTCAGCGAGTACATGGGTTCCTCTGGCTGGTTGGCGGGTTCGATCGGGTCAGCCGAAGCGGGCGAGAGCGGACGCCGGCCGCAGCCGAGTGGCGCGCCAGGTGCCCAACGCGCCGGCCACAAGTGCACCCGCGACGGCCAGGGCGACCCCGAGCGCGACCGTGCTTGGGCTGATCGGGGCTGATAGGTGCACCGCGACGGCCCGGCCGGTGGCGCGCCCCGTGCCGCCACGGGCCGGGACGGATGCGTGCAGTGTCGGCGCGACGGCATCGATGGTCGCTACCGCGGCGACGCCGAGCCCGATGCCGGCTTCGCCAGGTGCGGCCTAAGCAGTCGATGAGAAGCCCGTGTCACCGCGAGGCGTAGCACTCCCCGACCCGCGTCAGCAGCTGTTCCAAGCAGCGGACCGCGTCCTCGCGCGGGACGGTCCGGCCGCACTCACCGGACGCGCGATCACCCGCGAGGCAGGCTGCGCGACCGGCCTGCTGTACAACCACTTCGCCGACTGCCGACCTTCGTGGCTGCATACGCCTACGACCGCTTCCGGCGACTCGCCGAGCAGGTCGCCGAACTCGAGGCACGCGCCGGGAAGCACACGGTCGCCGACAACCTCACTGCGGCAGCGATCCTCCTGCTCGACGCTGACATCTTCACCCTCGGCGACCTGTCACGATCACGACCCATGCCGAGGAGAGGCTCGGGCGGGTCCGTTCCGACGCCGACGGCGAGGCACTGGCCCTCGCGCTCGTCGCCAGCGTCCACCACCTGCTCTCCAGCCATCGCGCCGGCGGCTCTGAGCGCGACGACCAGCTCCGCCGAGTCATTGAGGTTCTCGTCCACGGTGTGGTCGCCTAGGCTGACACGTCTGCCGGCCCGCGGCGTGACACAGGAACAACGGAACCATCTGCCGCTGGGTGCTCTCTTCGCCGCCGCGTTCGCCGAGCACCGGCTACATCCGGCTATCACCGGCCACGTCACTGACAGCCAGTGGCGAGCAGGCGTCGTCGCGGCGCTCGAACATGAGCACGGTGGTGTAGCGGCAGAGAGGGCAGTCGCTGCCCTGTTGGGACTGGATCGAGAATTCGACGCAATCTTCAACAGCTCCGACATGGGGTTCGCCAAACCCGATCAACGTGTCTTCATATACATTGCAAACGCTCTCGGCGTTCCACGGAGCCATTGTCTGTTCGTCGGTGACACGCCTGCGAATGTCGCGGCTGCCACACAGGTCGGCCTCCGCGCCCACCAGTATCGGTCACCTGAAGATCTGATCGTCTTCGTGGACATGGCCTGACCAGCCGACCCGTCGCGCAGAAGGTCGACGGTCTGCCGCTCGGCTCGTCCCATGAAGAATCGTTCTCAGCTATCTGTTGGACGGCGCCGCCCATGCGTCGTCCACGGGTCTGTAGCCCAACTGACGCATCGTTGCCTCAAGGTCAGCCGCCCGGTAGCGGTTAGCGGATATGCCATTGGCGACGAAGAAGCCGGTGAATTCGGCCTCGACGGCGGCACGTACAAGCTCAGCGGCATCCCGCGGGCTCAGCCACGCCGAAGCCTCCCGCGCCACCACCGTGCGCATATCCGGCCGCAGCTCGGCAAAGTACCCGATCCGCAGAGCGACGACCGACGTCGTCGTGGTAGCCGCTATCCACGCACCCAGTGCTTCGGCCCATGCTTTGGTGGCGCCATACAGGTTTCCCGGTCGCGGCTGATCGTCGCTTCGCGACTGAGTCCCGTCGGGCGCACCCGAGACCGAGTGCAGACTGCTGGCCAGCACGAGACGGCGGACGCCACAGTCGGCTGCAGCCTGTGCAACGTTGTAGGCACCAATCACGTTGGTGGGCAGAAGTAGCTGCCAAGAAGCAGCGGGATCAGGAACGGCAGCAAGATGTACCACGGCGTCGACGCCGGTGAAGGCACGACGGCACGCCTCCAGGTCACGGACGTCGAGTGCCCAAACACGTTCGCCGGCCGTCAGGTCCGTGCCTCGCACATCCCAGTGCGCCGGTAACAAAGAGGTGATCGCACGTCCGATCCGTCCGCCAGCACCGGTTACCGTGACATGAGGGCCAGTGCGGTCCACGGCAAGCACGCTACCGAAACGATCACACCGAGATCGCACCAACAGCGCCACCAGCTCAGCCGCGGGACCGCCCGTGCCTTCCGTCAGCCGCCGGTGGTGACGAACCCGACCGGGATCTGAGCAAGCTGTCGTCCGAACGGATTTCGATCGCAGAGCACAGTGCCCTGGCTGGCCGGCAGCCGACACGCCACCCCGTAGTCAGCGCCGTTCCGCACCGGAAGGTCCCCGCGTCGACCGCCACGGGCGAAACGCTGCTGCGATCCGGAGTAGCCGGCGGCCAGGTGCCCGCCGCGCGCCGATACTCGTGCGGTGTTAACCATGACCTCCGTTACGGGCGGGGGCGGGCGCGGCGCGGACCGCCCAATCGTCACGATCTGGCGTAACGAGCGGCGCAAGCGTCGCCGCGACGGACAACTACGTCGCGACGATGGATTCTGATCACCGGGTCGTCGTTACTGAACGAGAAGGCAAAAAGGATGACCGGCGGGGTCAGCCATGACATAGAGAGGCTCGCCCTCATCCTGAGATCGGTCGTAAAGGAGCCTCGCGCCGAACTCCTCCGCACGCTGACGGTGTCGCTCAAGGTCCGCTTCCGAGGGCACCTTAAAGTCCGTGCGTTAGTCGTTGGCCTCGGTCCAGTCGAGGAGGAGTTCGAGGAACTGGTGGGGCTTCTCCATGGAGGGCAGGTGGGCGACGTCGGGCCAGTCAACGCGCTGGACATCGGGTGCGGCCGCGCAGATCCGCTGCGCTGCGTCC
>JBKOXO010000170.1:0-7044 GCA_046744105.1 Actinomycetota bacterium
ATGGCCACGGTCTCGCCGGCTCCGGCGGTACCGGACGGCAGGGCGTAGGCGCTGGCCAGGTCGGCGGGCGAATAACCGGACGGAGTGGCGGCCGCAACACCCTTGGCGTGCCGGACGTCCGTGCGCCGGTACGCCAGGCACGACATGTGACCACGGTCCGGTATGGCGCACTCACGCTGTGCTGCCGGCGTGGACGGTGTCGCCGGCGCCGCCGGAACGGGTACCGCCGGTGCGAGTAGGGCGGCCGTCACGACGGCAGGTACGGCGAATCGCAGCATGCGCACGGCAGCAGTCTGCTGAGCCCGGCACGTCCTATCCAGGCGGCTGCCTGTCGGACCTGCGTCATTGTCGGGAAGCCGACAAGCGCGCGGCTTCACCGCCGGCATACCCGCTGCGATGGTGTGCAAATGCCGCGAGCGCCCGGGGATCGGATCGTTATAGTGGGCGCCGTGCGCTGGGGGGCGCCCTCGCGCGGAGGTTCTCGATGCTCACGGCCCTGGGTGCCAGCGAGGAGGAGGACCACATCTTCCACTACCTCGCCACCACGGTTTCCGTGACCGACGAGGAGATCCAGCGGGCGACCGGCATGCCGCTGGAGCGCATCCGCGAGGCGCTCGCCGCGCTCGAGGCACGCGGGCTGGTCGGCACCACGGGCGACGTCCCCACCCGGTATGTAGCGGCGTCGCCGGGCGCGGTCGAGGCGATGATCGCCAACCAGCTGCGCGAACTGCGCGACGCGCAGGGCACCCTGGACCGGCTGACCACCAAGTACCGCGCCGAGCACCTGGCCCGCGAGTCCGCGTCCGCATTCGAGATCCTCCGCGGTCAGGAGGCGCTGCGGCAGCGCTCGATGCACATGCTGCACTCGGCGCGGGTCCAGGTCCTGAACATGATCAAGCCGCCGATCATCGCGGTGCGCTCGCAGGACCGGGTCGTGCCCAGTGACGCGGCCAGCGGCCGGGTCATCTTCGAGACCTCGTCGCTGGGGGAACCGGACGCGCTCGACGCCGTACAGGCCGGGCTGCGCCCCAACGACGAGGTCCGGGTCCACACCAAGCTGCCGGCCAAGATGCTCATCGTCGATCGGTCACTGGCCCTGGTGCCGCTCACCCAGCGCGACACGACGCCGGTCGGCGTGCTCGTCCACGAGAGCGTCATGCTCGACTCGCTCGTCGCGCTGTTCGACTACGTGTGGGCCGCGTCGGCGCGGCTGCACGTGGACAACGTCAACTCCCCGCCCCCCGACAGCGACTCGCCGCTTTCCGCGGAGGACCGGCGGCTGCTCTCACTGCTGCTGTCCGGCCTCACCGACGAGGCGATCGCCACGCACTTTCGGGTCAGCGTGCGCACCATCCAGCGCAAGGTGCACGGCCTGATGGAAGCCGCGAGCGTCCGCACCCGCATGCAGCTGGCCTGGGAGGCCGCCCGCCGCGGCTGGGTCTAGACCTGCGCCGCGCCGCGCCGCACCCAGGAGTTGTTCGACCTCTGGCGTGGTCCAGCGCGCCCTAGGTCGAACAACTCGGGCAAGATCTAGCGCGCCGGCCGGCAGCAGATCGCGCTGAGGTCGCCGGACAGGTGACACGGGCCGGCGTCGAAGGGCACCAGCACGGTGCTGCCGCGGGACACCGGGAGCGTCCCCCACTCCCCCGACAACGCACCCGAGCCCTCGATCACGACGAGAACAGCGAACCCGGCGCTGAGCACCCCGCCGCTCACCTGCTCGGCGGTGAAGAACTGCCCTGCCTCGGCCGGCAGCAGCGAACCGTTCGCGGCCCGCCCCCTCAGCTCGGCGAGCCGGGTGGGCGGGCAGGCTCTCCCGTCAACGCAGGCCAGCGCCTGCTCGAGGGGCAGGCCGAGAGTGGCGTCGTCCGGACCAAGTGGAAAGCCGTCCCACTCGAGGAGCACCGAGAAGTCGGTGGGTTCCTGAAGTTCGACGAGCAGGACATCCGCATCGATCGCATGGGGCAGGCCGGCCGGGCAGAGGATCGCATCGCCGGCCTGCACCGGCACCCGGTTCGTGGCGCCGAGAAGCACTGCCACGTCCTGCGCCGACACCCAGGCGGCGAGCTCGTCGGCGGCGACATCGCGGCTGAACCCGAGATGGACGGCGGCGCCGGGGGCGGCGTCCAGCACGATCCATGCCTCGGTCTTGCCGTATGGGCTGGCCAGGTGCGCCAGCGCGAACGGCCGGTCCGGGTGCACATGCACCGGCAGCCGTTGGCCGGCATCGAGCAGCTTCACCAGCAGCGCCGGGTCGGCGCCGTGCCGCGCGACGTGCGACGCGCCCAGCCAGGCAAGCGGGTCGGCTGCGATCGCGTCGGCGAGCGCCGACCCGTCCGGCAGCACGCTGAGCCCGGAACTGGCCTGTCCGTATCGGGTCGTTGTCGAGGCGATCCAGTCCTCTGGACGTGGCTCGAGGTCGAGCCCGCGGAATGCCGCCAATCGGCCCGACCCGCGATAGAACGTGGGGGGCTGGTTGGGTCCGAGCGCGACCGGCGGCATCACCGCCGTGAGGCTACGCTGACGCCGGTGCAGCGCGTCCTGATCGACACCGACCTTGCCATGGGGGAACCCGGCGCCGACATCGACGACGGCTTAGCGCTCGCACTCGCCGTGGCCGACCCGGAGCTTTCCGTCGAGCTCGTCACGACCGTGAACGGCAACACCGACGTCGACACCGCTACGCGGCTGACGCTGGAACTGCTCGACCGCCTGGGTCGCAGCGACATCCCCGTGGCCCGCGGTGCGGCGACGCCGCTGATCGGCGACTGGACGCGAGCCGCTCCCAGGATCGAACGTGTCGAGGCCCCTGTGACCGGCCACGCTGCGCTGCGGATCGTCGAGCGGGTGATGGCCGAACCCGGCGAGCTGACCGTCGTCGCGATCGGCCCGCTGACGAATGTCGCGCTGGCCCTGGCGCTGGAGCCCCGTGTCGCGACCAGCGTGGCGGAGATCGTCGTCATGGGTGGTGTGTACCTCGAGCAGACGAACGTCGCGGCTATCCCGGGCGAGTTCAACTTCTGGGTCGATCCGCACGCGGCCGCCGAGGTGCTGGCCAGCGGCGCGCCGATGCGTGCCGTGGGGCTGGACGTGACCCGGAGGGTGCGGCTGACCCGCGAGCATGTGGCGTGGCTGGCCGAATCTGCCAGCGGCTTCGGGCGATTCGCCGCCTCGTGCGCCGAGGGATGGATCGCCCACCTGGAGCAGACCACCGATCAGCGCGACAGTTGCGCACTGCACGACCCGCTCGCCGTGGCGAGCGTCGCCTACCCCGATCTGGTGATCTGGCGGCCCGCCCGGGTGGCCGTCGAGACCAGCGGCGTGCACACCCGCGGTGTCGCGGTGGCCGATCTGCTCACGACGCCCGGCGCCGGTCCGGCCAACTGCCGCATCGCCGTCGACGTCGACGCGCCGGCGTTCCTGGACCTGTTCCTCAGTCGGATCGCCACCCTAGGGTGATGCCCGTGACTTTGCGCATCGCGATGATCGGCTACGCGTTCATGGGACGTGCCCACTCGCAAGCCTGGCGCAACGCCCACCGGTTCTTCGACCTGCCGGTCACGCCGGAGCTGCGTGTGCTGTGCGGACGGGACGCCGCTGCCACGGAAGCGGCGGCGCACCGGCTCGGATGGGCGAAGTCGGTCAGCGACTGGCGCGAGGTCATCGACCGCGACGACGTCGACGTCGTCGACATCTGCACGCCGGGTTCGAGTCACGCCCCGATCGCGCTGGCTGCCCTCGCCGCCGGAAAGCACGTGCTCTGCGAGAAGCCCCTGGCCAACACGGTCGACGAGGCGAGCAGCATGACCGAGGCGGCCGAGAAGGCGACCCAACGGGGCGTGCTGTCCATGGTCGGCTTCAACTACCGGCGCACCCCGGCACTCGCACTGGCGCGGCACTTTGTCGAGCAGGGCCGGGTCGGCACGCTGCGGCACATCCGCGCGCAGTATCTCCAGGACTGGATCGTCGATCCGCAGTTCCCGCTGGTGTGGCGGCTGCGCCGCGAGGACGCCGGCTCGGGCGCGCTCGGCGACATCGCGGCGCACGTCGTCGACCTAGCGCACTACCTCACCGGGCAGCAACTGACCGGGGTGAGCGGCACGCTCGAGACCTTCATCGACCGGCGGCCTGTAACGGCCGGCGCGCCGGAGCTCGGCGACGTGACGGTAGACGACGCGGCCGCGTTCTTCGGGCGAACGCAGGCTGGCGCCCTCGCCACATTCGAGGCCACCCGCCTCGCGACCGGTCGGCGCAACGCGATGCGCATCGAGCTGAACGGTTCGGCCGGCAGCGTGTCTTTCGACTTCGAGCGGATGAACGAGCTCGAGGTGTTCGACAACACCGTGCCGGCGGCCGATGCGGGATTCCGGCGCGTCTACGTCACCGAGCCGGAGCATCCATACACCGGCGCATGGTGGCCGCCGGGGCACGGCCTCGGCTACGAGCACACGTTCGTGAACGAGATCGCCGACTTCGTCCGCGACGTCGCCGCGGGCCGCCCCCCGTCACCGTCGTTCGCCGACGGCCGCTACGTGCAGCGCGTGCTCGACGCGGTGGACCGCTCGGCGCGGCACCGGTCCGAGTGGACGCCGATCGTGTGACGTCCTTCCGACTTTGACCCCCGAAGCGCTGCGTGCGAGCCGTCCTAGCGTCACTTCGGGGGTCGAAGTCGGCACTGACACGACAAGGGAGCAGCAATCATGCCTACCGTGCTGGTTACCGGCGCTACCGACGGACTGGGCCGGGCGCTCGCCGCGCGTCTCGCCGGTGAGGGCCACACCGTCCTGGTTCATGCGCGAACCGAGCAACGTGGCCGCGAGGCGCTCGGCGAGCTGCTTGACGGCGCGGCCGGTGATGTGCGCCTGGTCACCGCCGACTTCTCGTCGCTCGCTGAGGTCCGCGCTCTGGCCGACCAACTGCCCGACCGGCTTCACGTCCTCGTCAACAACGCCGGCATCGGCACGGCCAACCCGACGCGCGAGCGTGCCGAGAGCGCTGACGGCTACGAGCTGCGCTTCGCGGTCAACTACCTTGCCGGTTTCCTGCTGACCGCGTTGGTCCGCGAGCGGCTCGTCGCCTCGGCGCCCGCGCGGATCGTGAACGTCGCCTCGGCAGGCCAGATGGCGATCGACTTCGACGACGTCATGCTCGAGCACGGCTACAGCGGGGTGCGCGCCTACTGCCAGAGCAAGCTCGCGCAGATCATGCACGCCTTCGATCTCGCGGAGGAGCTGCGCAACGACGGCGTCACCGCCAATGCGCTGCATCCCGGCACGTACATGCCGACGAAGATGGTCCGCGCCGCAGGCACGACGCCGGCGACGCCGCTCGAGGATGGCGTCGCGGCAACGTGGCGGCTGGTGGCTGACCCCGCGCTCGACGGCACCACGGGGCACTACTTCTCCGGGACGGCCGAGGCGCGCGCGGACCCGCAGGCCTACGATCCGGCGGCGCGTCGCAGCCTCCGCGAGCTCTCCGAGCGCCTCATCGAGTAGTGGCGTGCAAGCGCCACCCCAGCCCGGTTGCGCAAGAATTCCTCGTCCCAGCCGAGGGATTCTTGCGCAATCAGGGAGGAGCGGTCAGAGCAGTAGCCAGCCTCCGTCGACGTTGAGGTTGACGCCGTTGACCGCGCGGTTTTCCAGCAGGAACTCGACCGCTCCTGCCACGTCGGCCATCGACGCCAGCCGCCCGATCGGCGTCCGCGACCGATAACCCTCCAGCACGGCTGCGGGTTTGCCGCTCCAGAACGGGCTGTCGCCGACGATGCCCGGGTGCACGGCGTTGACGCGGATCGGAGCCAGCTCGACGGCGAGCGTGTGCACCATGCCCATAACGCCGCCGTTGACCGTCGACACGGTGGTCGAGCCCGGATAGGGCCGGTCCTTGGCCAGCCCGCCGAACAACACGATCGACGCGTCAGCTGTCATCCGCGGCAGCAGCGCGTGGACCACCTCGGTGTAGCCCACCAGCTTCAGCGTCGCGAGGTTGACCGCTCCGGCGAGGTTGTACTCGGCGCAGTTGTTCTGGTCGCGCGAGATCGCGGCGATGACGAGATGGTCGACGGTATCGACAGCGGTCAGGTGCTCGGCCACCTCGGCGGGACGGGACAGGTCCACCGCCACCCCAATGGCGCCCACCTCGTCGGCGATGAGTTTCGTGCGGGCGGCGTCACGTCCGGTCAAGAAGACTCGCTCGCCGCGTTGTACAGCCCGGCTGGCGATCTCCCTGCCGATGCCGGACGTGCCTCCGACGACAAGCAGGGCCAGCTGGTCAGCCATCGAGAACCGTCCTCAAGTAGTCCCAGTCACGTGTGAAGCGGTACGAGTGCCGCGACGGGGGTTGCGGCGCCTGGGTCTCCAGCCAGCGCACCGGGACGTCACCGGTGTTGGCGAACCCGTGCACACAACCCGCGCCGGTCCAGGCCACGTCGCCCGCCTCGAGCCGGTACTGCTCACCGTCGAACTGGGCTTCGACGGCGCCCTCGAGGATCAGGTACGTCTCCTCGAACGGGTGATCGTGCGTCCCCGCGCGACCGCCCGGCTCGTACTGCACCATGAACATCGTGGTCAGCACGGCACCCAGATCGGTGTCGACCATCATCTTCACGGTGATGCCGCTGTAGACGAGAAGCGCGGTGCGCATGCTCGCCGACACGGCCAGCAGATCCTGGCTCTGCTTGGCCGGGTCCATGTGCGACGGCGTGATGTTTCCGAACCGGCGGGTGCGCGGGTCGCGCACGTCGACGGGCACCGGGTCTCCCGAGGGCAGCGGCGCGACCAGGAACGTGTCGCCGCCGTAGCGGGATCGTGGCTGCGGGCCTTGCATCTCCGCCCAGCGCACGGGCTCGTTCGACAGGTTGCGCCATGCGTGCGGAACGCCGACCGGCGCCAGCCCGTAGTCGCCGGGCCCGACCGCGGCGGCACCATCCGGCGTATCGACGACGCCCGTCCCGGAGAGGACGTAGAAGCTCGTCTCGAACGTGTGCACGTGCGCCGGGATGGAGCCGCCGGGCTCGAGGTCCCCGACGAAGAACCCGGTGTGCAC
>JBKOXO010000209.1:0-5326 GCA_046744105.1 Actinomycetota bacterium
GCGCCAGGTGATCACCGCGCCGCGATCGCCCAGCCGTCCCGCGACGCGTTCGCGGCCGCGGCTGACGTCGACAGCGTTCGTGATGACCAGCAGCCGACTGCTCGCGGACATCTGGTCGAAGAGTGCGTCGAGGCTGCTGCCGGAGAACGACGTTGCCGATCCGACGTGTTTGGTCTCGATGCGCAACTCGCGGTCGTTGACGAGCAGCCAGAAGTCGGGCCGGTCGCGGGACCACTCGGTGTCGCGCCGGATGCGGGAGTCCGGCACGACGCGGCGCAGCGCTGCCTCGATCTCGTCGTCGTAGGCGATGGCGGCGGCAACCCGCGGCGTCTGGTCGACCTGCACCGCGGACACGATGTCGCGGACCCGTTCGAGCGCCGGCTTCGCCGCAGCCGGCGCATCCGCGAGGACGTCGTCGATCTCGTTCCGAATCTGGTTCGTGATCGCGAACGCCACGCTCGCGTTGCCCCAGGACAGGCTCGCCGGCCACCGCCCGATCGCCGCCAGCAGGCAGGCCGCCGCACCCACGATGATCGCGACACCGGCAGGCAGGGCCAGCTTGCCGACGAACGTGGCTACGCCACCGAGGCCGATCAGCGCGAGGCCACCGAGCAGGATCAACCAGCGGACGACGGGGCGAACCTCGGGTCCCATGCGCAGCACCCTGCCAGACTGCGCAGCGTCACTGCACGATCCTCAGAACTTCGCAGGCTCGCGGTACTCCCCCCACAGTGGCCGGAACGCGTCGCAGATCTCGCCCAGCGTCGCTTCGGCCCGCACCGCAGTGAGCATCGGCGGGATGACGTTCTCGTCACGGCGTGCCATGTCGACCATCCGAGCGAGTGCCGACTCCACGGCGGACTGATCACGCGCGGCACGACGGGCGGCGAGTACCGCGCGCTGCGCCAGTTCGACCTCGTGCGAAACACGCAGGATCTCCAGCTCGTCGCCCATGCCGGGGTACACGTTGACGCCGACCACGCGCTTCTCGCCTTTCTCCAGCTCCTGCTGGTAGGCGAACGCCGAGTCGGCGATCTCGGTGATGAACCAGCCCTCGTCGATGCCACGCAGCAGCCCGGCTGTCATGGTGCCGTCGCCGCCCAGCTCGCGGATGCGCGCGAAGATCGCCTCGGCCTCCGCCTCGATGTGATCGGTGAGCTCCTCGACGTACCACGATCCGCCGAGCGGGTCGACGACGTTGACCACGCCGGTCTCCTCGGCGAGCACCTGCTGGGTACGCAGCGCAATCTGCGCGGCCTTCGCGCTGGGAAGGGCGAGCACCTCGTCCAGCGCATTGGTGTGCAGCGAGTTCGTCCCGCCCAGCACGGCCGCCATCGCCTCGACGGCGGTCCGCACGATGTTGTTGTCCGGCTGCTGGGCGGTGAGCGATACCCCGGCCGTCTGGGTGTGAAAGCGCAGCCACTGCGCCCGCTCGGTGCTGGCGCCGTAGACGTCACGCATCCACCGTGCCCAGATGCGCCGCGCCGCCCGGAACTTGGCGATCTCCTCGAAGAAGTCGATGTGCGCGTCGAAGAAGAACGACAGCCCTGGCGCGAACTGCTCGATGGAAAGGCCGCGCGACAGGCCCAGCTCGACGTAGCCGAACCCGTCTGCGAGCGTGAACGCCAACTCCTGCGCAGCCGTCGCCCCGGCCTCCCGGATGTGGTAGCCGGACACGGAAAGCGGCTTGTACGCAGGGATGTTCGCGGCCACGTACTCCATCAGGTCGCCGATCAGCTTCAGGTGTGGCTGCGGCGGGTAGATCCACTCCTTCTGCGCGATGTACTCCTTGAAGATGTCCGTCTGGAGCGTGCCGTTCAGCTTGGACGTGTCGGCGCCCTGCCGCTCGGCGGCCACGACGTACATGCAGAACATCGGCACGGCCGGTCCGGAGATCGTCATCGACGTGGTCGTCGACCCCAGGTCGATGCCGCCGAAGAGGATGTCCATGTCCGCGGCAGAATCCACGGCCACCCCGCAGTGGCCAACCTCTCCGAGCGCGCGCGGGTCGTCTGAGTCGCGCCCCATCAGCGTCGGCATGTCGAACGCGACCGAGAGCCCGCCACCGCCTTCCGCCAAGATCATCTTGTAGCGCTCGTTGGTCTGGCCCGGGCTGCCGAAGCCGGCGAACTGCCGGATCGTCCACGGCTTGCCCCGATACCCCGTGGTATGGATGCCGCGCGTGAACGGATACTCCCCCGGCCAGCCGATGCGCTGGATCCGGTCGTCCGGCTGGCTAGGGCCGTACAGCGGCTCGACCTCCACGCCGGACAGCGTCGTGAAATCGCGGTCCTGCTTGTGTGCGGCGTTGTAACGCTGTTGCCAGCGTGCGCGTCCTGCGGCGATCTGCTCGGCGTCCATGCCGGCAAGGTTACTTGGACGTCCTAGTAAATCGCCACTCCGGTCCGCCGTGATCTTGGACCTGTGGTCGCTATTCGACCAGAACTCCAAGGTCACGCGGTACTAGGACACCGGTCATCGGCTCAGGCAGCTGCACTGAGTTCAGCGACCTGCTCGTCGGTCAGCGTCAACTCCGCGGCCGCGACGTTCTCGTCCAGGTGCGCCATCTTGGACGTCCCGGGTATCGGCAGCATCACGGACGAGATCGCCAGCAACCAGGCCAGCGCCACCTGTCCGGGCGTGTCGCCGGTCGCCTGAACGATGTCGTCGACCGGTCCACCGGCCTCGGCCAGCCCGCCACTCGCGATCGGCGCCCATGGGATGAACCCGATGCCCTCGCTGGTGCAGTAGTCGAGCACGTCCTGTGAGTGCCGGTCCGTCAGGTTATACCGGTTCTGTACGGTGACGATGTCGACGATCTCGCGGGCGGCCTGGAGCTGCTCGACGGTGACGTTCGACACGCCGACCGCGGCGATCTTGCCCTCGTCCTGCAGTTTCTTGAGTTCGCCGACCTGATCGGCCAGCGGTACCTGGGGGTCCGGACGGTGCAGCTGCAGCAGATCGATCCGCTCGACGCCCAGGCGGCGCAGGCTCATCTCGGCCTCCTGGCGCAGGTACTCGGGGCGCCCGACCGCATGCCACTGCGACGGCCCCGTGCGCACCAGGCCGGCCTTGGTCGCGATCAGCAGCTGCTCGGGGTACGGATACAGCGCCTCGCGCAGGATCTCCTCGCTGACGTATGGCCCGTACGAGTCGGCGGTGTCGATGAGGTCGACGCCGAGCTCCACGGCACGGCGGGCGACACGCACGCACTCGTCGCGGTCGGCCGGCTCGCCCCAGATGCCCGGGCCGGTGAGCCGCATGGCGCCGAAACCCAGCCGATGAACGGTCTTGCCGGCAACGGTGAACGTTCCCGATTTGTGTGCGGTCATGGGCGTGCCAACAACTCGATCGCGAGCGGCCTTCCCCGAGCGGCAGGATGTGGCCATGATCCGCCCGCCTGCACTGAAATCCGGCGACACCGTCGCCGCGATCTCGCTGTCGTCCGGCCTCGCCGCAGCGTTTCCACACCGCCACGAGGCTGGCAAGCGGCAGCTCGCCGAGACGTTCGGGCTGAACGTCATCGAGACCCCGAACGCGCTGCGCGACAACGCCTGGTTGCACGACAACCCACAGGCGCGCGCCGAGGACCTGCACTGGGCGTTGCAGAACGACGACGTTGCCGGCGTGGTCACGACAATCGGCGGCGACGACTCGATCCGTACCGTGCCGTATCTCGATCTCGACCTGATCCGCCAGCACCCCAAGGTGTTCCTCGGCTACTCCGACTCGAGCGTCCAGCACCTGGTGAACCGGCGGGCGGGCATTGTCAGCTTCCACGGACCCGGGTTCATGACCGACCTCGCGGAGAACGGCGGCATCCACCCGTACGTCGATGCTGCCGTGCGTGCCGCGCTGTTCTCGACCGAGCCGTTCGAGCTCGCGGCGGCGGCGGAATGGACCGAGGAGTTCCTCGACTGGGCGGATCCGTCGTTGCAGTCACGCCGGCGGCGCTGGTGGCCGAACCCCGGGTGGCAGTGGCTTTCCGGCGAGGAACCGGCGACCGGCGAACTCATCGGCGGGTGCGGCGACGTGCTCGAGATCGCCAAGGGCACGGCAATCTGGCCGGCGGCCGCGGAGTGGGACGGCGCTGTGTTCCTGCTCGAGACGTCGGAGGAGGCGCCGCCACCGGACAGCGTCCTGCACTGGTTGCGGGGCTACCTCGGGCTCGGCGTCCTGGAGCGCCTCGGCGCCTTGCTCCTCGCCCGGCCGATGGGCTACAGCCAGCAGCAGACGTTCCGGCTGTGGCAGACGGTGCTGGCCGTGCTCGTTGAGGCCGGGCGGCCCGACCTGCCGGTCGTCGCCAACGTCGATTACGGGCACACCTCACCTGCCGGGGTGTTGCCGCTAGGTTGCAGAGCCCGGGTCGACCCGGTGCGCAAGACGATCACCGTGGTCGAGCCCGGCGTCTCCTGACGGATCGCGCAACATATGGCAGCCGCACGCTGCCATATCTTGCGCAATCCCGTTAGGAGAAGTCGGCTGCGGACAAGCGCAGTTCCCGCAGGATGTCGAACAGCCGCTTCAGGTCCGCCCGGTCCAATGCCTTGAGCCCGAACCGCGCCTCATTGAGCACCGTCGTCGCCTCCTCGGCGACCCGCCGGCCGTCGTCCGTGATCACCGCAAGGGTGCCGCGGCCGTCGCGGGGATTCGGCTCGCGGCGCACCAGCCCGGCCGCCTCGAGCCGATCGATCACGTTCGTCACCGACGTGGCGTGCACCTGCAGCCGCTCGCCGACCTTCGACAGCGGAAGCGAGCCGCGCCGCGAGAACGTGAGCAGCACCAACGCCTCGTAGCGGCTGAACGTGATCCCGAACGGGCGCAGCAGCGCGTCCAGCTCGGCAATCAGAATCTGCTGGGCCCGCATGATCGACGTGACCGCCCGCATGGCCGCGAACACGTCCTCCGGCTCGTCCGGCCAGTGCGTCGCCCACAAGGCACCGGCACGGT
Organism: Actinomycetota bacterium; assembly: GCA_046744105.1. Classification (GTDB taxonomy): domain Bacteria; phylum Actinomycetota; class Actinomycetes; order Mycobacteriales; family Jatrophihabitantaceae; genus DASXRA01. Next base: position 4,951 of record JBKOXO010000209.1, read on the forward strand.
CGATCGGGTCGAAGGCGAGCACTACCGCAGAGTAATCGGGCCCAGCCGCGTGCGCGTAATCTCAGCCCATGCTGGACCTGCTCGACCTCGACACCGACCTGCCCGACGAGGACCGGCTGTTGCGCGACACGGTGCGCAAGTTCGCCGACGACCGGCTGCGCCCGCACATCCGTGACTGGTACGAGGACGGGGCGCTGCCGGCCCGTGAGCTGGCCCGCGAGTTCGGCGCCCTCGGCGTGCTCGGCATGCACCTTTCCGGCTACGGCTGTCCGGGCGCGAGCGCCACCCAGTACGGCATCGTGTGCGCCGAGATCGAGGCCGTCGATTCGGGGCTGCGCTCGCTGGTCAGCGTCCAGGGCTCGCTTGCCATGTTCGC
>JBKOXO010000039.1:0-4579 GCA_046744105.1 Actinomycetota bacterium
ATCTCAGATCGCGCCCAACTTTCGGCAAACGCGACTGCGCAGCGGCATGTGTGGACGTTGTTGTGCTTGAGCCGGCGGTCGGCTGTGGGGCGGATCTAGCTGAGCGTGCCGCTGTAGCTGCCGGACCAGTGTGCGCCTGCGGTCGTGTAGAGGTCCGTGCCTGATCCGGTAAGTCCGACGAACTGGCCGGTCGAGGTCGGGTCGACGGTCCAGCTGCCTACGAGCGTGAACGGATGTCCGTATGAGTTTGGACCCTCCTTGAAGAACGACCGCCCGTCGAGGCCAGGAAAGCAAAAGCTGCCGCTCTCATCCAGCACGAGGGTGCTGTCCGGGTCGCTGGCGAGGGTGAAGTCGATAATCGCGTCCGTGTAGCTGCTGCCACACGAGGTCTGAACCACCGTGAAAGCGGTGAAAAAGATGCTATAGCTCGCGGCCCCGTAACCAGCGAGGTCCGCGGTGCCGCAGGCAAACGCACCGTTCGAGCAAGGTGCCGGCAGCGGCACAGTGACGGACACGGTCGCTTGGAAGGGCGTCTGCGCGGATGCCGCCCCCGTGAACGCCAGACTCAGCGCGACGACCAGCGCCGAGACCAGCATCAGACGACGTGCGATTGAGCGTGACCGCGAACTGGTTGCGATGACCATCAGGTCCCCCCTTTGTCGAGCAGGGGGGCTCCCCAAACAACGTCAGCGCCTTTCGGCCAACACGCCCCCCGACGCCTTCGCCGCGACCATAAGGCCGCGCTCGGTGCCGGCGCAATAGGCGGTCCGCCCGCCGCTCACGCGTTATCTCACCCAAGGTAATCCATAACGGGTCATTACGTTTGCATGGCCGTGCCACTCACCGCTTTCACTCGTGCAATTCACCGCTTTCACTTAGCGCGGTCGAGCGTGGCGACGAGTTGCTCTTCGGTCCACCCGCTCAAGGGTGTCTCGGTCAGCATCATGCAGGCCGGGCATTTGCCCGAGTCCGCTCATCGGCATGTCCGCGCGGATCGGAGCGGGCAGCAAGATCGATCTCGCCGCCGACAACTGTCCGATGCTCCCGACCCCGGAGCCGGCTGCGGCTGTTGTCGGTGGTCGCCGCTCAGACCGGCCGGAGGCGCGCATGTGCGACCTGACGGAGCCGGTCGTCTTGTCCTAGCCGATGGTCTGGGACCGTATGAAGGTGCCCAAACACTGAGGACACGTGGCAACTTTGGGCCCACGGGTTACCCTGCCGCGATGGACGCGATCGACTGGCTGCTCGAGGGCGACCCCGCCATCCGGTGGCAAGTGCTGCGCGATCTGACGAGCGCGTCACCCGACGAGGTGGCGGCCCCGCGGGCCCGGGTGGAGCACGAAGGCTGGGGCGCGCGCCTGCTCGCGCTAGAGGATCCCGACGGGCTGTGGGCGGGCGGTGCCTGCTTCCCGGCGTCGTACACCGGCGATGAACCGGGCCAGCCCTGGACGGCCACGATGCACGCGCTGCAGACCCTGCAACTCCTCGGGCTCGACCCGGCGTCGGAGACCGCCCGGCGCGCGATTGCGCTCATCGCGCAGAACGGGCGGTGGGAGCATGCCGGGCAGCGGTACTTTGACGGCGAGGTGGAGCCGTGCATCAACGGCAGGACGGTCGAGGCCGGGGCGTACTTCGGAGTCGACGTTGCGGCGATCGTCGAGCGCATCCTCGCCGAGCAGCTCGATGACGGCGGTTGGAACTGCGAGGTCGAGAACGGATCGGTGCGGTCCTCCTTCGACACGACGATCAACGTGCTCGAAGGCCTACTTGAGTTCGAACGCGCGACCGACGGGTCCGCCGACGTGCGTTCGGCCGGGCGCGCCGGTGAGGAGTACCTGATCGAGCGCAGCCTGTTCCGTCGCAAGAGCACAGGGGACGTCGCGGTGGCCGCTTATCTCGAGTTCGCGTTTCCGTACTACTGGCACTACGACGTGCTGCGCGCGCTCGACTACTTCCGGCGCTCGGGGGCGGACCCGGATCCCCGGATGGCGGACGCCGTGGCGATCGTGCGCTCGAAGCAGCAGCCTGACGGCCGGTGGTTGCTCGACCGGATTCATCCGGGCCGCGTCCACTTCGACCTTGAGTGGGCGGGGACGCCGAGCCGCTGGATCACCCTGCGCGCGCTCCGGGTTCTCCAGTGGTGGGACCACACCGCCTGACCGCTCAACCTCTCACCGGCCGCGCGCACCCGCAGGGTGGTTAGCCGCGCATCGCGTCGATCGCGGGCCGGTCGGCTCTCCAGCGCAGCTGAGGTTGACTCGGCTCCGGTCGCGTTCGGCGCGTTCGCCTGACGCCCATTTGCCGTTCCCTGGTGATTTCCCTCATGTAGGCGAGGAAGTCGACCTGGATGGCATGCCTGGTGGACGCGCCGTATCGCCTGACTGTTGCCGCAGTGTATCTGGCGATCTCACGGTTCATTTGCTGTTCGGGTGGCAGCCTCGCGGTGCCCTGAAGCAGGTCCGCTACCCACTCCGACTGGATCTCGGCTAAAGGCATCACCGCCCCGATGGGCTGGATGAGCCCGATGAAGTACAGCCCCGGCAGCTGGGGAGGAACTACGCGGTGATAGAGAGGGAACTGCTTGCCGTTGGCGCCGATTGCGACCTCATCGAGGAACGGAAAGCTGATCTTGTAGCCGGTGCAGTAGATCACTACGTCGACCGGCTCGCTGCTGCCGTCGGTGAAGCGGACCCGGGCCCCGTGAAAGCTGTCGATGCTGGGCTTGACGACAATCTCACCGTTGCCTGCTGAGCAGACTGTCTGACACCGTCGGTGGAGCGCACAGCACTGGATGATGAGGCCTGGGCATGCCGTATCTCGTCACACTGCCCCGAGCGATGCGCAGCAACATCGCCACCGCGACGCTCTGGAGCCGAAACGGTGCCCTCGTCCCGAAGCGCATCAGCGTCAGGTGATCCGTGGGCCGGCCGAACAAATACTGCGGCACCACGTGAGCCCCGCGCCGCATGGCAACCAGCGTTCGCGCGGCTACCCGGGAGCAATCGGCTGCGACGTCGCATGCGGAGTTGCCGACACCGAGGACGAGGACGCGTTTGCCGGTCAAGGGTTCCGGCGTGCGGTAATGATGCGAATGCATCTGCTCGCCCGTGAAGGAACCCGCACCGGGAAACGCCGGCTCCGGGTACTGCGGATCCCAATGGTGACCGTTGGCGACCAGCACGGCGCTGTACCGCTCGGTGCGGAGCGCCCCAGTGTCCCGCTGCCGGACCGTCACGTTCCACCCTCCCCCCGCAGCCGGCTCGACTTTGATCACCTCGGTCCGGAACTTGATCATTCGCCGGAAACCGAAATGATTCACGAAATCATCGAGATACTTCGCGATCAAATCATGGCTTAAATATTGCGGATAATCGCTCGTCATCGGGAAGGCTGCATACTGTATGCATCGCCGGGATGACTTCGCGTGCAGCGAGCGATACGCAGAAGACATGCCGTTGTCATTGTTGTATCGCCAGTTGCCGCCAACTTCTGAGCCAGCCTCAAAACAGTCGAAAGGAATGCCGCGGGCATGCAGACCTCGGCATGATGCGATACCCGAGGATCCCGCCCCGATGATGCACACTCGGCCCATGAGCGGTGTCCTCGTGGGCGCCGGCCGGAGTGGCATCATGCCGAGGATGATGCACCGGCCGAGCGGCTGCCCGAATCAGTGACGACCCTGAGACCGACCCTGATCTCACAACAGATTACGGAAGAACGTCCTACGCGGGGACCTCGTTCGCAGCGCCGATGCGCACGACCTGATCCAGCTGGCCGGGCTCGATGTGGCGGTGCGTGCTGAGCAGCACGGTGCGGCCACGCGTCCCGGCGAGCAGGTCGCGCAGCACAGCACGCTCCGTGTCCGTGTCGAGGTGAGCGGTGGGTTCGTCGAGGACGAGGATGCGCGGGTTGGCGAGCAGGGCGCGGGCGAGCAGCAGGCGTTGCCGCTGCCCGCCGGAGAGGGCTGCGCCATCAGGGCCGGCCGGCGAGCTCCATCCATACGGCAGGGTATGTGCGAAGTCCGCCAGCCCTGCCCGTGCCGCGACTTCGTCCAGTTCGGCGTCGGTGGCCTCCGGGCGGACAACACGCAGGTTGTCGCGCAGTGTGGTGTTGAAGACGTGATCGCCCTGCAATGAGCCGGCAACCAGCGGCGGGACGTCGGCCGCGGCCAGCGCCAGCAGCGGACGCGAGCCGAGCTCGACGCGCCCGTGCCGGGGGGTCAGCAGCCGCAACGCGGCGGCGAGCAGCGTGGTCTTGCCGCAGCCGCTGGGGCCGGTGACAGCGACCCGCTGACCGGGACGCACATCAAGGTCGGCACCCCGCAGGATGGCCGGGGCACCCGGCGCCGGCGCGAGCGTTAGCGCCGCAGCGCGCAGCCCGACCTGTCCGGACGGCGCGGCCAGCGGCTGATGTGGCTCCGGCACCGGCGCCGGGGCAGCCAGCACGTCGGCCACCCGTTGCCAGCCGGCGCGGTATCGCGACCATGCGGCGTAGGCGGCGGGCAGTGGCGCGAGCGCGTCGAAGCCGGCCAACACGCACGCAGCGAGCACCGCGACCGACACCGGGGCGAGCCGACCCC
>JBKOXO010000236.1:0-22193 GCA_046744105.1 Actinomycetota bacterium
TGGTGCGAGCGATTCGGCTGGCCACGTCTTGCGAACGATGCCGCCGCTTTGGCCGCCGCCCGCAAACCGTGACGGGTGGCGGGCCGGGGCGTGGCGCCGCGAAATAGGCTCGGCCGCTACGCCCTCGACTTCCGGTCTAAGGGAAGATCGACGTGTGACCCGGCTACCCGAGCATGTCCGGCCGATGCTCGCGACGCTGGGCGAGTTGCCGAAGGACGATGCCAACTGGTCCTACGAGATGAAGTGGGACGGCGTGCGGGCGCTCACCTATCTTCAGGACGGCCGCGTTCGATTCACCTCACGTAACGACATCGATGTGACGGTGAGCTATCCGGAATTGCACAGCATCGCTGAGCAACTTGGCGAGACGCAGGCCCTGCTCGACGGCGAGATCGTCAGTTTCGACGAGGCCGGGCGCCCCAGCTTCAAGCGGCTGCAGCAGCGCATGCACGTCGCGTCCGCGGCGACGGCGCGCCGCCTCGCCGAGAGCGACCCCGCCGTGTACCTGATCTTCGACCTGCTACATCTGGACGGCCGCAATCTGTTCGACCTGCCCTACACCCAGCGTCGGGAACTGCTTGAAGGGCTCGAGCTCGACGGCGACTCATGGCAGATACCGCCCGCATTCACAGGTGATGGCGCGCACGCCGTCGAGGCGAGCAAGCAGCAAGGGCTGGAAGGGATCATGGCCAAGCGATCGGGTTCCCGGTACCTGCCGGGACGTCGCTCGCCTGACTGGGTGAAGGTCAAGAACTTTCGCACCCAGGAGGTCGTCGTCGGCGGGTGGAGCCCAGGCAAGGGGCGCCGCGCGGGAACGGTCGGTGCGCTGCTGCTCGGGGTGCCGACGTCCGAGGGCCTCCGTTATGTGGGGCAGGTCGGTACCGGCTTCACCGATGCGATGCTGCGGGACCTGGCCGAACGGCTCGGCCACATCGCCCGCAAGACCTCGCCGTTCTCGCCGGACGTCCCGCGGGCCGACGCGCGCGACGCACAGTGGGTGGCACCCCAACTCGTCGGCGAGGTCATGTTCGGCGAGTGGACGGGCGACGGCCGGCTGCGGCATCCCTCATGGCGCGGCCTGCGTCCGGACAAGAACCCCGACGAGGTTGTGTTGGAAAGCTAAGCAACCGGGGGCGGTATGTCGAGGTGCCCGTTGCGCGACGCGATAACGCCGGCCTGGAACCGTGATGTGGCGCCTACCTGCGCCATGTAGTCGGCGATGTGTCGCCGGCAGGTCCGCACCGAGATCGACAGCCGGCGGGAGATCGCCTCGTCCTTCTCGCCGTCGGCCATCAAGCGCAGGATGGCCAGGCGCGTCTCGTCGACCTCCGGCTCGGCATGCTGATGGTCGAGCACCTCGTCGAGTGGCGACGCCTCCGCCCACAACTGCTCGAATGTCGACACGAGCCACGTGACCACACGCGGCTCGCGCACGACCGCGAACTGAGTGAGTCCCGGCTCACCGGACGGAGTGGGCAGCAGCGCGACCTCGCGGTCGATGATGAGGCTGCGCCCGGGCACCGCCGGTGCGAGCCTGATGCGTGCGCCGTTCTCGGCGAGTTCGCGCAGGTAGGCGCGGGTGGCCCGGTCGCGCAGCGCCACGTGCTGGTACAGCAGGCGAGTAGCGACGCCGCGGCCGAGCGAGTACAGGTTGGCGATGCGGGTGCGGGGGTCGATACGGGCGGGGCCCCGGCCCGGCGCGACGGAGAGCACCTCCTGCTGGCAGTGCTCGGCGAAGTACATGAGGACGTTGCGTGCAGCCTCCGGATCGGTAACCACCTCGACGCTTGGCTGCGGGTTCTGCTCCCGGATGGCACGTGCCCAGTCGGGCATTACCTGCCGGATCGCCGCGCGGCGGGCCTCGACGGCGACCCGGCGCGCGTTGAGCTCGAGTTCCTCGGCGCCCAGGGTTGCCATCTCGGCAAGAGACGGGTTCTCGGCGGTGAAGTGGGCGCCGTCATCGGTCGTGATCAGGCCGATCTCGATCAGTGCCGCCGCCGGTTTGTCGAGCTCGTCGGTGCTCACGCCGACGGTCGGCGCGACGTCATTGAGCGTGCTCCTCGGCTGGTTCAGCAGCGCTCGGTACAGCTCGACGTCAAGATTGCCGAGTTCGCCCTCTTCGGTCATGTGGCCCCCCGCATTGCAGTTGGTGACAGGCAGCTAGCTGCCAGCAGGAGTGTTTGTGTTTGCGCACGTGCGCGATCGATCCTATGGGTGGCGTGGCGTATGCCAGAGCCCGTAGTGGAGTTTGGTTGGGACAACGGCGTTCCAAACCTTGTGAAAGGGGTCGAATTTGTTTACACCACGCGTGCGTCGGCTAGCGCTGGCCGTCCTGGCGGGTGTGTTCTTCGGGCTGGTTGGAACGGCGGTGACGTCGGCTAGTGCTGACACGCCGGCCCCCGCACAGTCCGGAACGGCGCAGCCCCTTCTGGACTGGTGGTAGGCACCGCTGGTGAGGTAACAACTGAAGAGACGTTGCGGTCGTAGTCCTGGCGGCCGCGACAGCAGGGCACGGCCTCGTTCGGTGAGATCGGTTGGCATCGCGTCCGTCGGTGATGCGGCGCTCACGAATGAGGTCGAAGGCCGCCGTGGTGGGGCCGCGGATGCTTGAGAACCGTCGTCCCTTACCCCCCGGAGGATCACGGAATACTCGCATTCGCGAGCAATCCGCCACGGCGGCCGTTGCCTCTGTGTTCACGGGGACCGGCGCTCGCCGAGCGCCGGCCTCGTTGACTGCCCGGGAATCCGGCTGCTGTGCCGCAAGCGGCGCAGCCGCGGCTGTGCCCGGGACTCAGAGGTCACCCAGTGCGGTGACGGGTGATTCCACGCAGTCGGCGACGAAGCGCAGGAAGCCACCGGCCACGGCGCCGTCGCAGGCGCGGTGATCGAAGGCCAGGGTGAGCTGCGTGACCTTGCGGACGGCGACTTGCTCATCGACCGCCCAGGGTCGGTCGATGATGCGGCCCATGCCCAAGATGGCCACCTCCGGGTAGTTGATGATCGCCGCGGAGCCGTCCACGCCGAACACACCGTAGTTGTTCACGGTGAACGTCCCGCCGCGCAAGGCGGCCGGGGCAATCGCCCCCGAGCGGGCATCGGCGGCATGCGCACCGATCGCCCCGGCCAGTTCGCGGGTGGACATGGTGTGTGCGTTCTTCACGACCGGGACGATCAGGCCGTGATCGGTCTGGGCGGCGAAGCCCAGATGTACCTCGTCGAGCAACACCAGGGCGTCGTCCTCGATCCGCGCGTTGAGCTCGGCGAAGCGTCGCAGCCCCAGCACGGCGAAGCGGGCCAGCAGCGCGAGCACGCCCACCGGCTGGTCCGGGCGTGCCGCGTTCAGCGCCGCGCGTGCCTCGAGCAGCCCTGTGGCGTCCACGTCGACCCACACGGTGGCCTCAGGGATCTCGCGCCGTGACCGGGTGTACAGCTCAGCTGCTGATTTGCGCGCGCCGCTGAGCGGTACGCGCTTCACCGATTGCGCAACAATCCCTGGTCCAGGACCAGGAATTGTTGCGCGATCGGAGAGGGCGGCCTCGACGTCGCGCCGCAAGACAGTGCCGTCCGGGCCGCTGCCGGACAGCCGGGCGACATCTATGTCGTGCTCGCGGGCCAATCGCCGTACCAGTGGGGAGATGACGGGACGATTGCCGCCGACGGCTTCCGGCGCCGGGGTCGCCGCCGCCGGCGCGGTTGTGCGGGAGCGGCGGCGGCGCCGTGCCTGCGTGGACGTGCCGTACCCCACGAGCACTCGACCGGACTCATCCGCCGGGGCGGTGGCCAGTCCCGGCTCGGCGAATGCACCCTCCTGTTGTGTCACGGTAAGCAGAGCAAAGCCGACCGGGACGGTGTCTCCGACCTCGGTGTGCAGCGCCGCGACCACTCCGGCGAACGGCGCCGGCACCTCGACGCGTGCCTTCGCCGTCTCCACCTCGACAATGGGCTGGTCGACGCGGATCGCGTCGCCCACGCCAACCAGCCACTCGACGATCGTCGCCTCGGTGAGGCCCTCGCCAAGGTCCGGAAGTACAAACTGTGTCCTTTGCGCCTCACGCGAGCGCTCGGCGTCAGACATCGGGCAGCACCACCGTGTCGTCCCACTGGAGACGCTCGATCGCATCGAGGATGCGGTCGACATTCGGCAGGTGGTGCTCCTCCAACATGGGCGGCGGGTACGGGATGTCGAAGCCGGTCACGCGAGCCACCGGCGCGTGCAGGTAGTGAAAGCACTGCTCCGTCACCCGGGCGGCCACCTCCGCGCCGTAGCCGAGGAAGCCGGGGGCTTCATGCACCACCACGGCTCGGCCGGTACGCCGCACCGACGCGCACACCGTCGCGTCGTCGAAGGGCGCGAGCGAGCGCAGGTCGATCACCTCGACACTGACGTCGGCCGCCGCTGCAGTCTCAAGGGCGGTCGGCACCGTCGGGCCGTAGGCGATAAGGGTGACGTCCGTGCCGGGACACCGCACGACGGCGGCGTCGAGCGGCGTCCCGGTCGTCAGCGGCGACGGATCCTTCGCCCAGTAGAGGCGCTTCGGCTCGAAGAAGATCACCGGGTCGGGACACTCGATCGCCGCGCGCAACAGGGCGTACGCGTCGGACGGTGTTCCGGGCGTGACGACCCGCAGCCCGGCTGTATGGGCGAAGTACGCCTCGGACGAATCGCTGTGGTGCTCGACGCCGCCGATGCCGCCGCCGTACGGAATGCGCACTACTACGGGCAGCTCCACGCGTCCCCGAGTGCGGTTGCGCAGCTTCGCGAGATGGCTGGTGATCTGCTCGAACGCCGGATACGCGAACGCGTCGAACTGCATCTCGACGACCGGGCGCAGGTCGTTCATCGCCATGCCGATGGCGGTGCCGACGATGCCCGCCTCGGCCAGCGGGGTGTCGAACACGCGGGTCTCGCCGAACCGCGCGGCCAGCCCGTCGGTCACGCGGAACACGCCGCCCAACGTCCCGACGTCCTCGCCGAACACGAGCACCCGGTCGTCGGCGGCGAGCGCGTCGGCCAGCGCGCGGTTGAGCGCGCGAGCCATGGTGATCGGCTCGGCCGCGACGGCGCTCACGGCTCACCTTTGGCGCCGGCCAGCCGGGTGGCCTGCCGGCGCAGCGCCGGCGTCGGCGTCGCGTACACGTGCTCGAACAACGCCGCCGCATCGAGCACGGGGTCGGCGTTCATCCGATCCCGCAAGGACGACGCGAACGCCTCCGCCTCCTGGGCGATCTGCTCGCGCGTACCCGCGTCGAGAACGGACCTCGCAGTCAGGTACCGGTCGAGGCGGTCGATCGGGTCCCGGGCGAGCCAGGACAGCACCTCGTCCTCGTCGCGGTAGCGGGTCGCATCGTCGGCGTTGGTGTGCGCCTCGATGCGGTACGTGCGGGCCTCGATCAGCGTCGGCCCCTCGCCGGCCCGCGCGGCTTCCAGCGCCGACTGCACCGCGGTGTACACCATGGCCGGGTCGTTGCCGTCGATCAGCATCGACACGACGCCGTACCCGACGCCCTTGTGCGCAAGTGACTGGGCCGCGCTCTGCTTCGACATGGGCACGCTGATCGCGTAGCCGTTGTTCTGGATGAGGAACACGACCGGCGCGCGCCACACGGCTGCGAAATTCAGCGCCTCGTGCATGTCGCCCTCGCTGGTGGCACCGTCGCCGACGAAGACGAGTGCGACCGTGTCCTCGCCCTTGATCGCGGCCGCCCGCGCGAGGCCCACGGCGTGCAGCGTGTTCGTCGCGAGCGGCGTGCACTGCGGCGCCACGCGGTGCGCGTAGGGGTCGTAGCCGAGGTGCCAGTCTCCGCGCAGCAGGCTCAGCGTCTCGACCGGGTCGACGCCGCGCGCGACGAGCGCCACGCAGTCGCGGTAGGTCGGGAACAGCCAGTCCTGTGACCTCATCGCAGTTACGGCGCCGACCTCGCAGGCCTCCTGCCCGTGCGAGGACGGGTAGACGGCGAGCCGGCCCTGCCTGGTCAACGCGGTCGCCTGCGCGTCGAAGCGGCGGCCGATGACCATCTGCCGGTAGATGCCGAGCAGCACCCGATCGTCCGGCAGGTGCCCGCCTGGCACCGCCTCACCGGAGGGCGTGATGAGCTGGAGCGGCTCGGCGCTGGGCAGCCGGTCGCGGCTAAGTTCCTGGCGCGGCGTTGCGACAGTGGACATGGGCCGATTGTTCGACGTTGCGAGCCATTCCTCCAGAATTCGCCGAGGAGTCGAGACGTTTGGCCACAAGGCAGCTATCGTCGAGCCACATGACTGGATGGACGGGCGACCGTCGTTCCGCGAGTGGACGATCGGCCACGCTCGACGAGACGGACCGGCGCGTCATCGCCGAGTTGCGCGCCGACGGCCGGCTGTCCATGCGCGCGCTCGCCGCGAAGCTGCACATTTCCCGGGCCGGCGCGTACGCCCGCGTCGAGCGGCTGCAACGCCAGGGCGTGATCACTGGCTATACGGCGGTGGTCGACCCCGAGCGGTACGGGTTCGACATCTCGGCGTACGTCCACCTCAAGATCAGCCAACACTCGTGGAAGGACGTGCGGCGCCGCATCGCCGAGATCCCCGAGGTGTGGCACGGCGCCCTCGTCTCCGGCGATAACGACCTGGTGCTGCTCGTCCGCACGCACGACGCTGCGAGCCTGCGGGATCTGGTGCTGAACACGTTTCAGGCGATGCCCGACGTGATCTCCACGCAGACCATCTTCATCCTGGATGAGCTAGAGGCGATGAGTGCTCGCGCCATGAGCGACGCTTGCGGAGCGAATCAGACTCGCGCGCCCGAGGCGCGACGACAGAACCCGCCCGCCGCGGTGCCCCAAGCAGCGCCGCGAAGCGGTCCTGGGCGGCCGGCAGATTGACCAACATGGACCGTGACCAGCCGGTTGTCGTTCCGGTGACGGCCCAGGGCGAAGGCGACGAGGAGCTCACCCCCGGGCCACGGCTGCCGCGCTGGCTCGTCCTTTCCGCAATTGGTGTGATTGCCGCCGGAGGGCTCACCGCCCTCGCGCTGAAGAGCGTCCAGCACCATGCCGCCGCGCCGCCCACCGCCAGCCCGAGCACGAGCGTGACCAGTCCGGCGCCGCAGGGAGTCGCCGGGTTGTCCGTGCAGGATTTCGCGCTCGACCGGGGCGGCGAGCTCTACGTCCTCACGTCACCGCCGGAGCAGCTCGTCGCTGTAGACCGAAACGGTTCGATCCGCGCCCGGGCGCCTGCGCCGGTCGGTGCGCACCTGGTCGTGGCCAACCCAACGAGCGACCTCGTCTGGGTGATCGTGCCGGAGCCCGGCAGCAGCGACGTGTTCGTCTACGCCGGCGGCGCGATGACCGGCATCGGGCGGTTCCGCGTGCCGGCCGCGGTGGTTGCCGCGGACGCGATCGACAACCAGCTCTGGATGGCAACCAACCACGGCATCTATCGCGGCCCGATGGGAGAGCGCGCGATCCGGGTGCCGGGATACACCGGCCCGATGCAGCTGATCGCGGCTGACCCGTCGCGGTTCCGCCTGCTCGCGGTGTCGAAGTCCCACGAGCTGATCACGGTGGATCGGCACGCCGCGCGGGCGGTGCGCCGGCTCACCACCGTGCGGCCGTTGTCGATCGCGGTAACCGACGGCGGAATTTGGCTGGTGGGCATCGGGCAGCCGTTCGGGTCCCGGCTGGGCCGCCTCGACCCGCGCACGCTGCGCGTCACTCTGGTCGGCGGCCCCGACGCGCAGGCGCAGCGCGGCGCGTCCGGATGGTCCGGGCGATCGGTGCTCTGGATCAAGTACGCGGACAGCGGCTCAGTGGTCTGCCTGGATGGGCGCACCGGCGAGCCGTCGGGCGCCTTCCCGGAGACCGACACTCCGGTGGCGTCCGTGCCCGGCGTGGTTTACGCGGTGCGCGGCAGGGGCGTCGTGCGGCTGCCATCGACGCCGGCGTGCTCCGGTTAGCCGATCATGCATGGACAGCGGGCCTGCCGGGCGAGACAGTAATACGTGGACGAAGGGAGGCGTTTCCATGACTACTCACCGTCCTACGGTTCCCCCGACCGTGCACCCGGAGCTTTCTCAGCTTCCCGGGTCGGTGCTCACCGCCGCCGCCTCGAGGGCGCTGGCGGTGCTCCGCGTGGCCATGGCATTCGTGTTCTTGTGGTCGTTCTTCGACAAGACGTTCGGCTGGCACTACAGCGTCGGCGCCGGCCCGAAGTCGAAGTCGTGGATCGACGGCGGCTCGCCCACCAAGGGGTTCCTCAGCAATGTCCAGGTCGGTCCGTTTCAGTCGTGGTTCCGTTCGATCGCCGGCGCCACCTGGGCGGACTGGCTGTTCATGATGGGCCTGCTGGGCATCGGCCTGACGTTGCTGCTCGGCATCGGGCTACGAGTCGGCGCACTGGCCGGCGTCGTGCTGATGGGGTTCATGTGGTTCTCGGAATTTCCGCCCGCGCAGCACGACTCAACCGGCGCACTGACCGGGTCGAGCAATCCGGTGGTCGACTACCACTTCATCTACGCGGTTGTGCTGGTCGTGCTGGCACTCACCTACGCCGGCAACACGTGGGGCCTGGGCAGGTACTGGGCTCGGGTGCCGTTCGTGAACAAGAACCGCTGGCTGATCTGAGCTAGATAGCCTTGGCGATGATCGCCTTTGCCTCGTCCTGGATGCGCGCGAGGTGCTCGGGGCCACGGAACGACTCGGCGTAGAGCTTGTACACGTCCTCCGTGCCGGACGGGCGGGCGGCGAACCATCCCGACTCGGTCACCACCTTCAGCCCACCGATCGGCGCCTGATTGCCGGGCGCCGTGGTGAGCGTGGCGGTGATCTTCTCGCCGGCAAGTTCGGTGGCGTCGAGGTGGTCGAGCCTGGCCAACGCCACCTTCTGCTCGCGATTCGCCGGCGCGTCGATCCGCGCGTAGGCGGGGGCGCCATACCGGTCGGTCAGCTGCTGATATCGCTCGGACGGAGAACGGCCCGTGATCGCGGTCATTTCCGATGCCAGCAGCGCGAGGATGATGCCGTCCTTGTCGGTCGTCCACGGTGAGCCGTCCTGGCACAGGAACGACGCGCCGGCGCTCTCCTCGCCGCCGAAAGCGACGTCACCCGCGAGCAGTCCGGGTACGAACCACTTGAAGCCGACGGGGACCTCGAACAGCCGCCGCCCGAGGCCGGCCGCGACCCGGTCGATCAGCGCGGAACTGACCAGCGTCTTACCCACCGCAGCGGCGGGCGGCCACGACGGGCGGTGCGTGAAGAGGTAGTCGATCGCGACGGCCAGGTAGTGATTGGGGTTCATCAGGCCGGCATCGGCGGTGACGATGCCGTGCCGGTCGGCGTCTGTGTCGTTGCCGGTCGCGATGGTGAACTCGCCCTGCCGCGCAATGAGCGAGGCCATCGCGAATGGGGACGAGCAGTCCATGCGGATCTTGCCGTCCCAGTCGAGGGTCATGAACCGGAACGTCGGGTCGACCAGCGGGTTCACCACGGTGAGGTCGAGCCGGTATCGCGAGGCGATCTCAGCCCAGTACGCCACGCTGGCACCGCCCAGTGGGTCGGCGCCGATCTTGATGCTGCGGATAGCGTCCATGTCGACGACGGTCGGCAGCTGGGCTACATAGTCTTCCAGGAAGTCGTAGGTCTCGACGGTGGGGCGCGACGTGCGCCGCACGCCGTCGAGCCGCGCGACCAGCAGGTCGTTGGCACGGTCCTGGATCCAGCCGGTGATCTCCGTACCGGCCGGTCCGCCGTCGGACGGGTTGTACTTGAAGCCGCCGTCGGCCGGAGGATTGTGCGATGGGGTCACCACGACCCCGTCCGAGCCAGGATGTGCCAGGATCGCGCGCGACACCGCAGGCGTCGGGGTGTAGCCGCCGCGTGCGTCGACCAGCACGGTGACGTCATTGGCGGCGAACACCTCGAGTGCGCTGGCGCGGGCCGGTTCGGACAGTGCGTGCGTGTCAGCGCCCAGGAACAGCGGCCCGGTGATGTTGTGCGCGGCCCGGTAGTCGCAGATCGCCTGGCTGGTGGCGAGGATGTGGTCCTCGTTGAACGTCGCGGTGAACGCCGAGCCGCGGTGCCCCGACGTGCCGAACGCGACGCGCTGCTCCGGTGCCGCCGGGTCGGGATGGATCGTGTAGTACGCGGTGACGAGCTTGGCGATGTCGACCAGGTCGGCGGGCGTGGCCGGGCTACCTGCACGCGGATTGTTCATACCCTGATGGCATCACGAGCGCCGCCCGAACACTAGCTCGAGTTCGTCAGCACGGCCTGGATCTGCGTCACATGCGCGACGTAGCGGCCGGCATCGTCGGACAGATCGGTGCGCACGGCGATGGTGGTACGCCCGACGTGCAGCGGCATCGACGTGGCAGTCACCATGCCGGAGCGCACCGCCCCGGTGAACACGGTGCTGGACGAGATCGTCGAGGTGCGCGCGCCGTCGGGAAGGTTGAGGAAGGCGCAGACGGCGCCGGTCGTGTCGGCCAGGGTCATGACGGCGCCGCCATGCAGCACGCCGCCCGCTGTCGTGCGCTCGGCGGCCCAGGCAAGCCGGCCGACCACTTCGTCCTTTCGTGCGATGATCAGCTCGACGCCGGCGGCTCGCGCGAACGGCATGAACGTGAGCATGTCATCCGGGGTCATGCCCGTAACTTAGAGCAATGGCACTTGTCGCAGGGGTCGACTCGTCCACCCAAGCCTGCAAGGTTGTGGTGCGCGACGCGGCAACCGGCGCGCTCGTCCGGCAGGGGAGGGCCGCACATCCGGACGGCACGGAGGTCGACCCGGTCGCCTGGTGGGTGGCGCTACGGGCGGCGATCCGGGACGCGGGCGGCCTGGAGGACGTGGCCGCGCTCTCCGTCGCGGGGCAGCAGCACGGCATGGTGTGCCTGGACGAGGCAGAGGCCGTCATCCGCAAAGCCTTGCTGTGGAACGACACCCGTTCGGGCGCCGCGGCCGCCGACCTGACCGCCGAACTCGGCGGGCCCGCGGCGTGGGCAGATGCGGTCGGGTTGGTACCCGTCGCGTCGTTCACGGTGACGAAGCTGCGCTGGCTGGCCGACCACGAGCCGGAGCGCGCGGCCCGGACAGCGGCAGTGTGCCTGCCGCACGACTGGCTCACCCACCGCCTCGGGGCCCAGCCATTCGAGGCGCCTGGACCTACGGTCGGCGCGGCGCGTTCCGCGCCGGAGCTCGCCACCGACCGCAGCGACGCCAGCGGCACGGGCTACTGGTCGCCGGCGACCGGCGAGTACCGGCTCGACCTACTGCGCCGCGCACTCGGCCACGACGCCGCCGTGCCGCGCGTCCTGAAGGCGGACGAGCCGGCAGGTCACACTCCGGAAGGCGTCGTGCTCGGGCCGGGCGCCGGCGACAACGCCGCCGCGGCACTGGGCCTCGACGCCCGGCCCGGTGACGTGATCGTCTCCGTCGGGACATCCGGCACGGTGTTCGCGACGAGCCCCACCCCGACCGCCGACGCGAGCGGCACCGTCGCGGGCTTCGCGTCGGCCACCGGCGACTTCCTGCCCCTCGTCGCCACGCTGAACGCCGCCCGCGTGCTGGACGCCGTCGCCTCGATCCTCGGCGTCGATCACATGCGCCTGGCGCAGCTCACGCTGCAAGCCCCGCCCGGCGCCGGCGGGCTGGCCCTCGTCCCGTACCTCGACGGCGAGCGGACGCCGGACCGTCCCGACTCGACCGGCGCCCTGCACGGGCTGCAGCTCGCCAACTCCACGCCGGCGCATCTCGCCCGTGCCGCCGTCGAGGGGCTGCTGTGCGGGCTGGCCGACGGGCTGGATGCGCTGATCTCGCAGGGCGTGCCCGTCGAGCGGATCTTCCTGATCGGCGGCGGCGCGCGGTCCGAGGCGGTGCGCCGCATCGCCCCCACGATCTTGGCCCGGCCGGTCACGGTACCCGAGCCGGGCGAGTACGTCGCCGACGGCGCCGCCCGGCAGGCGGCCTGGGTGCTGACCGGCGAGCGGCCGCACTGGCAGCTGGGCGACGCGGCAACGTTCGAGGCCGAGCCCGCACCTGGGGTGCGCGCGCGCTACGCCGAGGTGCGCGAGCTCACCGCGACCCGCCCCACGTTCCAGTAGCCCTTGACGTACAGCTGCTCGTTGGGAATGCCCAGCACATGCAGCCGGGGACGCAGCGCCGCGACCACCCGGGATTCGCCCATCGCGTAGGCGTGCCCGGTGCCGGGCGGCGGCGCGAACGCATCGACGGCGGCGGCAAGCAGGTCCGGGCCCCCGGGCGGGGTGGCGCCACGGTGCAGCCAGCGCACGTGGGCGGCAACCGGCAACTCGTCCTTGTCGTCGCCTACTTCGAGCAACGCATACGCCGGGGTACGGACCGCCATGGCCAGCTCGGCGATCGCCGGCAGCGCCGACTCATCGCCGATGAACAGGTGCCAGTCGGCACCGCGCAGCTCCAGCCGCCCCCGCGGCCCGAAGAACTGCACGTCATCGCTCGGCGCGGCTCTCGCCGCCCAGGTCGCGCCCGGCGCGTCACCGTGCAGCAGCGCGTCGATGTCGAAGCGTCCATTGCGGTATCGCGTGATCGTGTAGCGCCGCTTTAACTTGCGGCCGGTGTCATCGGCCAGCACCAGCTCGACGTCCTGCGCAGGGCGCGGCTGGTCGAGTGTCGGCGCCGACAGGGTGATGCGCCGCATCCGCGGGGTCAGGTCGTGGGCGTCGACGACCGTGGCCGCGTGCAGCGGCGTGCGGCGGATAACGGTCACACCGTCCAGTGTCCCGGAAGGCCGCGGCGACTACCGTCCTTAAGGAAGGGACATCCCGCATGTGAAGGAGCGAAATGCCTATCACGCTGAACAAGGTCGCTTACACCACGTCAGCTACCGCCAAGGGCGGTCGCGCCGGGCACGTTCGCAGTGCCGACGGCCTCGTGGACTTCGATCTAGCCCAGCCGGGCACTACGCCCGAGCCGCACGTCAACCCTGAGACGTTGTTCGCCGCCGGCTACTCCGCGTGCTTTCAGGGTGCATTGCTGAAGCGCGCGAAGACCCAGGGCATCGACACGTCCGACTCGACGGTCACCGCGCACGTGTCGTTCGGCTCGACCGACGACGGCGGATTCGGGCTGGCTGTCGAACTCGAGGTGAACATCCCGGGCGTGGAGCCGGAGAAGGCGCGCGAGCTGGTCGAGTTGGCGCACGAGTTCTGCCCGTACTCAAAGGCCACCCGGGGAAACATCGAGGTGACCCTGACGGTCGTCTGAGCCCGGATTGCGCAACTTTTGGCAGCCTGACGCTGTCGGAAGTTGCGCGATCCGGAGATGGCGCATGATGGCTTAGTGGCCATTAGCGTCTTCGACCTGTTCTCGATCGGCATCGGGCCGTCGTCGTCGCACACCGTCGGCCCGATGCGGGCCGCGCTGCGGTTCGCGTTCGGCCTCGCCGATGACGGGCTGCTGGACCGGGTCGCCGCCGTGCGGGTCGAACTGTTCGGCTCGCTCGGGGCCACCGGGCACGGGCACGGCAGCGAGCGGGCCGTCCTGCTCGGGCTCGAAGGCGAGCGCCCGGAGACCGTCGACACGGCCCGCACGGTGACGCGGGACGGGGTGAGCCTGCTTGGCAAGCGCGACGTCGCCGTCGAGGTCGTGCTGCACCGCCGGGCGTCGTTGCCGTACCACCCGAACGGCATGCGCTTTGCCGCGTCTGACGCTGACGGCGCCGAAGTGCGGGAGCGCACGTACTACTCGGTCGGCGGTGGCTTCGTGGTGAACGAGTCGGCCGCCGGTGCCGACCGGATCAAGCCCGATGACACCCCGGTGCGTTACCCGTTCAGCACGGCGGCCGAGTTGATGGCGCACTGCTCGGATACCGGGCTGCCCGTCAGCGGTGTGATGCTGGCCAACGAGCTGTCCTGGCGCAGCGAGGCGGAGGTACGCGACGGGCTGCTCGGCATCTGGACCGTGATGCAGCAGTGTGTCGACGCCGGGTGCACCAACGAGGGAACGCTGCCCGGCGGGCTTCGGGTGCGCCGGCGAGCCCCGGAGCTGTACCGCCGCCTGTGCGGCGATCCCTACGCGACGGATCCGCTGCGCGTCATGGATTGGGTGGACCTCTTCGCGCTCGCCGTCAACGAAGAGAACGCAGCCGGTGGACGGATCGTCACCGCGCCGACCAACGGCGCCGCCGGCGTGCTGCCCGCGGTGCTGCACTACTACGTCAAGTTCGTGCCCGGAGCGTCCGACGAGGGCGTGGTGCGCTTCCTGCTCGCCGCCGGTGCGATCGGTGTGCTGTACAAGGAGAACGCGTCGATCTCCGGCGCCGAGGTCGGTTGCCAGGGCGAGGTCGGCTCGGCCTGCTCGATGGCGGCCGGCGCGTTGTGCGAGGTGCTCGGTGGCACGCCCGCTCAGGTCGAAAACGCCGCCGAGATCGGCATGGAGCACAACCTTGGCCTGACCTGTGACCCGGTCGGCGGCCTCGTCCAGGTGCCGTGCATCGAACGCAACGCGATGGCCGCGGTTAAGGCGATCAACGCAGCCCGCATCGCGCTGTGCGGGGACGGTCGGCACATCGTCAGCCTGGACAAGGTGATCAAGACGATGCGTGAGACGGGGGCCGACATGAAGGTCAAGTACAAGGAGACGGCCCGCGGCGGGCTGGCCGTCAACGTGATCGAGTGCTGACTGGCGCGATGAGCGCTCGCGCGAACAGGCTCGCGCTCGGCGCGGATGAGCTATGCGGCGCTGGTCGCGAGTGCGTCGTCGGCCGGCTGTGTCTGCGGCAGGTCGGCCCTTCGAATCTTGATCATCAGCAGGGCGATGACAATTGCGACCGCTCCGAAGACCGCAGCCGCCAGGAAACTGATGGCCGAGCCGTGTGCCTGGATGGCGTGCAGCGCATGCACCGCCGCGGGGTCCTGCCAGGCAGCGGCAGGCGCCTTTGGCCCACCCCCGTGCTCGACGCTCAGCTGTTGCAGGTGCTGAAGGGACGCCGGGTTGCTACTGGCAAGCTCGGAGGCCTGCGTCTTGGCCGCGTTGTGGGAGGCAGTCGCGAACACGGTGGCCAGCACCGACAGCCCGATCGAGCCACCGACCTGCTGCCCGACGTTGAGCAGCGCGGAGGCGATGCCCGCGTCAGTATTGGCGACCTTCGAGACCGCGGTAGTGGTCAGCGGCACGAACAGCATGCTCATGCCGGCGGCGAGCACGAGCATGCCGGGAAGCACTACACCCCAGTAGGTGGTGCTGGTATCGACTTGCCCCAGCCACAGCAGCGACAGCGTCATCAGCGTGCTGCCGCTCACGATGAGCAGCTTGGGCCCGACCCGGGGCAGAATTCGGGCCACGATCTGCGAGCCGATCGCGATCACGAACGGGAACGGCAGGTAGGCGACACCCGACTTGAGCGCGCTGAACCCCATGACCTGCTGGAAGAAGAACGTCAGGAAGTAGAACATGCCGAACAGCCCGGCACCGGCCATCAGCATGACTAGGTAAGCGCCGGCCCTACTACGATTGTGGAACAGCCGTATCGGCATCATCGGGTGCTCGGCGACAAACGCCTCGACCAGGACGAACGCGGTCAGTAGCAGACCTGCCAGCGGGAACAGGACGTAGGTCTGCGCGTTGGCCCAGCCCTCGCGTGCCGCGTGGATGAACGCGTAGACGAGGGTCACCATGCCACCCACGGACAAGGCCGCGCCGAGGAAGTCGAAGCCGCCCTTTAGCCGCTCGCTCTCGTGCAGGTAGAGGAACGCGCCGATCATCAGCAGCACGCCGATCGGCACGTTGACGAACAGCACCCATCGCCAGGTGGCGTACTCGGTCAGGATGCCGCCCAGCAGCAGGCCGAGGGCGCCGCCCGCGCCGGACACCGCGGCATATACCGCGAACGCGCGATTGCGCTCCCTACCCTCCTTGAACGAGACGGTGACCAGCGACAGTGCGGTCGGTGACGCGATCGCGCCGCCGAGGCCTTGCACCACGCGTCCCCCTAGCAGGAGCGGGAACGTGGTGGACAGGCCACCGAGCAGGCTGCCGAACGAGAACAGTCCCAGCCCGACGATGAACATGCGACGGCGGCCCAGGATGTCGCCCGCTCGCCCGCCCAGCAGCAGCAACCCGCCGAACGCAAGCGCGTAAGCGTTGATCGCCCACGTCATGTCCGTCTGGTTCTTGTGGAAGTAGGCGCCCATCGACGGCAGCGAAATGTTCACGATGGTGGCATCCAGCACGACCATCAGCTGAGCACCGGCAATGAGCAACAAGATCAGCGCGGGATGGGTGACACGACGGGCACCGGTCGAGGTAGCGACGTCTGTCCCTGACACGGGCATACTCCGTTCGAAATCTCGCCGTAACAATAGGAGACGCGGGCGTTTCTTAGCCAAGCTAGTCAACCTGTGATAAGAGACGCAACCGGTTAGTCTGATACGGCCTCAGTCTGTTCACAGGCATCTTGGACGAAGGGTCTGACAAAGATGACCGCGGCACCAGTCGATTTCGCTCACCGCGTGACGACAAGTGATGCCGTGCGGCACCGCCGCCGCGGCGAAGCGCTCGAGGGCGCGATCTACGACGCGGTCGTCGACGAGCTTGCCGCGTTCGGGTATGCGGCTCTCACCATCGAGTCGGTGGCTGCCCGCGCCCACACCGGCAAGGCCAGCATTTATCGGCGCTGGCCGACGAAGCAGGACCTTGTCATTGCCGCGTTCTGCGCGAAGGCGGGTGAGGCGTTCGATCTGGTGGGTACCTCGGTGACAGCCGCTACCACCACCCGCGACGCGCTCGTGCAAGTCGGCCGGCGCATCTGCGCGCTGGTGAGCAGTGGCGTGGGGGAGGCCATCCGCGCGGTGGGGTGTGAGACCAGCCGCGACGCCGAGCTTGCCGCCGCCCTCGACGCGCGCGTGGGGTGCCCGAAGCGGGAAGCCCTGCTAGGCGTGCTGCGGCGCGGCGTCGCGCGTGGCGAGGTACGTCCGGAGGCCGCCGACGAGCTCGTTGCCGAGGTACTGCCGGCAATGCTGCTGACCCGACTCATCATTCAGGGCCTGCCGGTTTCCAACGAGCACGTCGTGCGCGTCGTCGACGACATCGTCATGCCCCTGCTGCGTCCGGCTTGACCGTGGCCGTCTGCTGGCCGCTGTACCCGATAGGGCACCATGGTCGGTCGGTCCGCAACGAAGGAGCCTGGCGATAGTGCTGCCTACAGCACAGCATGAACGAGCGCCGGCCCCGCCGACCGCGTTTACGCGGGTGCGCACCGGATATGTCTCCTTCTCGCCGCGTGTCATCTCGGCCTTCGCGGCGATCGTCGGACTGCTGACCCTGATCGGCGCGTTGCGTCCGGCTGAGCGGGGCCGGGTGCACGCAATCACCGACCCGCTCGGCATTCCGGCGACTGCGGCGGCCGCCGCGGTGAGCGCGGTTGCCGGCCTGCTATTGCTGCGCTTGGCGGCCGGCCTCCGCAAGCGCAAGCGGGTCGCCTGGGTCGCCTCGGTCGCGGTCACAGCGATCTTGATCGTGGCGCACGTCCTCAAGGGCCACAAAGTCCTCGAGGCGCTGACGCCGTTCCTGCTGCTGATCATGTTGCTGACGGCGCGCTCGCAGTTCCGCGCCAAGGCCGACCCGGCGTCGCGATGGCTTGCGCTGCGGGTGTTCGGGCAATTCGTCGCGGTCGCCGTCCTGTACGGCATGGCGTCGCTGTATGTCGACAACGACCGCGTGGTGGGACATCCGTCGTTTTGGGCGCGCCTGGAGGAGGTCGGCTACGCGCTGGTGGGCGCGAACGGCCCCGTGCGCCTGTCCGGCGAGCGGTTCAGCGACATCTTCCACGGCACGTTGCTGGGCTTCGGGCTCCTCGCGGTGCTCGCGGTGGCGTGGCTGGTGCTGCGGCCGTCCGAACCGCTGTGCCGGCTCTCGGCGGAGAGCGAGACTCGGCTACGTTCGCTGCTGGCCCGGCAGGGCGGCCGCGACTCGCTCGGCTACTTCGCGCTGCGCCGCGACAAGTCCGTCGTGTGGTCACCCACCGGCAAGGCGGCAATCACGTACCGCGTTGTGCAGGGCGTTGCCTTGGTCAGCGGCGATCCGATCGGCGACCCCGAGGCGTGGCCGGGCGCGATGCACGCCTACCGCCGGCTCGTCGACGAGCACGGCTGGACGCCGGCCGTCATCGGGTGTGGCGAACTCGGCGCGGTCGTGTTCCGGCGTGAGTGCGGGCTGTCCGCGATCGAGCTGGGCGACGAGGCGATCGTCGACGTCCCGGACTTCACGCTGGAGGGACGTGCGATGCGGGGCGTGCGGCAGGCGTGCACCCGGGTGTGCCGGGCCGGCTACGACGTGGTGGTGCGGCGCGCCCGCGACATCGATCCCGACGCGTTCGCCGATCTGCTGCGGGTAGCCGCCGCCTGGCGGGGGGCCGCTGTCGAACGGGGATTCTCGATGGCGCTATCCCGGCTGGGCGATGTGGCCGACCCGGACTGCGTCATCGCCACCGCGCACCAGGACGGGGTGCTGCGCGGCATGCTGCACTTCGTCCCGTGGGGCGCCGACGGGTTGTCGCTCGACCTCATGCGGCGCGATCGGTCCGCCGACAACGGGCTGAACGAGTTCATGATCGCGCGGGTTATCGAGGCCTGCCCTGCACTCGGCGTGCTGCGGGTATCGCTGAACTTCGCGGTGTTCCGGGACGCCATCGAGCGCGGCGAGAAGATCGGCGCCGGACCGGTGCTGCGTGCCTGGCGCGGCGTGCTGCTCTTCCTCTCCCGGTGGTGGCAGATCGAGTCGCTCTACCGGTTCAATGTGAAATTCCGGCCGGCGTGGCAGCCGCGTTTCCTGTCGTATCCGGCCACCCGCGACCTGCCCCGCATCGCAATCGCCGCCCTGGAGGCGGAGGCATTTCTCGTCCGGCCGCACCTGCTCAAGCGGCTGCTTGGCCGGGCGTAGCAGCCTGTACCCTGATGGCTCGGCGACCGCCGCGTCGTCCGGAGGCTTCGCCTAGTCTGGTCTATGGCGCCGCACTGCTAATGCGGTTGGGGTTTATCGCCCCTCCCGGGTTCGAATCCCGGAGCCTCCGCCGGATCAGTCAGTAGAGCCGGAAATGTTGGGGTGGGCGCCATCGGCCCGTCGACACGAGTCCGGCTGACGACGGCTGTCAACGAGTTGCGGTACCGATTACGTGCCGAAGTCACGGCATCAACGTGCGGCGCTTCTCCGTAGTCGCCGCCATTCGGCGCCTGGTGGCGTACCGATCGAGCTCCATCGCAACGGTGACGAGCCAAAAAGCGGCAGCACAGCTGAATTGCGCGTTCGAGTGTGACAGCGGCGTCGACGAGCCAGGTGAGCAGCCATGCGCACCTTCGGGTGTATCAGGGTCTGCCTGATCTGGCTTAACAGCGCGTGCGGACCGCCCGCCGATGTGGGGGGAGCGCGCAGGTGAAGGTGTCCGTCATCGTGGCGAGCCGCTATCGCGGTACGGAGCGGGCGCGGAGGTGGGCGCGTTCGCCTTGGCGGCCGAACAGGACTAGTACCTCGACCGGGGTGGGGTCGGCGCTCGCGAACCAGTGGGGTACGCGGAAGTCGAACTCGGCCGCCTCGCCCTGAGTCAACACCAGATCCTGGTCGCCGAGGAGCAGGCGAAGGCGGCCGTTGAGCACGTACATCCACTCGTAGCCTTCGTGGGTCTTCTGCTCTGGGGTGCCACGCCGGGCCGGGATGATCAACTTGTACGCCTGCAGGCCGCCGGCCCGGCGGGTGAGCGGGATGAATGTCATGCCGTTGCGCCGTACCGGGCGCAGGTGGATGCGCGGGTCACCGGTCGGCGGCGCGCCGATGAGCTCGTCGATCGGCACGCCGTACGCCTGGGCGAGCGGCAGCAGGAGCTCCAGCGAGGGGCGGCGGCGACCGGCCTCCAGCCGCGACAGCGTGGACACCGAGATGCCGGTCTCGGCCGCCACGTCGGCGAGAGTCGTCTCGCGTTGCCTGCGGATCGCGCGCAGCCGGGACCCGACGGCGGCCAGCACCTCGTCCACGTTTGCCATTCCGGCAAGTTTAGTTGCCCGTCCTGCCGACGGGACCCGATGGTGGTTGCCATGACACAGAGATTCGATGTCGCGGTGCTTGGCGGCGGTGCCGCCGGACTGAGCGGCGCAGTTGTATTGGGCCGGGCTCGGCGTTCGGTGGTCGTGGTCGACGCCGGGTCACCCCGCAACTCGCCCGCCGAGGGGATCCATGGGTTCTTGTCTCGCGATGGTGTCAGCCCGCTCGAGTTCGTCGAGATCGGGCGGGCAGAGGTCAAGCGTTACGGCGGGCTGGTGCTACCAGCGACGGCCGTCGCGGCGCGGCGCACCGACGACGGATTCGACGTGAGCCTCGACGACGGCTGCTCCGTCGCGGCCCGGCGTTTGCTGGTGACCACTGGCCTTGCCGACGAACTGCCCGACATCACAGGAGTGGCGGAGCGCTGGGGTCGCGATGTGGTGCACTGCCCGTACTGCCACGGATGGGAGGTGCGCGACCGGCCCGTCGGCGTGCTCGCCACCAACACCGAGCGGGCGGTGCATCAGGCGCTGCTGTTCCGGCAGTTGACATCGGAGGTGACCTTCTTCCAGCACACCGCCCCGGCGCTGACCCAACAGCAGACGGAGGAGCTGACCGCCTGGGGCATCCGCGTGGTCACCGGGCCCGTGGAATCGCTGGAGGTAACCGATGACCGGATCACCGGCCTCCGACTGGCCGTCGGGACGGTCGTGGCCTGCTCGGCGGTAGCGGTCGCGCCGCGGCTGGTGGCCAACTCGGCAGTGCTCACGGGCCTCGGTCTCGAGCCGACTGCGCACCCGATGGGCATCGGCGAGTCGATCGCGGCCGACCCGACGGGGCTGACGGAGGTACCCGGAGTGTGGGTCGCCGGCAACGTCACCGACGTCATGGCGCAGGTGGTGAGCGCGGCGGCGGGCGGGGCGGCTGCGGCCGCCGCCATCAACGCCGACCTCGTCGCCGAGGACACCCGGCTCACCGTCCGCGTGTTGTCGCGGGATTACTGGGAGCAGCGGTACGGGTCGGGGAAACAGGTCTGGAGCGGCAAACCCAATCCGCAGCTGGTGGCCACCGCCGCCGACCTCCCGCCCGGCAGGGCGCTGGACGTCGGCAGCGGTGATGGCGCGGACGCGATCTGGCTCGCCTCGCGTGGATGGAGTGTCACCGGGGTGGACGTGTCACAGGTCGCGCTGGACCGCGCCGCCCGGCACGCAGCCGACGCTGGCGTGGACGTCACCTGGCGGCGGGCCGACGTCACGGCGTGGGATCCCGCCCCGGGCGCAGTTCGACCTGGTGTCGGCGCAATACGTGCACCTGCCGGCGGGCGAAGCCCTGCACCGTCGGCTGGCCGCGGCCGTCCGCCCGGGCGGGACGCTTCTCATCGTCGGTCACCACCCGGCCGACCTGGACACGACGGTACGGCGCCCGCGCCTGCCCCACCTGATGTTCAGGGCCGAGGAGATCGCCACCGTGCTGGACCCGTCCGCGTGGGACATCACCACATCGGCCCCGGAGCGTCCGATCACCCAGGACGGACAGAAGATCACGCTCACCGACGCGGTGTTGCGTGCGGTACGACACGCAGCCGACCGACCGCTATGACGCCGAGCGTCATGACGACGATCATGAAACGAGCAGCGGAAAGCGAGAGGAATCGAAGGCCAGCCTTCCGCTCGGCGTTCCCGCACCTCGACGAAGCAGCTCGGGGGCCGGTTGCGTCGCATTGAGGTCGGGATGCTGGGAGCGTTGCTGCGCCGGCTGCATGCGCTACCTGTGCCCATGACGTTCGAGCTTCCGCTCGAGGCCCTTGGCCGCCCAACCGGCGTGGTGCTCACAAAAACGGCCGATTCGACTGCCGCCAAACCCGGCCGGCACGCTCACCGTCCCGGACGCGTTCCGAGTTCTCAGCGGGAGGCCTTGGCATGTGTCGCTGGACGCGGAAGGGGGCTTAAAACCCCCTGCCGGGTTCGAATGCCGGAGCCTCCGCCAGCTTCCTCCCTTGCCGGCCCGGCGTGGGGCACCCCTGTAGACTCGTCCGTCGGCACTCGCGCCCGTAGCTCAACGGATAGAGCACTTGACTACGGATCAAGAGGTTGGGGGTTCGAATCCCTCCGGGCGCGCCCCCTAGATCCTGCAAATCCTGGCACAAGAACGTTTTAGCTTACTACGCTATGTTGATCAATGGCAGACATAAGAGTGATTGACAGATGATCTCTGCT
>JBKOXO010000205.1:0-19869 GCA_046744105.1 Actinomycetota bacterium
ACTCGGTGAGCACCACTTCGCCGGCCAGCCCGCTCGTATCCGCGCAGCGGACCGGAACGCCCTCGAGCATCGAGCCGTGCCCGGTACGCGCACTGAGCACCTCGCCCCGCGTCAGATCCGCAACGACGCCACCGACCAGCCTGCCGGCCGCGACGATGCCGACGCTGAACGAGAACCACGGGATGCCGCGCGCGAAGTTCGTGGTGCCGTCGATCGGGTCGACGTACCAGGTCGGCGCGCCGTCGGGCGTCCCCCCGAACTCCTCGCCCACGACGCGGTGTTCGGGGAAATGCCGCAGCACGGTGTCGCGCACGTGCCGCTCGATCGCGCGGTCGGCGTCGGTGACGAGGTCGGTGGCCCTGTCTTGGTGTTGACCACATGCCGGCGCACCGGACCGACCCGCTCGATCGCCCAGCGCGCCAGCTTGTCGGCGAGCGCCAGCCACTCAGCAGTCACGACAGCACTGTGCCAGGCATTGAGGACATGACCGGGATGGCGTTAGCACCGCGCATGTTGCCCGACGGTTTCGCCGTTCCCGTCGCGGTGGCGGCCGCCGCTCTGGCTGTCGTCGCCGCTCCGAGCGCGTCGGCCAAGCAGCAGCCCACGGCGCAGGTGGGCTACCACGTCTGGACGACCTCCGACGACTTCGCCGCCGGCTCGTTCGCCGGCACACAACCGGCATCCGTCGGCGACGGCGCGATCGCGTTCGACACGTCCACCGGCACGCTTGGCTACACCGACCCGTTCGACGCCGCCGGCACGTTGCCGATCTCCTACGACTACGACACGTGGACCTCGCCGGTCTACGACGTCGGCTTCGGCCTGACCGAGCTCGTCTCGAGCTGGACCGCCGACACGCCGCCCGGGACGTGGATTCAGGTCGAGATGCACGGCACCAATACGACCGGCGTGAGCACCAAGTGGTACGTGATGGGCCGCTGGAGCTCGCAGATGCCTTCGGACACCGGCGACATCCCCGTACGTCGGTCGGCAGTCAGGGCGACGCCGACGGCACGGTCGCCATCGACACGTTTTCGCGGCCAAGAAGCTGGCGCTGACCAACTACCAACTGCGTGTCACGCTCTACCGCAAGGCGGGAAGCTCGGCGGCGCCGACCGTGCGGTCGGTGGGCGCGCTCACGTCTGCACTGCCTACGGCCAAGACGGTGCCTGCCGGGCCACTCGGCGGCGCCGAGGGCATCACGCTCGACGTGCCGCAGTACTCGCAGGAAGTCCATCACGGTGAATACCCGGAGTACGACGGCGGCGGGGAGGCGTGGTGCAGCCCGACCTCGACGGAGATGGTGGTCGAGTACTGGGGCCGGCATCCAGTGCCAGTGATCTGAGCGGCATCCCGTACGCCGACCCGAGCGTCGATTACGCGGCGATGCACACCTTCGACTGGCACTACAACGGCGCCGGCAACTGGCCGTTCAACGTCGGCTACGCCGCTTCGTTCGGGCTCGAGGGGCAGGTTGGGCAACTGCGGTCGCTGACTGACGCGGAGCAGTACATCAAGGCCGGCATCCCGCTCGTCGTGTCGGTCGCATTCAACAACAGCGAACTCGACGGCGCCGGCTACAGCACGGACGGACACCTGATGGTGATCCGCGGCTTCACCGCAAGCGGCGACGTGATCGTCAACGATCCGGCATCGCGGCTGATCGCGAGTGACGCCGCGGTCGAGAACGTCTACGACCGGCAGCAGTTCGCGAACGTGTGGCTGCCCAGTGACCGCAGCGGCGGCGTCGCGTATGTGATTCACCCGGCAGCGACGCCGTTGCCTCAGCTATAACGGCGGGCTATCGCTGACGCTCGAGCACCGTAGCCGCCGCCGAACATGACGGCGTGCGCCAGCAGCGGGTACATCTGGTGCAGCTCAACGCGGTCCTGCCACCCGTTCGCGAGCGGCATCACTTCTTGGTACGCCGTCACGATGTCGTCGAGGTACGGCGCGCCGAAGAGCTGAAGCATCGCCAGGTCTGTCTCGCGGTGGCCCCCGTAAGCGGCGGGGTCGACGAGCCATGCGCCCTCCGTACTCCACAGTATGTTGCCCGACCACAGGTCGCCGTGCAGCCGCGCCGGTGCCTCGGCCGGCCCGCCCAGTGACGCCAGGCGCGCCGCCACCCGCTCGATCGCGGTGACGTCGTCGAGCGCGCCGGCGTCGTGGGCCTGGCGGGCCAGCGGCAGCAGGCGGGTTCCCGCGAAGAACTCCGGCCACGTCGGGGCGGGCGTGTTGGCCAGCCGCAGCCTGCCGGCGAACCCTGGCCACGGCGCGCCGAAGCTGTTCGCGCCGGCCCTGTGCATCGTGGCCAGAGCCGCGCCGAGCCGGTGTGCCGCGGCACGCGACGGCCGCCCGGCGTCGAGCCAGGCCAGCACCAGGACGTCCGCGCCGACGCCGAGCACGCGCGGCACGGGGGCGCCGCCTTCGGCGAGCCAGCGCAAGCTGTGCGCTTCTGCCTCGAACATCGCCGAATCGCCGGTGAACGTCTTCGCGAACGCCGGCGTGCCGTCGACGAAGCTCACCATCCAGGCACGGCAGATGTCGCCGCCGGCCACCGGATGCACCGACTCCACGCGCGCCTGACACGCATCGGCGACTGCGCCCGCGACGTCCATCACGCCCGCATCGTAGGGTGGTCACCGTGGCACGTCGCGCCAAGATCGTCTGCACCCTCGGGCCGTCCACGGACTCGCCGGAGCGTGTACGCGCGCTCGTCGAGGCCGGTATGGACGTCGCCCGGCTGAACTTCAGCCACGGCGAGCACGCCGAGCACGGCCGGCGCTTCCGCGAGGTGCGCCAGGCCGCAGAGACGACCGACCGCAACATCGCCATCCTCGCCGACCTCCAGGGGCCGAAGATCCGGTTGGGCCGCTTCGCCGACGGCGCGACCGAATGGCGTACCGGTGAGCGGATACGCATCACCGTCGAGGACGTCGAGGGCACCCATGACCGGGTGTCGACCACGTACCCCCATCTCGCGGACGACGTGCGTCCCGGCGACCGGTTGCTCGTCGACGACGGCAACATCGCCCTGGTTGCGGTCGAGATCGACAACGGCACGGACGTCGTCTGTGACGTCACCGAAGGCGGCCCGGTCAGCAACAACAAGGGGCTGTCGCTACCGGGCGTCACGGTCAGCGTGCCGCCGCTGTCGGAGAAGGACGCCAATGATCTCGAGTTCGCGCTCAAGCTCGGCGTCGACTTCATCGCGCTGTCGTTCGTGCGCGCCGCCGAGGACGTCAAGCTCGTGCACCAGGTGATGGACGCCGTGGGCATTCGGCGGCCCGTGATCGCCAAGATCGAGAAGCCGGAGGCCGTGGAGCGGCTCGAAGAAATCGTGCTGAGCTTCGACGGCGTCATGGTGGCTCGTGGCGATCTCGGCGTCGAGCTGCCCCTCGAACAGGTGCCGATGGTGCAGAAGCGCGCCATCCAGATCTGTCGCGACAACGCCAAACCGGTCATCGTCGCGACGCAGATGCTCGACTCGATGATCAGCCACTCCCGGCCGACACGCGCCGAGGCGTCTGATGTGGCCAACGCCGTGCTCGACGGCGCCGACGCGCTCATGCTGTCCGGCGAGACGAGTGTGGGCACCTACCCGGTGCAGACCGTGGCCACCATGTCGCGGATCATCACCTCGGTCGAGTCGTCCGGCGTGCACCCGCCGGCGCTACAGCACAACCCGCGCACGTCGGCCGGAGCGATCGCCAAGGCAGCCAAGGACATCGGCGACGCCCTGGACGCCGCCGTGCTGGTCGCGTTCACCCAGACGGGCAACACGGTGCGCCGGCTGTCCCGGCTGCAGCCGACGCAGCGGCTGCTGGCCTTCTCCCCGGACGAGAACGTGCTGCGCCAGCTCGCACTGTTGTGGGGTGTCGAGGGGCACCTGGTCTGGACGGTGCGTACCACCGACGAGATGGTGCGCCAGGTAGACGCAGCCCTGGTACAGCGGGGCGTGTGCCGGCGCGGCGACCGGGTGATCGTGGTGGCCGGCACGCCGCCGGCGACGCCGGGCAAGACCAACACGATCCGTGTCCACCACATCGGAGACGTGCTCAAGAGTGACCGCTGACCTCGAGGCTCGCTCCGGCCAGCCGGTCGTCGACGCCCTCGTGCAGCTGCTCGACCTCGAGCCGATCGAGGTGAACATCTTCCGCGGCCGCAGCCCCAAGGTGTCACATCAGCGAGTATTCGGTGGCCAGGTCGCCGGACAGGCCTTGGTCGCGGCGGGCCGCACGGTCGCCGCCGAGCGTGCGGTGCACTCGCTGCATTCGTACTTCATCCGTCCGGGCGATCCCGAGGTGCCGATCGTCTACACCGTCGAGCGGGCGCGTGATGGGCGCTCATTCTCGATCCGCCGCGTGACAGCCGTCCAGCACGGCGAACCGATCTTCCTGCTCGCAGCGTCGTTCCAGCTGCTGCAGGGCGGCATCGACCACCAGGCGCCGATGCCAGAGGTCCCGTTGCCGGACGAGCTGCCGACCCTGCAGGAGCGCTACGCGGGCTACGAGGAGGTCGCCGCCTGGTACGAGCGGGCGCCGCGGCCCTTCGAGCTGCGCTACGTGGACGACCCGCCATGGGTGCAGCGCACCCGCGGGCCACGCGGCGACGCGCCACACCGGGTCTGGCTGCGCGCCGACGGCCGGCTGCCCGACGACCCCCTCATTCACGTGTGCGCGCTGACCTTCGCCTCCGACCTCACCCTGGTCGAGACGGTGCTCGTCCACCACGGCCTCGCGATCGGGCTGGACCCGGTCGTGACCGCATCGCTCGACCACGCGATGTGGTTCCATCGCCCGTTCCGCGCGGACGAGTGGTTCCTCTACGACATGACGTCGCCGTCGGCGTCCGGCGGGCGAGGCCTTGCGATGGGCCACATCTACGCGCCGGACGGCCGGCAGATCGTGAGCGTCGTCCAGGAAGGCATGATCCGCGTGCCCAGCGCCTGACGCCGACGCTCCCACCCGCCCTCTTATCCGATGATCTTGGACTTGCGGCTGATATTCGACCACAAGTCCAAGATCACGGCACAAGAGGTTTACGGCGCGTGGGCGTGGGCGTCGGTGCGCAGCGCTGCCCAGGCAGCCTCGACGTGGCGGCGCTGCGTCTGCGGCGAGCCGATCGCGAACCGTAACGCCATCTGCCCGTTCACCGTCGTGTGCGTCAGGTAGAGCGCCCCGCTCGCGTTGACCCGCTCCATCAGGGCGCGCGTTGCGTCGTCACCCTCGCGCATCCGGAACGTGACCAGCGAAAGGGGATGCGGCGCCACCAGCTCGAACCGCTGGTCGGCCGCCACCCAGGAGGCGAACTCCTGCGCCAGCGCCACGTGATCACGTACATGTGCGCGCAGCCCCTCGGCGCCGTACCAGCGGATCACCGCCCACAGCTTCAGCGCGCGAAAGCGTCGCCCGAGCGGTACCTGCCAGTCCCGGTAGTCGATCACCGCCCCGGACTCGGTGGCCGCGTTGCGCAAGTAGTCGGGCAGGATCGACAGCGCGCCGAGCAGCGCCGCGCGGTCGGCCACCCAGAACGCGTCACAGTCGAAGTTGGTGAGCAGCCACTTGTGCGGGTTGGTGCTGTAGGAGTCGGCGAGCTCCACGCCGTCGGAAAGCCAGCGCAGCTCGGGGCAGATTGCCGCCACGCCGGCCCATGCCGCGTCGATGTGCAGCCAGGCTGAGTATTCGTGGGCGATCTCGCCGAGGGCGCGCACCGGATCGACGGCGCCGGTGCCGGTCGTCCCGATCGATGCCACGACGAGGGCTGGCGTGTAGCCCGCGGCGACGTCGGCCTCGATCAGCGAACGGAGCTGCTCGGGGCGCGCAGCCTGCGTGGCCGGGTCGACGTCGAGCTTGCGTAGCGCGTCCGACCCGAGGCCGGCAACGCGGCAGGCCTTCTCGACGGACGAGTGGGTCTGCTCGGAGGTGTAGACCGTGAACCGTCCACTGTGGACGCCCTCGTGCTCGGTTCGGCCGTCACTCGCCCGGTGCAGCGCGGCAAGCAGGGCCACGAGCGCCGCGTCTGAGGCGGTGTGCTGGATGACGCCGTTGTCCCGGAAGGTCTCGGGTAGGCCCAACAGGTTGCGCAGCCACTCGAGTACGTGGGTCTCGAGCTCGGTGGCCGCGGGCGACGTGGCCCACAGCATGCCCTGGACGCCGAGCCCGGATCCGAGCAGATCGCCCAGGATGGCCGGCCCGCTGGCGTTCGCGGGGAAGTAGGCGAAGAACGACGGGTGTTGCCAGTGCGTGATACCCGGCATGATCACGTCGTCCAAGTCGCGCAGCACGGCGTCAAAGCCCTCGCCGTGCTCCGGTGGCGCCTGCGGTAGCGCCGCCCGGACGGTGCCGGCCGCCACCTGTGACTTCACCGGGAACGCCTCGAGCCGTTCGTAGTAGTCGGCGATCCAGTCGACGACGCGATGCCCGTGCTTGCGGAACTCGTCCGGTGTCATGTGCACGACCGCCAGTGTCCCGCGGCGGAGTACGCGACGACTACGAGCCCGGCCTGCGGGCTTGGCGTCCCTTGGTATCGGTGCCCTGGCAGGACATCTCACCGATCTTCAAGTCGCGATGGTCCCCGCCGGTATCGGCGTGGACCATGGTGTTGGTGGCCAGGTTGTAGCGAATCTGGACGGCGAACACGTCCAGGAATGGTTGAAGCCGGTCGGCGTGCATCTCGGCCAGCCCGCGCCGGCCACTGTGGGTTCTGCACCGCGAGTTCGGCGGCGGGAAAGCGGCGGGCCGCAACGACGCCTGGGCTAAGCGGTGCAGCGCGCGGACCCTGGTGCCCCCACCTGTGTCGCCTGCGGGGGTCGATATGGCAGTCCACGGATTCATGCGAGCTCGGGGTCGCGGTCGGTGAGCTCGCGGCGCACCCGGCGCAGGAACGCGAGCAGCTCGGCCTCGGTGTGGCGTCGCGCCATACCCAGCGTCTGCGGGGACAGGTGCCCTTCGTGCAATGCCGCGTCGATGGCTGCCGCATACCGGCTGGGCGGGTCGGCGAAGGTGCGGTGGTTGATCATGGCCTGCGCGCAGCGGGCTGCCATCGCCTCGTCGCTCAGGTCGGGGATACGGTCGATGTCGAACAAGATCTGGTTGATCGTGCCGCGTACGGCATCTGCGTCCATCGTCATCTCGCGATCGTCCCAGCCGTACTGCTTGAAGCACGGTGCGCTGCGCAGGCCCTCGGCCGGCCGCTTCCCGGCCGGTGAGTAATGGCGCGGCTTTCTACAGGTCCACCCACTCCACGCAGGGAAGGGCTGCTTACCCGTGTGGAAGAACACTGCGGCCGCCTCGAACGCCTGCTGTGTTGGAGACGGCCTCCAGCCAAGGAATTCGCTGGTGACGCTCCTCCTCCGCCTTGCGAGGCACACCTGGGTCACCGGACTTACTCGCCCAATTTCCGACGCGGGACACTAGTCTGCCCTGCATGCCCGGGCCGAGGGTCGTCGCCATCACCGGCGGTGCGCGCGGAATCGGGCTGGCGACCGCGCGGGCCCTTGTCGCCGACGGAGCTCAGGTGGCGATCGGTGACCTGGACGAGCCCGCGCTGCGCGGTGTCGCCGCGTACCCGCTGGATGTCACCTCGCCCGCATCGTTCGCGCGGTTCGTCGCCGCTGTCGAACGCGACCTCGGGCCACTGGACGCCCTGGTCAACAACGCCGGGGTGCTCGCCGCGGGCCCGGTGGCCGACCAGCCGGACGACGTGACACGCCGGATCGTCGAGGTGAACCTGCTCGGCGTGATCACCGGGACGAAGCTGGCGCTGCGCTCGATGTTGCCCCGGCGCTCGGGGCACATCGTCAACGTCGCGTCGTTGTCGGGTGAGACGTATGCAGGCGGGGAGGCCACGTACTGCGCGAGCAAGTACGGCGTTGTGGGTTTCACCGATGCGGCCCGCTTCGAGCTTTCCGGCCGCGGCGTGCGGTTCACCCTGGTAATGCCGGCGCTGGTCGACACCCGGCTGACCGCCGGGGCGCGGCGGATGCGACTGGTGAGCCGTCGCGTATCGCCGGACGACGTGGCCGCGGCGATCGTCCGGGTGGTGCACCGCCCGCGCCGCCGCGTGTACGTGCCGGCGAGCATGGGCGTTGCGGTGCGGGCGCGGCGGATCGTGCCGGCACCGCTCAGCGACGGGGTCGCCGGGTTGCTCGGGGCGCGGTCGATGTTCCTTGACGTCGAGCCGGGTGTACGCGACGCATACGAGCGCGGCTTACGCGGTTAGCGTCCGGCCGGTGTCGGTGCCCCTGGTGGGATTCGAACCCACATGCCCTCTCGGACAATGGTGTTTGAGACCATCACGTATTCCAGTTCCGTCACAGGGGCGCCGTGCGCGCACGTCATCGTACCGGCGATACGCTTGCCACCTCCCAAGCCGACCATGCCGGAGGACGCAGCGTGGCTGACTCTGACAGTGTCGAAGTGACCGATGCTGCAATCAAGCGGGTGCTGATCGCCGAGGACGAGGCACTGATCCGCCTGGACCTGCGCGAGATGCTGCAGGAGGAGGGATTCGATGTCGTCGGGGAGGCGGCCGACGGCGAGCAGGCCGTCGAACTCGCCGTCGAGCTCAATCCCGATCTGGTCATCTGCGACATCAAGATGCCGAAGATGGACGGCATCGCGGCCGCCGCGCAGATCGCCGAGAAACGCATCGCCCCGGTCGTCATCCTCACCGCGTTCAGCCAGCGCGACCTCATCGAACGCGCCCGGGACGCCGGCGCGATGGCCTACCTGGTCAAGCCGTTCCAGAAGCGCGACCTGTTGCCTGCGATCGAAATGGCAACGTCACGGTTCGCGGAGATCCGCGCGCTGGAATCCGAGGTCACCAATCTGAAGGAACGTCTCGAGGCCCGGAAGCTGATCGAGCGCGCCAAAGGCGTGTTGATGACCCAGCATCGTATGACCGAGCCGGAGGCATTCCGGTGGATCCAACGCGCGGCCATGGACAACCGGACGTCCATGCGGGCGGTGGCCGAGCTGGTGCTCGGCGGCGGCGCCAAGTAACGCCGGGGTCCGCTGTCGTCAACCGGCATTTCAGCAAGCTGCCACTATGGGCCCTGAACATCATTTCTCGGCCGTAGACGAATAGTGTTGAGTGCTCGCCACCCGCGAGCACCGGTGCATCGGCGCATCACCCAATGGCCCTTGTCCACAGGGGGAGAGCGGTGCCACGCAGTCATGTACGTGTTAGGCCGGCAGAACTGGCCGACGTACCGCGACTCGTTCGGCTCATTGAGGCAACCGACGAGCGGCTCAGCGCTCCCGGAGCGCGCCAGCTCCAGGCTGACACCCTGGCCCACCTGCCAGAGCGGCTCGCCGCGATCCTCGCCTCGGACGACAAGTGCGTGCTGGCGGCTATAGACGAGCTGGACAACATCGTCGGCATGGTCCTGGTCGCCGACGGCGACGTGAGCGCCGTCGCGGCGGTACCCGCCCTGCATATCAACCACCTGCTGGTGGCGCCGAAGCATCGGCGTCGGGGCATTGGGCGGGCGCTGCTCGCGGCGACCGTCCACCTGGCCGACCAACGCGGCATCGAGCACATCGTCGCGACCGCGGTCGCCGGCTCCCGCGACGCGAACCGCTACCTCGCGCGCCTCGGGTTCGCGCCGTTGGTCGTACGGCGCCTTGCCACGACGTCGACGCTGCGCCGCTCGCTCGGCATCCTCGACGGCACCGATCGCCTGGCACTGATGCGCCGGGCACGCCGAGGCGGTCGCAGCCTCGCCACACGCGCCATCAACCGCGGCGCATAACTCATCTCCCCGGCTGGTCGCCCCCGCGAGTTGTTCGACCGTCGGTGCGTTATGCCCCGTCTAAGGTCGAACAACCTCGGCAGGGCGCGACGTCGGTGGCTGGACCTAGACTCGGGGCCCGTGAGCGGTTCTCGGCTGCTGTTGCTTGACGGCCATTCCATTGCGTATCGGGCGTTCTACGCGTTGCGCGAGGTCGAGATGGCCACGACGACAGGCCAGCCCACCAATGGGGTGTTCGGCTTCACGTCCATGCTCATCAACCTGCTCCGTGACGAGGACCCGACGCACGTCGCCGTGGCGTTCGACGTTTCGCGCAAGACGTTCCGCACGGAGACGTACGCCGAGTACAAAGCCGGTCGGTCCGAGACGCCTCCGGACTTCTCCGAGCAGCTGTCCCTGATCAACGAGGTGCTGGGGGTGCTGCGCATCCCGGCGCTCACCGCCGAGGGCTACGAGGCCGACGACGTCATCGCGACGATCACGACCCAGGCGTCCGCCGGGGGCATGCAGACGCTGATCTGCACCGGCGACCGTGACGTGCTGCAGCTGGTCAGTGACAAGGTCACCGTGCTGTACCCACGCCGCGGGGTCAGCGACCTGACCCGATTCACACCGGAGGAGGTGGAGGCGAAGTACGGGCTCACGCCGGCGCAGTACCCCGACTTCGCGGCGCTTCGCGGCGACACCAGCGACAACCTGCCGGGCATTCCCGGCGTGGGGGAGAAGACCGCGGCGAAGTGGATCCGCGAGTACGGCTCGTTCGACGCCCTGGTGGCGCAGGTCGACACCGTCAAAGGCAAGGCAGGTGACGCGCTGCGCGACCACCTGGCAGGCGTCATCCGCAACCGGCAGCTCACCGAACTGGTGCGCGAGGTGCCCATCGAGGTCCGCCTTGACGACCTGGTGCGTCGGGCTTGGGACCGCGCCGAGGTGCACACCCTGTTCGACAACCTCCAGTTCCGCGTGCTGCGCGAGCGGCTGTTCGCGACGGTGAGCGCCGCCGAGCCCGAGGCCGAGCAGGGCTTCGAGGTGGAGATGACGCGGCTGGGTCCGGACGACGTCACCGGGTGGCTTGACGCCCATGCCCGGGACGGCAAGCGGCTGGGGCTGGCGTTCCGCGGCAGCTGGGGCCGCGGCATCGGCATGCTCACCGGCATCGCGCTGGCCAGCGCCGACGGCGCGGCCGCATACCTCCAGCCGGAAGCGCTCACCGACGGCGACGAGAAGGCATTCGCAGCATGGCTGGCCGACCCGGATTCCCCGAAGGCCGCCCACGACATCAAGGGCCCGGTGCTTGCGCTTCGACAGCGTGGCTGGACGCTCGCCGGCATCACCAGCGATACACAGCTTGCCGCCTACCTGGCGCTTCCCGGGCAGCGCTCATTCGACCTCGCTGATCTCGCACTGCGCTATCTGCACCGCGAGCTGCGCGCCAACGACGCCGACCTCGAGTCCGGGCAACTCACCCTTGACGGTGGCATCGATGAGGCAGATGACGCGATCGCACAGGTCGAAACCGTCAACTCGATGGCGATCCGTGATCTCGCCGACGCGCTCGACACCGATCTCGAGCAGCGCGGCGCCGCGCGGTTGCTCGCCGAGCTGGAGCTGCCGCTCACGTACGTGCTCGCCGACATGGAGATCGCCGGCATCGCCGCCGACACCGACAAGCTCGTGGCCCTACAGGCCGAGCTGGGCGCAGCGGTCAAGGACGTCGAGCAGGAGGCGCACAAGCTCGTCGGGCGCACGTTCAACCTTGGTTCGCCCAAGCAGCTGCAGGAGATTCTGTTCGACCAGTTCGGGCTGCCCAAGACCAAGCGGATCAAGACCGGTTACACCACTGACGCCGACGCGCTGGCCGACCTGTACGGCAAGACGCAGCATCCGCTCCTCGAGCACCTGCTGCGCCACCGCGAGGTGGCCCGGCTCAAGACTGTCGTCGACTCACTGCTGCCGCTCATCGATGACACCGGCCGCATCCACACCACGTTCAACCAGACGATCGCGGCCACCGGGCGGCTCTCGTCCACCGACCCCAACCTGCAGAACATACCGGTGCGTACGGCGGAGGGCCGGCGTATTCGCGAGGCGTTCACCGTCGGCCCGGGTTTCGAGTCGCTCATGACCGCCGACTACAGCCAGATCGAGATGCGCATCATGGCGACGCTGTCGCGCGACGCCGGCCTGATCGAGGCCTTCACCACGGGCGAGGACCTGCACACCTTCGTGGCGTCACGCGCGTTCGACCTGCCGCCGGAGCAGATCGACCCGGAGCTGCGCCGCCGGGTCAAGGCCATGTCCTACGGACTCGCCTACGGTCTCTCGGCGTTCGGACTGGCGCAGCAGCTCAAGATCTCCGCGGACGAGGCCCGCGGGCAGATGGAGGCCTACTTCGCCCGCTTCGGCGGCGTACGCGACTACCTGCGCTCGGTCGTCGAGGAGGCCCGGCGCACCGGGTACACCGAGACGATCATGGGACGGCGCCGCTACCTGCCGGACCTGACCAGCGACAACCGGCAGCGCCGCGAGATGGCCGAGCGGATGGCGCTTAACGCGCCGATCCAGGGCAGCGCCGCGGACATCATCAAGGTGGCCATGCTGGGCGTGCACCGGTCGCTGACCGCGGCCGGCCTCGGGTCGCGGTTACTGCTGCAGGTGCACGACGAGCTCGTGCTCGAGATAGCGCCGGGGGAGCGCGACGCGGTGGAGGAACTGGTGCGCCACGAGATGGGTGCCGCCTACACGCTTGACGTCCCGCTCGACGTCTCGATCGGTGTCGGCCCCAACTGGCACGAAGCGGCGCACTGATTCATCCGCCGGATGCGGCGTGCGATCTGGACCGCTCGCAAGCTCGGGCCCATCTCGCACGCCGCGCCTCGCTTCGCTCGGCCCGCGTCGCGGCCGGCGGGCTCTTCGCGCGCGCGCTCATCGCCTACGGCTATCTTGCGCGCGGCGCTTGGCGAGCAGGTCCTCGACGTTGTCCTCGAACCAGGCGTAGATATCGCGCATGTCCTGCAGGCGTTCGTGGTCCCCGGCTGCGGCCAGTGCCCGGTCGGCGAGCTCGCGCAGCTGGGCAATCGTGTGCAGCCGGGATTCGAGGGCGCGGTTCCAGCCGGCGGACCGCACCTGGTAGTAGAGGTGGCGATCACCCGGATAGGTGATGCGTTCCAGGTACCCCAGCCCGACGAGCGTCCGGGTAGCGGAACTTACCGACCCGGCCGAGAGCCCGAGCCCGCGCTGGATGCTCTGCGCTGACTGCTCCGCCGGCTCGCACACAACCATCCAGCCCAGCACCCGCACCAGTGCTCGCGGGGTGCCCAGGTCGAGTGCGATCCGCCCTAGATCCTCGACGAAGCGCTGCCGCCAGTCCGCGCTCATTCGCCCGCCAGGTCCCGGCGTCGGAACGCGACCACGCCGACAGCTGCGGCCACGGCGCCGATGGCGACGAGAACCCCGGCACTCGTCCAGTCAGGGCTCACCGCCGGTGCCGACGTCATGTGGTGAAACACGGACGTATCGAGCAGCCAGTGGTTGGTGGTCGCGAGGCCGCCGACGAGGGTGATGAACAACGACCAGATGAGCATGCCGTACGCGGCGACGGTCGTGGCCCGCGGCCACGTGCCGAAGACGGCGACGCCGAGGCCGAGGACGCACAGCGCGGGCGGGAGCATGTTGACACCTGCGCCGAGCATGCTCGTGAGGCCCACTCCGGCATCCTCGCTGGCGGCGGCGGCCCAGGCGAGCAGCCCGGCCAGCAGGCCGCAGCCGGCGAGCACGATCGTGGCGAGCGCGACCCGGCCGGTCAGCCACGACGTCCGCGACACCGGGCGGACGAGCAGGTGGTCCAGGCGTCCCTCCGCCTCCTCGGCCCGCAGGGCACTGAGCTGACCGACGCCGACGAAGGCCACTAACCAGGCCAGCACCTGGCTGAGGAATCCCAGATAGAGCTCAGCTCCCGAGCCGCGCGCGCCGAGACGCGTGATGACCTGCTCCGCGCCCGAGGTGCTCGTCAGCAGGTCGCCACCCTCTTTGGCGATGAAGCCCATGAGCAGCGCCATCGCGGCGATGCCGGCTGCCCAGCCCAGCACCGACGGGCGCACGAGGCGTACTGCCAGCCCGACGGGTCCGGTGAGCAGCCGGGTGTGCGGCACCGACCTGGCCCGGTCAGGCAGGATGCCCGCGGCGAGGTCGCGGTGACGCGCGAGATGGATCGCCAGGCCGGACAGCACGGCGACGAGGGCCACGATCGGCAGCAGCGCCACCGGGCGCGGGTCGACGAGGGGCTGCATCTGCTCGACCCATCCGAGCGGTGACACCCAGCGCAGCCAGCCGAGCGTGGAGTCCGAGTCGGCAACCATCCGCACGGCGTAACAGATGCCCAGCGCGGTACCGGCGTAGCCGGCGGCCTGCCGCCGAGTCGTGGCGAGCTGGCTGGTCAGCGCGCCGGCGGCGAGGAACATCGCGGCCGGCGCCACCAGCGCCAGCGCAAAGTACAGTCCAGGCCCAAGGGCGATCTGCACCTTGGACAAGCGTCCCACCGCCACCGTGATCACGGCCGTGATCAGCCACAGGACAGCGAGCCCGGCGCCGAGTCCGGCGACGGCCTGGGCGGCGGCCCGCCCGCGGGTCGTCTGGCCGGCCAGCAGTAGCTCCCAGCGCCCGGCCTCCTCCTCGCCGCGCATGAGCTTCGTAGCGATGAGCAGTCCCCAGACCGCGCCCACGACATACAGGAACATCGCGCTCTTCCACACGGTGTATCCGGCGACGGTCGAAAGGTCGCGGCCCAGTCCGTTGATCGCCGCTAGCGCCGTGTTGGAGCCGAACAGACTGATAAGCCGCTCCCGCTGCGCGGTCGTCGTGTAGGTCGTGGCGTAGCCGTAAGCGGACGTCGCGACGACGATCCCGAAGAGGTAGCCCCACAACACTCCCGAGCGGACGGCCTTGCGCGCGGTGCGCGAGGCGACGACGAGGGTGGGGTAGCGGGCCGCGAGGGTCGGCGCGGTGAGTTCAGCGGACATGAGCGGGCACGTCCTCAGTCCGGGGACTCGCCCCGTAGTGTGCCAAGAACAGCTCTTCCAGGGACGGCTCGCGGCTGAGCAACTCGTGCACGCCCGCCGCCGCGAGCACCTTCAGCAGCGGCTCGACAGTGCCGCGCACCTGGCAGCGAACCACTCGGCCGGTCACCTGGACCGAGCTCACGCCCGGCACGCGGGATAGGTCCGGTACCGAGCCGTCGAAGGTGGCCTCCACAGTGAGCGCCGACAGGTGGCGCATCTGGGCCAGCGTGCCCATCTCCACGAGCGCGCCGTCGCGCAGGATGCCGACCCGGTCGCACAGCGCCTCGACCTCGCTGAGGATGTGCGAGGACAGAAACACCGCCTGGCCACGCTCCCGCGCTTCGTGGATGCACTGCCGGAATGCCTGCTCCATAAGGGGATCGAGTCCCGAGGTTGGCTCGTCGAGGATCAGCAGGTCGGCGCGGCTCATGAGCGCGGCGATGAGTATCAGCTTCTGCCGGTTGCCCTTGGAGTAGGCGCGCACCTTCTTCGTCGGGTCGAGATCGAACCGCTCGATGAGCTCGTCGCGATAGGCGGTGTCGACCCGGCCCTGGACGCGGCCGAGCAGGTGCAGGGTCTCAGCGCCGCTGAGCGAGGGCCACAAGTTCGCCTCGCCGGCCACGTACGCCAGGCGGCGGTGCGCCTCGACGGGACGGCGCTGGCAGTCGACGCCGAAGATTTCAGCCCCGCCGCTCGTAGGTCGGATGAGTCCGAGCAGCAGACGGATCGTCGTCGTCTTGCCCGCACCGTTCGGGCCCAGATAGCCAACGACCTCGCCCTCGGCCACATCCAGGTCGAGATCTCGCAGCGCGCGCACTGCGCCGTAGCTCTTTGCCAGGCCCTCGGTTCGAATCGCCATCAATCCCATAGGTTTCAGTATTCACTGAATTCTGCCTGGTGGGCCAGGGCCACGTCGCGGGCCTGCATGCCTGACCGCTACCGCGAACGCGGTATCGAGGACCGCACCACCGCGCGGATGCCGCACGGCGCCGGGGTGTCCTACCGTGCCGGGGTGAGGTGGAGTCGGCGGGCGCGCTCCGATGCGCTGCTGGCCGCCGGCGTTGCCGTGGTGAGCGTGGTCGGCACGGCGCTCGCGGCGCGGCACCAGCACGCCGATCGCGACCTTGACGCCGGGGGCTATCTGCTGCTGCTCGCCGCCGCCGCCTGCCTTGCCGGACGGCAGCGGTGGCCGGTGCCGGTGCTCGCCGGCACGTTCGCGGCGACGTTCGGCTACCTGTGGCTGGGCTACCCGGGCGGTCCGCTGTGGCTGCCGCTGATCCTCGCGTTCGGCTCGGCGATCGTCCTGGGACGCCGGGTCGCCGCGTACAGCCTGCTCGTCGCGGGCTTTGTCGCGGCCACGTGGGTCGACAGTGCCCTCCGCGGCAAACCTGGCCCTAGCATCGCCACCGCGCTGGGGCTCGCCGCGTGGCTGCTGGTCCTTGCTGCGGTGAGCGAACTGATCCGCTACCGGGGCGATCTGCGGCGGGCAGCGCGGCGGCAGGAGGCCGAGGCGCGGCGCACCGAGCTCGAATCCGCGCGCCGCCGGGCAAGCGAGGAGCGGCTCGACATCGCCCGTGAGTTGCATGACGTGCTCGCGCACAGCATCTCGGTGATCAACGTCCAGGCCGGCGTCGCCCTCGAGCTGATCGACGAACGCCCCGAGCAGGCCCGCGCATCGCTGGCGACGATCAAGCAGGCCAGCAAGGATGCGCTCGTGGAGGTGCAGGCCGTACTGGGAGCGCTCCGCCAGTCGGGCGAACATGCGGCCACCGCCCCGGCGCCGAGTATCGCGGACCTCGACCGGCTGGTCTCCGGCGCGCGCGCCGCGGGCCTGGACGTGCGGCTGCGGCTTTCCGGCGACGCACGGCCGTTGCCCGCCCGCACCGATCTCGCGGCTTACCGGATCCTCCAGGAGTCGCTGACGAACGTAGTAAGGCACGCAAATGCGACCACGGTGCAGGTCAGCGTGGGCTACGGCGCTCGCGAGCTGACCCTCGAGGTGGCCGACGACGGTTCGGGACGTGGCGCGGCCGGCGATAGCGGGTCCGGCATCGCCGGCATGCGGGAGCGCGCGGCCGCCCTCGGCGGCGAGCTCTCGACCAGCCGGTCATTCGCCGGCGGGTTCCGGGTACGCGCCCGACTGCCCCTGGATGGTGTGCCCTGATCCGGTTACTGCTCGCCGACGACCAGGCATTGGTGCGGGCCGGCTTCGCCGCCCTGCTCGACGCCCAGCACGACATGCAGGTGGTGGGGGAGGCGGCGGACGGCGCCGAGGCAATGCGCCTCGCTCGTGAGCAGGTCCCGGACGTCGTGCTGATGGACATCCGGATGCCGGGCACCGACGGTCTGGCAGCCACGCGGGCCATCGCCGCCGATCCGGCCCTCGCCGGCGTGCGCGTCATCGTCCTCACCACCTTCGAGCTGGACGAGTACGTCTTCGAGGCGTTGCGCGCCGGGGCGACGGGGTTCCTCGTCAAGCACACCG
Organism: Actinomycetota bacterium; assembly: GCA_046744105.1. Taxonomy (GTDB): domain Bacteria; phylum Actinomycetota; class Actinomycetes; order Mycobacteriales; family Jatrophihabitantaceae; genus DASXRA01. The sequence goes on from JBKOXO010000205.1 coordinate 17,300, forward strand.
AGCCTGCCGAGCTGATCCGGGCGGTGCGCACGGTCGCCGGCGGTGACGCGTTGCTGTCGCCGAGCGTCACCCGGCGGCTGATTGCCGAGTTCGCCGACCGGGCCAAGGAGCCCCCCGCCTCGGCGCGCCTGGAGGCACTCACTGACCGCGAGCGCGAGATCGTCGCTGTCGTGGCGCAGGGGCTGTCCAACGACGAGATCGCAGCCAAGCTGTACTTGAGCCCGGCCACCGTCAAGACGCATGTCAACCGGGCGATGTCCAAGCTCGCGGTGCGCGACCGGGCTCAGCTCGTGGTGCTCGCCTACGAGGCCGGGCTGGCCCGCCCCGGCTGGGCGTAACCCTCAGTACCGACTTTGACCCTCGAACCGTCGCTGGATCGCCCCCCGAGCGACGCTTCGAGGGTCAAAGTGCGTACTGCCGACGCGGTAGTGCGAAAGCCAGCACAAGGCGGACGACGCCGCGGCCGGCGTTCACGACGATCGTCGGCATGACCACGACCATGACGCGTGCCGCCGCCCGTGCCTTGCACGCGACCAAGAGCTACGGACAGGGCGAGACGGCGGTGCTTGCCCTCGACGACGTGAGTGTGGACCTGCCCGCGGGACGGTTCACCGCGATCATGGGGCCCTCCGGATCCGGCAAGTCGACGTTGCTGCACTGCCTGGCCGGCCTCGACACGCTGACATCCGGGCAGGTGTTTCTCGGCGGCGTCGACCTCGGCGGCTTGACAGACCGGCAACTGACCCTGCTGCGGCGCAGCCAGATCGGATTCGTCTTCCAGTCGTTCAACCTGGTGCCGACACTGTCGGCGCTGGAGAACATCCAGCTGCCGCTGACTCTGGCCGGGGTCAAACCGGACCGGAACTGGCTCGGCGCCGTCGTCGAGACGGTGGGCCTCAGCGACCGGCTCCACCACCGGCCCTCGGAGCTATCCGGTGGGCAGCAGCAGCGTGTCGCCGTGGCTCGGGCGCTGGTGAGCAAACCAGTGATCATCTTCGCCGACGAGCCGACCGGCAACCTCGACTCGCGAAGCGGTGCCGACGTGCTCGGATTCCTCCAGCAGGCGTGCCGCGAACTCGGTCAGACGATCGTCGTGGTCACCCACGACCCCGTGGCGGCGAGCTACGCCGACACCGCGCTCTTCCTCGCCGACGGCCGCCTCGTGGACGCCGTCGAAGGGCCCACACCCGATCTGGTGCTCAACCACATGAAGCGGCTGGGGGGCTGAGCGAATGACCATCAGGTTTGCTCTTTCCGAGATGTGGTCGCACAAACGCCGCCTCGCGGGCAGCATGATCGCGGTTGTGCTGGGGGTGGCGTTCCTCGCGGGGACGCTGCTGCTCGGCGACACGCTCAAGGCTAATTTCGACAAGCTGTTCACGACGGCGAACGGCGGTACCGATGTGATCTTGCGGGGCTCGACGCAGATCGGCTCGGACATCAACCAAAGCCGCTCCGGCGTGGACGCCTCGCTGCTCGGCCGCGCCCGGTCGACGCCCGGGGTGGCCGACGCCGAGCCGTACGTCCAAGGCTTCGGGCAACTTGTCGGCAGCAACGGCAAGCGCATCGGCGGCAACGGTCCGCCCACGACCGCCGCCAACTGGGTCGGCGTCGGCTCGCTCAACCCGTACCGCATCGTCGCCGGGCACGCGCCGCACGCGGACGACGAGGTGGTGATCAACCGGGGCGCCGCGAAGACCGGCAAGCTGCATCTCGGCGACACCACCACGCTGCTGACGCCCCGACCGATACGGGTCACCATCGTCGGGATCTCGACCTTCGGCACCGCCGACGGCTTCGGACCGTCCACGTTCACCGCGATGACGCTGCACGCGGCAACGACCTACCTCACCGACGACCCGAGCAGGCTCACCGAGATCCTGGTCAAGGCCGCGCCCGGCGTTGCGCCGCAACAGCTGATCGGGGAGCTGCAGCCCCGCCTGCCCACCGGCGTGCAGGCGATCACCGGCACCGACCTGGCCGACGAGAACATCAGTGACATCAACAGCGGGTTCCTCGGCTTCCTGCGCAATGCGCTGACCGGGTTCGCCGTGATCGCGTTGCTCGTCGCGGTGTTCAGCATCTACAACACCTTCTCCATCCTTGCTGCCCAGCGCTCGCGCAGCTCCGCGCTGCTGCGCGCGATCGGGGCCACGCGCCGCCAGGTGGTGACGGTGGGCCTGACCGAGGCGCTCGCCGTGGGCGTGGTCGGCTCGGTGGCCGGCTGGGCCGCCGGTATCGGAATCGCGGCCGGCCTCAAGGGCGTGTTCAGCGGGTTCGGGTTCGCGCTCCCGGCCGGCGGGCTCGTGTTCCGGGCGGGCAGCGCCGCGGTCGCCGTCCTCGCCGGCATCGCGGCCACGCTCGCCGCGGGCATTGTGCCGGCGCTGCGCTCGTCCCGAGTGCCGCCGGTCGCCGCGCTGCGTGATCAGGCCGCCGAGCGGCGCACCGTGTCCGTGCGCCGGGCGGCGCTCGGCGCGATCATGACTGCGGCCGGCGTGACCGCTCTGGTGCTCGCCGCCGCGCGCCCCGGGCCAGTGGCCCTTGCGCCAGCGGGTGCCGTGCTGGCGCTG
>JBKOXO010000046.1:0-6353 GCA_046744105.1 Actinomycetota bacterium
TCCATTTCCTGTATCTCAACACCAGGACCGATTTTGCCGAGAGCACCCAGTGGATCGTCGGCGCCATCCTGCTCGCCGGGATCCTGGCGCAATCCGGCGGGTTCTTTTGCACTTCGGCGTGGGTGAGGCTGGTCGAGCATCAATTGGGACCCGACTGACCCGGTCGGGGGGGTTGCTGATCGCGGCGGCGCTCGTGATCCTCGCGATAGGCATCGCCCGGACGTAACGAAGGACCCTGCTGATTCGAAAGACGCCCCTAACCACTCCTCAGCCCCGAGCGGGCGGTGCGCCTCCGTAGGGAAAGGAGACCAAGTGAACAGCCGTCGGTACATCAAGCCACCTTGGATGCAACGCCATGTCGGCAACCGCATGTCGGTATTGTTCCGGCCCTCGCTCATCTCGAAGCTGTCAGTGCGCGGCCGACGCAGCGGTCGCTGGCACACGACCCCTGTCGCCGTGCTCGAGCACAACAGCGAGCGCTATCTCGTCTCGTACCGGGGAGCGAGCGACTGGACGCTCAACCTGGAAGCCTCTCGCACAGCCCGTCTCGCCCAGCGCGGCCGCGTCGAAGACATCCAAGTGGCCGATGTACCCGTCGCGGAGCGCGCCGAACTCATGGATGAGTACACGGACCGCTTCGGCAAGATGCCGACGGTCGGATCGGTGCTGCGCGCACTTCCCGACCCGGCCGACCATCCCATATTCCGGATAACGACATCACGTGCCGCCGAACCCGGGGACTGACCGCGTCAGATGCCCCAACCAGGCTGAGCAGATTGGAGCGAACCATGCGAAGGGTCGTCGAGTCCACCCTCGTGTCCGCCGATGGGGTCATCGGCGAACCCCACACCTGGACCGGTGAACACTTCGGCGAGGAGGCCGTGGCCCGAGCGCTCGAACAGATGCACCGGACTGACGCCATGATCATGGGCCGAGGAACCTACGAGATGTTCTCGACCACCTGGCCCGCACCAGCAGACGACTACTCCTCGGCGATCTACAACATGAAGAAGTACGTCTTCTCCTCTACCATGGAGCAAGCCGACTGGAACAACACCGAGGTCGTCGACGGCGATGTGGTCGCCACCGTCGCCGAACTCAAAGCGCAGGAGGGTCAGGACATCGTCCTGTACGGACACGGCGGCGTCGGCCAGGCACTGCTGGAAGACGGGCTGCTCGACGAGCTCAAGCTGTGGGTCCACCCCGTCGTGGTCGGACGCGGGACGCTGCTCTTCCGGCGGGGAGAACACGCTGATCTGGCACTTGCGCGGGCTGACACGACCAACACCGGAGTGGTCATCCTCACTTATCATGCGAACCCACCGACGGCGCGAGTAATCCATCGAGGCGACGGCTGATCTGACGCGGCCAGGTGGCCAAAGCCACGGGACTCGCTGCGTAGGGGCTAGCGCAAGGCTCGCTAGTTCGTGACCCGAAAGCACAGGTCGATGACCTGGCCTGATTCCGTGGTGACGGTGCGCCTGAGCCCGACCGGGTGGCCGCCAGGCATCTCGTAGAGGTGGATGCCGTCGCCGAGTAGGACCGGCACGAGGTGGATCACGATCTCGTCCAGCAAGCCCGCCTGCAGGCACTGTTGCGGGATGCTGGCTCCGAAGAGCACAACGTTTTTCCCATCGGCCGCGCTGCGTGCTGTCCGGACGGCATCCGCGAGTTCCCCTGAGATGAAGTGAATCGCCGGATGATGTTCACCTCGTGGCGGGTCGTGTGTAAGGACGAACACCGGCCCGGTCCACGCGCCGCCGTATATGCCCTCGACCCCGTCGAACCGCTGCGTTGCAATGTCGTACCAGCGTCGACCCGCGAGGATCGCCCCCGTGGTCTGCATAACCTCTTCCGCAACCGAACTGTTCTCGACGCGAATGTCTCGAACCCTGTCACCCTTGTCGCTCCATTGCTTGACAACCCAGTCCATTGCGTCGTCCGGACCGGCGATGAACCCGTCGAGTGAGATCGACGCGTGCCAGATCACATCGCCCACGGATTCCGACCTCCACGTCGGCGTCGGTGATCGGAGCAAAACCGTCGAGACGGGCGCAGACATATTCCAGCTAGGTGATCTTGCACACCGGTGGCGTGTGTCCAACACACCGACTGAGCATCTCCCTTGGCACCCTTGTTGTCTTGAACACAGCGACTGGAAGGCCGGCGACTCGGCGCAGCTCACCTCTCGTCGAGATTTTGTCCGCAACGGCCGTTCGTTCGACCTCGGAACCGGGTGTTGCCCGGGCTGCTTTACGCGACCGGGACGGCCTCGGTGTAATGGCGACGATTGGACGGTCGGTGCGCAAGTGATTGCAGCGAGAGTTCCACCGGAGTTCGACCCAGGAACCGCCGCGCCGTACGGGTGAAGTGTGCCTGATCAGCGAACCCGGCCGCCGCGGCTGCCGCTGCCGTCGGTCCGTAGGGCAGCCACAAGATCGCGTGTGCCAGGCGCGACCACAGGCGGAGCTGCGTCAGGGGCACCCCGATCTCCTCATGCACGATGCTGCGTAACCGAGACGGCGAGATGCCAACCTCGGCGGCCAGGAGGTCCAGGCGACCGGCCGCAGGGAGACCCTCAACGACGAACGCCAGTCTGGAGTCGATCGGGCGCACGCGCCCCACGAGCGGACCGAGTTCGGCGACCCCTGCCGAGAGGTCGGTCCCGCTGTCAACGTCCAACGCGTCGAGGACGCGGCGAGTAGAACCGGCGCCAAGAATCCGCACACCCAGGCCCTCCGGTCGGGCCCACCTCCACGCATGGGCGTAGACAGCAACGTGGGGGCCATCGGTGGCAGCCCGGTACTGACTCTGGGGAGCAAGCAGCACTCCCTCGTTGTGCACGCGCACCGTGTCCCCAGCAACCACGCTGACGGTGCCGCCATCAACCGGTAAGAGCAACGTCCATGCCGGATGGGCATGAGAAGCCGAAATCCGAGCCGACCTCGTCTCGGCGAACACGCTCAACTCGCTGCGCCTCGCGAAGCTCACCTGGCCAAGGCTCCCCTCCAGGCGCCATGACGTCGGCCCGGCGTGGCCCTGGCCCCCCCTACCCGGGGGCTTGGCTGGCCAGGTGGCCCCGAGTGTCGTGTTCGCCATAGGTGTGGTCTAACACGTTGACTTCGTGAAAGAAAGTGCTAACTTCTGTAGCAGAAGTCACAGCCCCCGCGACGTCAAGGAGAATCGTGAAGCGCTACGGCCAGTTCTGCTCGGTCGCCCGTGCGCTCGACCGGCTGGGCGATCGCTGGGCGATGCTCGTGGTGCGGGAGTTGCTCCTCGGGCCGAAGCGCTACACCGACTTGCTCGACGGTTTGCCCGGTGTTGGCACCAACGTGCTATCGGTGCGCCTACGGGAGCTCGAGGAGGCCGGGATCCTCGCCCGGGAGAAGCTCCCCCCGCCCGCCGCGTCGACCGTGTATGTGCTGACGGACGACGGAGTGGCCCTTCGACCCGTCGTCGATGCGCTCGCGCGATGGGGACTGCGACTCATGGACCGGCCCCATGGTGAAGCGCGGCGAACCAGCTGGCTCGTCTATTCACTTGCCGTCTGCAAGCCGCCGACGGGCATGCGCGACGAAGATGAGCTCGAGGTGCGAGTCGACCACGAGCCCCACACGCTGACGGTTCGCGACGGCCGCTTCGAGGCGCGGCAAGGTGCAGCCGCCAACCCGCTCGCCGTCATCGAGGCACCGCTGGGAGCGCTGTTCCGCCTCGCCCGCGGTCAGGCGACTCGTGGCGAGCTCGAGCGCGACGGGCAGATCTCCGTTGAAATGGACCGTCGGGCCGCGCGCCGTTTCCTCGACGCCGCCGAAGGCGCCTGGATCGAGACGAGTCTGGCGTCAAAGTGACTTGGCCCCCGAACTCCCCGCCTAGCAAGTGGCGATCGCGCCACGGCATGACACAAGTCGGCATGCTTGAACTGGCCGATTGGATCTCGAAGATGGTCCCGAGGTTTCTCGCGACGTAGGACCCGTCGTCCGCACATCGTTTGTGGCGACCTGAGCTGCCCACAGGCGCGACGAGCTGACTCCGGTGACTTATTCCGAGGACGGTCCCGCAAGCTGGGCGAAGGGGGCCATACCGGCGAGCTTGCCGCCTTCGATGGCAGCGTTGCGCCGGTCGTATAGGTCGCCTGGTCTGAGCAGAGCCAGAGGACCGCCCGGGCAACTTCCGCGGGTTGCCCGATTCTTTGCATCGGCATCGCCATGCCAGCCTTGTGTTGCATGTCGGGGCCGGCTTCTTCGAGGTTCTCGGTGAGAATAGGTCCGGGTGCGACCGCATTCACGCGGATGCCCTGGTTGGCGTATTCGAGGGCCTCGGCCTTGGTGAGCCCGATCACGCCATGCTTGGCCGAGACGTAGCCGGCAAGTCCACCCACGGCTTCAAGGCCGGCCGTCGAGGACATGTTCACGATGGCCCCGCCGCCAGACTCGAGCATCGCCGGGATCTCGTATTTCATCGATAGGAAGACGCTCCGCAGCGTGATTGCAATCGCGCTGTCGTAGGCGTCGACCGGCAGATCGGCCATCGGGGTGGGCGCCTGGCCGCCGCCAGCAGCATTGTTGAAAGCCACATCGAGACGTCCGAAGGCGCTCACCGTGGCGTCGACGAGTTGCTCGATCGCCGCCGCGTCACCGACGTCGGTGGGGACCGCGATCGCGCCGGCTTCGTCGATGGAAAGCTCCTGAGCTAGTGATTCCAGCGCGGCTTCGTCGCGCGCGGCGAGCGCCACCGATGCGCCCTCGGCGCTGAACACTCGAGCGGTCGCCGTCCCGATCCCGCGGCTCGCGCCCGTGATGATGGCGACCTTCCCTTCCAGAAGCGGTGAGTGCGTGGAGTCATCAGATTGACGTTTCGTTGAGTTCATACGTCTCCTCCAACGCGATGGGTGTTCTACACCGCCCACGGTCCCATCCCGCCCAGGCGGTCGATGCTGAAGCGCAGGACGAAGCCAGGCGGTGGGTCATCGATGGGCGGGAATCGCACCTCTGGGCCCAAATAGATGTGCGCGAGAGCTTGGAGAAGTTCGGGAGCGCCGCCTTCGGTGACGCGGCCGGTGCACTGGGCAACGAGACAGCGCTGGAGCCCGCTGGGCTCAACGACTTGGGACTCCATCGATACCACTGCGCGCGAGTCGCGACGCAGGTTCCGGACCTTGACTCGCTCGTCGAGGTGTCCGGAGACGAGTTCATCGCCATCGAGGCCCATCCAGACGACGCTCACCTGAGGGGAACCGTCGGCATTCACCGTGACGAGATGGGCGAGGTGGCCTTCAGCCACGAGTGCCCGGACGCTTTCGGGAATGGCGGCCATCGCGGGCGCTCCTTCCGTTGGGTACCGTCTGGATCCTTCACCGCACCCGCCCTGGTCTGTACTGCGCGCCGACGACGACAGGCTCACGCAACTGCCTCGAGCGACTTCTGGGCGAGGATGTATGCCCGCCGCGTCTGCGCCTCCACATCGGGCCCGTACGGATCTCGCACGGCGCACTGCAGGATTTCGAAGCCTGTCCCTTCCAGCCCCGCCGCGATCCGCTCGCTTCCGTAGAAGTAGAAATCGAGGTCGACCGGCTCAGTCAACATCTCGTCGACGTGGAGCGCGGCGTCGCCTACTGCGGCTCCATGGCCCGCCTCGGCTGGCGGTGTGACGTGGAACGTCACGGCCAGGTGCCCTCCAGCCACGACCACCCGCCCGAGCTCAGCGAGCGCAGTGCCCAGCGCCGAGGGCGAGATGTGGATGATCGAGTAGAAGGCGATGGCCCCGGCGATGGAATCGTTGGCGAACGGCAACGCATGCATGTCGCCTTGGAGTCGCGCGGAGTTCTGCAAGAAGGTGGACGACGTACGAAGCATCTCGAAGGAAAGATCAACGTTCAGTATGCGCAGGCCCTTAGCGGCGAGATACGCACCGATCTGGCCCGGACCACAACCCACATCGACGACCCAGCCGTCCCGTCGGTTCGCAGTGGCGACGTTGTCGAGGAATTCGCGGTCGAACGGCTTGCCATCGAGCTCGTGCTCAAAGCGCTCCAGATAGCGAGCAGCGATCCGGTCATACGACCTGCGTGTGGCGCCCGTCCTGGGCTGACTCTCACGGGCCATTCGTCCACATCATGTCCGGACTAGAAGGGGGGCGCGTGCGGAGTTGCGGCCGCGCATTCATGTCTGACTGGCTGTCAAGACGCCGGCCAGTTCTGCCAGTACGGGCGGTCCCTGTGGCCGATACGCCACGCCATCTTCGGCAGGAACACATACGGCCCGTAGATCGGGATGAGCGCAAACAACGCGTCATGGCGCCGGTATCCGAGCCGGGGAGCGTCAACGATCACCCAGATCAGGCCGACGAGCGGAACG
>JBKOXO010000130.1:0-8557 GCA_046744105.1 Actinomycetota bacterium
GTTCATGATGGCCGCCGAATGGCGGGGACCGGCCAACATGTTCGACGAACCCAGGACCGGACAGGTCCTGACCGTGGATGTCGCCGTGCCCGGGGCAGGCTGGCCATAGCCGACACAACACCGCGAAGGGTCGGCAGCCACCACGCATCAGCCGGACAGCCGGACTGCGACTGCTCATAATCGACGCGAGCGCTACCGTGCCTCGCATTCGTCGGCGGGGGTTCGCTGATCGCTTCGGGCGCAAGGGGGATCCTCGTCGCTGGCCAGGCCGTTTTCCGGGCTGGATCGTTACGGACCCACGCTTCCTGCTGACGCTTTGTCGCTTGCGTGGATCAGCTCGGTCAGTTCGGCCTGTTCGTGCTCAGGCAGCTCGGCTAGCTGCTGGTCGAACGCGGCTCTGGTTGCCGCCTCGGCTGCCGCCCAGCGCTGGGCCAGCTGGGGCGTAGCCGCGGCCCGGGCGAGCAGTGCGGTGATCTCGTCGTCGCGCCAGGCGGTGCGGCGCAGGCGCGCCTCCCCGCCGCGTGGATCGCCCACCACCGCCAGTGGGATGTCCAGTCCGGCCGAGCGCAGCGCCGCGAAGTGCAGCCCGCCACGCAGTTCGCGCAGCAGCATGAGCGCGAATGCCGCGCGCGCCGGCACGTCCTCGGGGCGTGGCCGCGCCCGCCATGCGGCGAATAGCGGTAGCGCCGAAGTGTCGGCCCGGTCGACGACGCGCTCGGCCAGTTCGGCCAACCGGGCCAGGCCGGCCACATGGGTGAGGTGGTTGTGTCCCCACTGCTCGCAGGCCCGGACGTACGCGCCCACCGCGACGTGCGTGGGCAGGGCGGCGGAGTCGCGCCAGGTCAGCTCGATCACCCAGGACGGGAAGATGCCGATGGCCGACGTCGCGACGTTCGCGGACACCTCACCGAGCGCGCCGGCCCGTCCCCGGAAGTACAGTCCGCCGGCCGGCATACCGAACGGCTTGGCCGCGCCGGCCATCTCGGCGCCGGTCATGAACCGCCCGCCGACGTCGACCAGCGCGATCGCGGTCTCGCGGTTCATCGCGCCTGCTCCTGGATGCGGCGCCGGACCTCGGTCCAGCTGATCGGCAGGTCGCTGCCGCGGCAGGTCCAGAACACGAACGTCGTTGGGCGCATGTGCGTCCGGATGGTGGCCACCCGTGCGTGGTGCGGATCGGCCTGGCTGAACGCCTCGAGCGCGGCGCGGCTGCGCCACGCGGACACCGTCCAGAACGTCTTGGCCAGCGGGTGTGCGTCCAGCGAGTAGCCGACCAGCCCGTCTGTCGCGGCGAGTTGACGGCGGATCGCTGCGGTCGCGCGCAGGAATCCCGGGAGGTGGCGGTAGCGGGCCAGGGGCAGTCGGGACGCCATCACGACGTAGTCGCGGTCGGCGTCGACGGTGGCACGGCTGGCCCAGGGGAGTGCGGGCATCTCGTCCTCCAAAGCGGATAGTGAAACTATCTAGAGTGGATAGTGCTACTATCCGTAGGAGATGTCAAGAGAGGTCAACAGGGTGAAGATCAGCGAGCTGAGCCGGACCACGGGCGTCAGCGTCCCGACGGTCAAGTTCTACCTCCGGGAGGGTCTGCTGCCACCGGGAACCGCGACGACCGCGCCCAATCAGGCCGACTACGGCCAGGCACACATGCACCGGCTGCGTCTGATCCGTGTGCTGACCCGTCTCGGCGGGCTCAGCGTCGCGTCGACCCGGGCGCTGCTCAGGGCCGTCGACGACCCGAAACTGCCGATCCAGGACGTGCTCTCCGTGACGCAGAAGGCGATCTCGCCCGTCGCCGCCGAGGACGTGCCGGCCGACGTACGCACCGCGCGCGCTGACGTGGACCGCTATCTGAAAAAGCTGCGCTGGGCCGTTCCCCGCGACGCACCGGCTCGAGACGCGCTGGCCGACGCGCTGCTCGCGCTGCGCCAGCTTGGCCGCGACGTCGACACGAGCGTGTTCGACCGCTACGCCGAGCTGGCCGACGACCTAGCGCGCGCCGAGGTCGCGACCGTTCCCGGCCGGGCCGCGGACCGGGAACAGATCGTGGAGGCGATGGTGGTCGGCACCGTCGTGTTCGAGGCCGCGCTGGTCGCGCTGCGCCGGCTGGCACACGCCCGCCATTCGGCACGCCGCTTCCGGGCAGGGCTCAATGCGGACGATCATGCGCCGGTGGGTCAGCAATGATCGGGTTGTGCCCACGGGGCTCGTTCGGCACCGGACACCGACCGAAGCCCGTGACGCCGACACTCCGACTCTGCTCTGCTCGTCGGAATCGCGTGGTGCTTGCTCTCGGGTTCCGCGCTCGTCGTCCGCCATGCTTGGCGAGGCCCGCCTGGTGTACGCGGTAGATGCTGTTCTCCATCCACGACTCGGGGACGACCTAGAAGGCAAGCGGCTCCTCGGCGAGGTCCGCCAAAATCCGCCTAGTCACGGCAGTTTCAACCCGTAGACGCGGATGGCGTTGCCGGCGAGTACGAGGTCGACGGTCTGTTCATCCGGGCACAGGGCCGCGACGGCGCGGGCGTTGGCGGCAATGCCTGGTACGCCGGGCCAGTCGGTGCCGAAGATCATGCGGCGGGTAAGCCGCGGCCAGTCGTGCCGCGCGTAGTAGTGCTTCAGCCGGGAGGGTGGCAGCCCGGAGAGTTCGATCCAGACGTGTTCGTTCATCAAGGCCAGCGTGGCTGCGGCGTCGTACCACCAGCCGCGGCCGCCATGTGCAAGCACCAGGTCGAGGCCCGGGAAGTCCCGTAGCGCGTCGTCAAGCAGCAGCGGGTCGGCGTACTGGTTCATCGAACCAGGAAAGGTGGAGGAGCCGCAGTGCACGATCACCGGAAGCCCAGCGCTTTGGCAGATCTCGTAGGCCGGGTACATCGCTCGGTGGTTGACGGGGAATCCGCCGTGCACCGGGTGCACTTTCAGCCCGATTGCGCCCAAGCCGATCTGGCGCTGCAATTCGTCTGCGATCGGGTAGTGCAGGTGCGGGTTCACATTGGCGAGTATTTTCAAGCGGCTGGGCGCGTATCGAATCAGTGGCTGCAGATCCTCGATCGGCTGGATGCCCGTCACCTTGGGGCTGTATTCACTCAAGAGCACGGCGACGTCGACGCCCTCTTCAGCGAGGTAGGCGTCGAATTCCTCGGGAAGGATCGTGCCGTGCTCGTTGTAGACGCGGCCGATGGCTGGCGTTCCGCCGAAGTCGTGGGCCCACTGCTGCCAGGTCGCTTTGAGCGTGGGAATCCGGGCTGCGTGCAGGTGGACGTCGATCAGTGGCCGACCGTCGAGCATCAGGTGGCCTGGTACGTGGTAACGGGGTTGGCGCCTACACCGAAGGTAAGGCTCGACTTGTCAGTGAGCTCGATGGACGCGGAGGCGATGACGTGCGGCAAGGCTTTCTCCTGGTTCAGTTACGGATCAGCACGGTGGCGGCCCGCTGTCGCAGTTCGACGCGGCGTACCTTGCCGGTCGAGGTCGTGGGATAGGCGTCGACGAAGACGACTTTGCGTGGGCGCTTATATGCCGGCAGGCGGTCTTTGCAGAACGCGACGAGTTCGTCTTCGGTGGGCATCGTGCCCAATGCGGGGATCACGTACGCGACGGGCTTCTCCAGCCCGTCGGGGTCCGGCGCGGCGACGACGATCGCCTGGCTGACGGATGGGTGAGCGAGCAGGGACTCCTCGACCTCGGCCGGTGAGACCCACATGCCGCTGGTCTTGAGCATGTCGCCGGTGCGGCCGAGGCAGGTGTAGTAGCCGTCCGGGTCGCGCACGTAAGTGTCGCCGGTGCGCAGCCATTCGCCCTGAAACACCTGCCGGGAGGCGTCGTAGTGCGACCAGTAGCCGGTGGCCGCGGAGTCGCCGCGGACGTACAGCGTTCCTGGAGATCCTTCCGACACGATCGCGCCGCTGTCATCGAGGATCTTCAAGTCATAGCCGGGGACGGCTGTCCCGGTGGTGCCGGCACGCACCTGGCCGGGTCGGTTCGACAGAAAGATGTGCAGCATCTCGGTCATTCCGATGCCGTCGATGATGTCGACGCCGAAGCGGCTCGTCCACCGATTGTACAGCGCGGCTGGCAATGCCTCGCCGGCCGATGCGGCCACTCGCACGCCCTTGATCGCGTCGCCGGGCACGTCGCTGCGGAGCATGTTGGCGAAGAACGTCGGCCCGGCGAAGAACAGCGTGACGCCGTACTCGCGCACACGTTCGGCCAGCAACTCCGGCCGAGATGGCGTCGCCTCGAGCACTGCCGAGGCGCCTACGGACAGCGGGAACAACACCGAGTTGCCGAGGCCGTAGGCGAAGAATGCCTTGGCCGCGGACAGGCAGCGGTCTTCCTGGCCGATGCCGAGCACCTGCGCGCCGTACGTCTCGCAGACCACGCGCACCGAGCCGTGTCGGTGCATCGCCGCCTTGGCCGTGCCGGTGGTGCCGGAGGTGTAGAGCCAGAACGCGGGCGAGTCGGCGGTGGTGGGGTAGACGTCCGGATCGGGCGGCCCAGCTATGACGTCGTCGAGCGCCGCTCCGACAAGCACGCCGACCAGGTCCGGCGCGCCGGCCGCCGCGGCGGATGCGACCTCGGCAAACTGCGGCGATACGGCGAGCAGCCGGGCGCGCGAGTCGCGCAGCAGCTCGGCAAGTCCGTCCGCGTGCAGCATCGTCGAAACCGGCACCGGGATCGCGCCGATTCGCAGCGCCGCCAGGTATACGACGACGAACTCCGGGCAGTCAGCCATGAACATCATGACGCGCTGCTCGGGCGCTAAGCCGTGACGGCGCAGCCCGGCCGCTGCGCGCTGCACCTGGTCGAGCAGCTGCGCGTACGTCAACTCCCCGGCCGTCCCGGTGAGCGCAACGCGGTCGCCGTCGCCAACTTCGACCCGCCGATCCAGTAGGAACTCGGACGCGTTGAACATGACCGCCCCCTTCATGGCAGGTGGACGTAGTCGTAGTCGAACGGCTTGCCGTTGATGCCCTGCCGCGGTGGCGCGATCCAAGCGGCGATCTTGCCGCGCTCGTACACCGGCTGCATCAGCGAGCGGACGTAGGTCTTGTCCACGTCGGTCGGCAGCCACTCGCCCTTGCGGTGCCGCCATTCCTCGGCGGAGATCAGCTCGCCGGCGGGCGTTGCCTCGATGCCGGCGAACACGCCGACGCGCCGGTTGAACGCGATGTGCGGCAGTTCGAGTCGCTGCGGTAACCCTGCCTCGGCGATGATCTTGTTCCAGCGGTTGACGCCGCTCTGGCAGTCGCTGATGTACTCCCGGCGCAGGTCGGTGTTGAGTCCGATGAGTGCGGCTACCTCGGTCTGGCCGATCTCGCCGTCCTCCAGCGCGTCCACCATGATCGAGTCATCGATCAGGCGGTGATCGTCTCGGCGCCGCTCCTCCGACCAGCGACCCTTCAGCCCAGCCGTGTAGTAGTTGGCGACGTTCGTCGACGTCTCACCGCCGAACAGGTCGAGCGACACCGAGTAGTGGAAGTTCAGGTACTTCTGGATCACGCCTAGCGGGATCGCACCATGGCCGATCACGTCATCCGTGTCGTGCTCGCTCATCACCTGCACGGTGCGTTCGACGATCCGGTCGACGCCGGTCGTTCCCACGAACATGTGGTGCGACTCTTCCTTGAGCATGAACTCGCAGGTGCGGCTCAGCGGGTCGAACGCCGACTCCTTCAGCGTCCCCAACTGGTACTTGCCGTCGCGGTCGGTGAAGTAGGTGAACATGAAGAAGCTGAGCCAGTCCGGGGTTTCCTCATTGAACGCGCCGAGGATGCGAGGGCTCTCCGCGCTGCCGGAGTTGCGGTGCAGCAATTCCTCGGCCTCCTCCCGGCCGTCGCGGCCGAAATGGGCGTGCAGCAGGTACACCATCGCCCATAGGTGCCGGCCCTCCTCGACGTTGACCTGGAACAGGTTGCGCAGGTCGTACAGGCTGGGTGCGGACGCGCCGAGGTTGCGCTGTTGCTCGACGGAGGCAGGCTCGGTGTCGCCCTGGACGACGATCAGCCGCTGTAGGTCGGCGCGGTACTCGCCCGGCACGTTCTGCCATACCGGCTCACCCTTGTGCTCGCCGAACGCGATGCGCCGGTCTTTGTCACGCTCGGCCAGGAAGATGCCCCAGCGGTAGTCCTTCATAACGACGTGGTCGAAGTGTGCCCAGCCCTCGCGGCCGACGTTCACCGCGGTGCGCAGGTAGACGTCTACAGTGGGCAGCGCCGGGCCCATCGACTCCCACCACGACAGGAAGTTCGGCTGCCACGATTCCAGCGCGCGCTGCAGCCGGCGGTCCTCGTTCAGCCCGATGTTGTTCGGGATCTTCTCGGTGTAGTCGGCTCGGGTCACACTCGTCTCCGATCGAACTCGGCGCGCTGCCCGGTGCCGAACTTGCGCAGCGCGCCGTCCGGACCGGACGCGTTGGGGCGGGTGAAGATCCAGTTCTGCCAGGCGGACAGCCGGCCGAAGATCTTCGTCTCGAGCGTCTCCGGCCCGGCGAAGCGATAGTTTGCCTCCATGCCGGTGAGCGCGTCCGGGCTGAACGCGGCGCGCTCCTCCGTCGCGATGCGTACCTCTTCGTCCCAGTCGATGTCGTCGAGCGCGAACGTGACCAGGCCCAGTCCGGTGGCGGCGCCGGCTTCCAGCGTCTCGCCGACGCGCGCCTCGACCGCCTTCAGCGCGTCCTCGTCCCCCAGGAAACGTGTCTCCAACCGGGTCAGGCCGTTGCCCATCGGCACCGGGCCGAGGTTCATTTCGCCGACCGTGATCGTCGCGGGCGTGGCGTTCGGGTCGATGTCCTCGAAGACGCCCGACAGCTGGTACGAGCGGTCGGCGGCGAGCGCCAGCTCGAGCAATGACCCGACGAAGCAGGAACCCGGCTCTATCAGCGCGACCAGGCTGCGGCTCGTCACATCAAGACGCTTCAAGGTCCGTTTCAGATACAGCACGATTTCGTTGGCCAGCCAGTCGCGGCGGTTGCCCAGCAGGAACCGGTCGTGGGCCAGCACCCGCTCGACGTCCCCCGAGGTGCGGAACAGCCACGTGCCAAGCTCCACCTCGTTGGTGCGCAGGTCAAGGATCAGGTCGTCCAACTCACGGGTTACAGCCAGCGTCCAGAACGACGCGTCGACATCGGCCATGTCAGCGGGCGGCTCGACGGACGGGCCACGCACGGTGATCGACACCTGCCGCGCCTGGCGGTCGAGCTTCGCCTCGACGTAGCGGTAGCTGATCAGCTCATCGGTGCGCAATTTGGCCAGCGGCGTGAGACGGATGCCTCGCGCGTCGCCCCGTCGGCTCGACCTGGCGGCCAGCTCCCGAGCCCGCGCCGCCACCGTCTCCTTCCACTGCGGCCGTGGCACCGCCTCGTCTACCAAACGCCACTGCACGGCCTTGTGGCCGCCGATGCCCTCGGGCTTTGTTGCGAAATAGTCGGCCAGGTCGCGGCGGACGTGGCGCTTGTCCACGACGCGGGTCAGCCCGCCCGTGCCTGGCAACACGGCGAGCAATGAAAGCTCGGGTAGCGCTACCACCGATGCGCGGTCGTCCACCAACATGATGTGCTCGCACGCCAGCGCCAGCTCGTACCCGCCCCCGGAGGCTGTGCCGGAAAGTGCCGCGATCCAGGTCTGGCCAGAATGCGCCGTCGCATCTTCCATGCCGCTGCGGGTCTCGTTAGTGAACTTGCAGAAGTTCACCTTCCAATGGTGCGCCGAGCCGGCCAGCATGCGGATGTTCGCGCCGGCAGAGAAGACCTTCTCCTTACCGCTGGTGAGTACGACCGCCCGCACCTCAGGGTGCTCGAAGCGCAGTCGCTGCACGATGTCGTACAGCTCGATGTCGACACCCAGGTCGTAGGAGTTCAACTTCAACTCGTACCCGGGCACCAGGCTGCCCGACTCGTCGACGTCCATGGTCACGATCGCGATCGCACCGTCGTAGGCGACGCGCCAGTGCCGGTACGACTCCGCAGAGCAACGAAACTCGACCCCGTGCCCGGGCATACCTTCCTCGAGGCGATTGTCCACGTCCAAGTGTCAACTGAATAGTAGAGATACGTCAAGACGCCGTAGAACGTTCGAGAGGTTCGCCGGAGCTACGGCACGATCATCAAGCGAAGTAGCATGGCCGCCGTGCCCCGTGCAACATCAACGGTTCGGCCGATGTCGCGCCGACACGCGGCAGGCGCAGACAGCGCGCGCGGACTGCTGTTCACGGTGCTCGGCGAGTTCGTGCTGCCGTCCGGAGGCATGGCCTGGACGTCCTCTTTCATCGACCTATTCGGCCAGCTCGGCGTTGAGGAGAAGGCCATTCGCCAAGCGCTGATGCGCACCGCGGCGGACGGGTGGCTCACCACGCAGCGGGTCGGTCGGCGCACCACATGGCAGCTCACCACCAATGCGGTAGATCTGCTCACTGAGGGCACCGAGCGCATCTACGGGTTCACCGGCATCGCGCAGGAGTGGGACGGCAGCTGGCTGCTGGTCCTGGCCCGTGTGCCGGAAGCCGATCGCCCCGCGCGGCACTTCCTGCGCACCCGGCTCACCTGGGCCGGCTTCGGCAG
>JBKOXO010000097.1:0-20547 GCA_046744105.1 Actinomycetota bacterium
GATCAGTCTTCTCACCGGTGCTCCTTCAAGGCGCTGTGTGATTCTGTTGAGTTTGTGGGCCCCCCCGCGGAGTGAGACGCAGTTCACACAGGTTCGAACTGAATCACACAGACGTCGACAGGTCAAGAGAATCTTGCACACTTGGCGCACACGCGTCGTTCCGCACCGCTGAAGGCAGGCGCCTCAGTCGGCGATGGCGCGGCGGACGGCTCGGTCGGCCGCATGTCCGAACGCGCTCACCAGACCCTGCACGACGAGCGGCCTCAGTCGCCGCGCAAGCGCGGCGAGCTGTTCCCGGTCGCCGGTCTCGCCACGGCGGAACGGCTCCCACACACCGTGGCGGAACACCTCGGTCAGCCCCTCGGCGACGGCGGCTGCGTGCTCGTGGATCACCGCGGCGGCCTCGCGCAGCACGGCAGCGGATACCGGCAGGTCCAGCATTTCCAGGCCCATTCCCAGGCTGGAGGGCGTCGTCCGGAACCGGCCACGTCCGGTGCGCTCCACGATGCCGAGCGCGAGCAGCAGTTCCAACTCCTGGCGGGCGAGGCGGCGTCCGGCGCGGCGCTCCAGGCCGCCGCGGTCGAGTTCCTCGGTGCGCTCCGGCGTCCATGGCGCGAGTAGCGCTGCCTGCATGGCGAAGTCGGCGGCCGACGCGTCGAGCGGGATCCGGTCCAGCACCCGTTCGATCGCGGCCAGCGTGTAGCCGTGGTCCTGCAATTCGCGGATCAGTTCCAGCCGCATCCGGTGCTGCAGGCCGTAGTAGGCGACGCGGCCGCGCCGTTCCGGTGGCGGCAGCAAGCCCTCGGCCGCGTAGAAGCGCAGCGTACGCACCGTCATGCCGGTACGTGCGGCCAGCTCGTCCACGGTCAGTTCCTCGACGGCGGTGGTCACGGTCACAATGCTATCCGCACTACTGTGCCAGTGATACTGTCACCGAAAAGCGTCTCTCCCGAGGACGGCTCTCATGACCACGGAAGCATTCGTCTACGACGCCATCCGGACGCCACGCGGGAAGGGCAAGCAGAACGGCGCCCTACACGAGTCCAAGCCGATCTCCCTCGTCGTCGGGCTGATCGACGAACTGCGCAGGCGCAATCCCGATCTGGATCCCGCCCGCATTGAGGACGTAGTCCTCGGCGTCGTCACGCCCATCGGCGACCAAGGCGCCGACATCGCCCGTACCGCGGCGCTGCTCGCCGGCCTGGAGCGCTCCGCGCCGGGCTTTCAGCTCAACCGCTTCTGCGCCTCAGGGCTGGAGGCGGTGAACACCGCGGCGGCGAAAGTTCGTTCAGGGTGGGAGGACCTGCTGCTGGCCGGCGGCGTCGAGTCGATGTCACGCGTGCCGATGGCCTCCGATGGGGGTGCCTGGGCGATGGACCCCGAGACCGCATACGCGACGAGCTTCGTCCCGCAGGGCATCAGCGCCGATCTGATCTCGACCATCGAGGGCTTTACCCGTGAGGACGTCGATGTGTTCGCCGCCGAATCGCAGACCCGGGCCGGCAAGGCTCTCGCTGATGGTGCCTTCGCCCGGTCCGTCATCCCGGTGCTCGACCGCAACGGCCTGGTCGTGCTGGATCACGACGAGTACCCGCGCCCAGGCACTACGCCCGAGTCGCTCGCTGCGCTCAAGCCGTCGTTCGAGGCCATCGGGGATATGGGCGGCTTCGACGCGGTGGCCCAGCAGAAGTACCACTGGGTCGAGAAGATCAACCATGTGCACACGGCCGGCAATTCGTCGGGCATCGTCGACGGCGCGGCCCTGATGATCATTGGCAGCGAGCAGGCCGGACGCGACAACGGGCTGACGCCGCGGGCGCGCATCGTGGCCACCGGCGTCGTTGCCCAGGAACCGACGATCATGCTGACCGGCCCGGCGCCGGCAGCTCGCAAGGCACTGGCTCGGGCGGGACTGTCCGCCGGCGACATCGACCTGTGGGAGGTCAACGAGGCGTTCGGCGCCGTGGTACTGAAGTTCCTCCGGGACATGGACGTGCCGCACGAGAAGGTGAACGTCAACGGAGGCGCGATCGCGCTCGGCCACCCGCTCGGCGCGACCGGCGCAATGATCCTCGGCACGCTGATCGACGAGCTGGAGCGGCGCGACCTGCGACGCGGCCTTGCGACGCTGTGCGTCGGCGGCGGCATGGGAGTGGCGACGATCGTGGAGCGGGTGTGACGCAATGATCAACTGGGACAAGGACGCCGACGGCATCGTCACCTTGACGATGGACGACCCGAACCAGCGCGCCAACACGATGAACGAGACGTTCCAGCGAGCGTTCGCCTCGACCGTGGCCCGGCTGGTCGCCGAGAAGGAGTCGATCACCGGGGTGATCGTCACGTCGGGCAAGAACACCTTCTTCGCCGGGGGCGACCTGCGGGTGCTGAGCCAGGTCACTGACGAGAATCTGGCCGAGTTCTGCGCCGGCGACGAGCAGCTCAAATCCGACTTCCGGGCTCTCGAGACGCTGGGCAGGCCCGTCGTGGCAGCCCTGAACGGCACCGCGCTCGGCGGCGGCTTCGAGATCGCCCTGGCTTGCCACCACCGCATCGCGCTGGACAATCCCAAGGCGCAGTTCGGCTTCCCGGAGGTCACGCTGGGGCTGCTGCCCGGCGCGGGCGGCATCGTGCGCACCGTGCGGCTGCTCGGCATCGCCGACGCCCTCATGAAGCTGCTGCTGCAGGGGCAGCAGGTCAAGCCGGCCGGGGCCGTCGAGCTCGGTATCGTGCACGAGATGGCCGGCACTCCCGAGGAGCTGATCACCAAGGCGCGGGAGTGGATCCGGGCCAACCCGGACGCGCGGCAGCCCTACGACGAGCCGAGCTACAAGATCCCGGGCGGCACACCATCCACGCCGAAGTTCGCAGCCATGCTGCCGGCCTTCCCGGCCAACCTGCGCAAGCAACTCAAGGGCGCGCCCATGCCGGCGCCGCATCACATCCTGTGCGCTGCCGTCGAGGGCAGCCAGGTCGACATCGATACGGCGCTGCGCATCGAGGGCCGGTACTTCGCCGACCTCGCCCGTGGCCAGGTCGCCAAGAACATGATCAAGGCGTTCTGGTTCGACCTGAACTCGATCAACGCCGGTGGCTCACGTCCCGGGGGGCACCCGAAGCGCACGGCGACACGCGTCGCGGTGCTGGGCGCGGGAATGATGGGCGCCGGAATCGCTTATGTGTCAGCACGAAATGGCATCGACGTCGTCCTCAAGGACGTCTCGATCGAAGCTGCCGAGCGGGGCAAGGACTACTCGCGAAAGCTGCTCGACAAGGCGGTGTCGCGGGGCAAGATCACCGCGGAGAAGCGCGACGAAGTGCTTGCGCGGATCGCGCCGACCGCCGACAACGCAGACCTCGCGGGCTGCGATCTCGTCGTCGAAGCCGTCTTCGAGAATGCCGCGCTGAAGCGCCAGGTCTTCGACGAGATCGAGCCGATCGTCGCGCCGGACGCGCTGCTCGGCTCGAACACGTCCACCTTGCCGATCACCGGCCTCGCTGAGAACGTCCACCGGCGGAAGGACTTCATCGGCCTGCACTTCTTCTCGCCCGTCGACAAGATGCCGCTGCTAGAGATCATCCGCGGTGAACAGACCTCCGACGAGGCGCTGGCCCGGGCTCTGGACTTCGCCGCACAGATCAAGAAGACGCCGATCGTCGTCAACGACAGCCGCGGGTTCTTCACGAGCCGGGTCATCTCGACATTCGTCAATGAGGCCGTGGCCATGCTCGGCGAGGGTGTGCACCCCGCGACGATCGAGCAGGCGACGACCCAGGCCGGTTACCCGGTCGGTGCGCTGCAGCTCACCGACGAGCTGAACATGGAGCTGTTCGTCAAGATCCGCAACGAGACGCGAGCCGCGGCCGGCGAGGCGTACCGGGCGCATCCCGCAGAGGCGGTCATCGATCGGATGGTCGAGCTGGGCCGGCCAGGACGCTTGCGCGGCAAGGGTTTCTTCGACTACGACGGCGGCAAGCGGGTCGGCCTGTGGCCCGCCCTGGCCACCGAGTTCCCGGTGCAGGGCGACCCGGCCGACGTCGACCTGCAGGAGCTGCAGGAGCGGATGCTCTTCGTCGAGGCGGTCGACTCCGTGCGTTGCCTGGAGGAGAGTGTGCTGACCACGGTGGCGGACGCAAACATCGGCTCGATCATGGGCATCGGTTTCCCGCCGTGGACGGGCGGCGTGCTGCAGTACATCAACGGGTACGGCCTGCCCGCGTTCGTTGCGCGAGCCGACGAGCTCGCCGAGCGGTACGGCGAGCGGTTCCGGCCCAGTCCGCTGCTGCGCAAGAAGGCCGACAACGGCGAGACGTTCTGAGGGTAACGGCAGGACGCGGGCGATGGCCGGACCGCTTTCCGGCACGCGGGTCGTCGAGCTACCGGCCGTCGGTCCGGTGCCGTTCCTCGGCATGCTCCTCGCCGACCTCGGCGCAGACGTAGTACGCATCGACCGGCTGCACGCCGAGCCCTTGGACATGGGAAGCACGGCTGTAGGCCGGGGACGCCGCTCGATCGCGTTGGACCTGCGGCATCCAGGGGCTGCCGAGGCGGTGCTGCGTCTTGCGGAACGTTCGGACGCGCTGATCGAGGGATTTCGGCCAGGCGTCGCTGAGCGGCTGGGTGTCGGGCCGGACGTGGTGCTGGCTCGCAATCCGCGGCTGGTGTACGGGCGGATGACGGGATGGGGGCAGCACGGGCCCCTGGCGTCCACCGCCGGGCACGACATCACCTACCTCGCCGTATCGGGGCTGCTTTCCGGTATCGGCCCGGCGGACGGTCCGCCCACTCCCCCGGTCAACTACGTGGCCGACTTCGGGGGCGGCGCCATGTTCCTCGCGGTCGGCGTGCTGGCCGCGCTGCTACACGCGCGAGAAACCGGGCAGGGCCAGGTTGTCGACGCCGCGATGACGGAGGGTGCGGCCTACCTCGGCACGATGACCCGCGCGCTGTTCGCCGCCGGCGCGTGGCGGGACGCCCGTGCCGCGAATCTGCTCGACGGCGGTGCGCCACACTACCGCTGCTATGCCTGCGCGGACGGGCGCTACGTCGCGGTGGGCGCGCTGGAGCAGAAGTTCTGGCGCACCCTCCTCGACAGGCTGGGTCTGGACGCCGACACCGTCGGATCGCCCGAGAACAGCAACGACTGGCCCGCGCTCACCGCGCTGCTTGCCGACACGTTCGCCACGAAGACCCGCGATGAATGGGCGGAGATCTTCGCGTCGCGAGACGCCTGCGTGGCGCCGGTGCTCACCCTGGCCGAGGCGCCCGCGCATCCGCACAACGTGGCCCGCGCCGCCTACGCCGAGGTCGCCGGGGCCACGGTCGCCGCGCCAACGCCACGCTTCTCCGCGACGCCGACAGCACCGGGCGAGCCGCCCGAGCGCGGTGCCGACACGACGGCGCTGCTGGCTGAGCTGGGCTACAGCCCGGACGAGGCAGCGACGCTGCGCGAGTCAGCGGCCTCGTAGCTCGGCCAGCGTCGCCCGCAGCGCGGCCAGGGCCGGTCCGAACGCGTGCTCAGCGGGCGCGGCAAACCCGACGACGATGCCGCTCGGACGTCCCGCCGGCACCATCCAGGTCGGGTTGAGCAGGCCGATCGCCAGGCCGTGGCGTCGCGCGGCCTCCAAGATCGCCGCGTCGCCCGGGCCGCCGGACGGGAAGAGCAGCGCCAGGTGCAGGCCCGCGGCGATCCCTGCACGTGGCACCAGGGCCGGATCGACGGCGGACAGCACCTGATCGCGGCGACGCCGGTACACGGCGCGCACGCGCCGAATATGCCGGTCGTAGGCGCCCGTCTCGATCAGCTCGGCGAGCACGAGCTGGTCGATGACCGAGGCGTGCCGTTCCCCGAGCGCCGGGGCGGCGTCGCGAAACTCGCCGGCGAGTCGTCGCGGCACCACCAGCCAGCCCAGACGCAGTCCCGGGGCGAGCGTCTTGCTCGTCGTTCCGGCGTACGCGATGTGGTCCGGTGCCAGCGCCTGCAGTGCCCCCACCGGGCGGCGGTCGAAGCGGAACTCACCGTCGTAGTCGTCCTCGAGCACGAGCAGCCCCGCCTCGACAGCCCGGCGCGCAAGCTCCGCCCGGCGGCGAGGCCCCAGCGTCACGCCCAGCGGATAGTGGTGCGCCGGCGTCACCACGACGGCCGGCGCGTCGACGTCACGCAACCGCAGGCCGTCGTCATCGACGTCGACACCGGCGAGCCGCAGCCCGGATGCGGCCACGACTGCACGCAGTGCCGGCAGCGACGGGTCCTCGAACGACACGTCCGTGATTCCACGCGCCTGCACGACACGCGCCCACCAAGCCAGCAGGTGTGCAAACCCCGCACCGACGATCACCTGCTCGGGAGTGGCCAGCACGCCGCGAGCCCGGCGCAGGTAGGCGGCCAGCGCCGCGCGCAGTGTGGGATGGCCGAACGGATCGGCGTAGCCCAGCGACTCGGCCGGGACGCGGGTCATGACCCGGCGGGTGGCCGTGGCCCACGCCGCCCGCGGGAAGGCACTGACGTCCGGCTGGCCCGGGCTGAGCGTCCAGCGCGGTGCCGGTTGCCCGGCGCTCGCCGTTAGGTCCGCGTCGCGCGGGCGGACGAGCACGCCTGCGGCCACCCGAGTCGGCGCGCCGTGCCGGAGTGTCAGGTAGCCCTCGGCGGCGAGATCGGCGTATACCGTCGAGACGGTCCCGCGCGCAACGCCGAGGTCTCCCGCCAGCGCCCGCGTCGAGGGCAGCACCGCACCCGGCGGCAGCTGTCCGCCGCGGATCGCCGCGCGCAGCACGTCGCCGAGCGCCTGTGCGGGGCGGCGACCGGGCGTCCAGTCCAGATGGAGGTCGACACTGGCCCAACTTTCCGGCACGAGACTGGACCATACCGCCGGGCCAGTACCGCCTAGCGTGGACGTCATGAGCGATACCAGACTGCAAATCGGCACCATCCTGCCCGGGGTTCAGCACCATCTATCAGCCCTCGACTCCGCCGCTGAGCGGGCTGCGGTCGAGGCCGGCGTCCCGAAGGCGCTGCTCGACCTGCTACGGCTGCGAGTGTCTCAGCTCAACGGCTGCTCCTACTGCGTCGATGCCCACTCGCGGGATGCCCGCGACGGCGGCGAGAGCGAGCGCCGGGTGCTGCTCATCGCGGCGTGGCGGCACACCGATCTGTACACCGACCGCGAGCGGGCCGCTCTGGCGCTGGCCGAGGCGATGACGGTGCTCCCCGAGGTGCGCGACGTCCCGGATGACGTGTGCCAGCAGGCATCCGGCGCGTTCACCGAGCAGCAGTTCGCCGCCATCGCATGGACGATCACCGCGATCAACGCGTGGAACCGGCTCGGCGTGCTGGGCCACATGCCGCTGCCGGCGCTCTAACGACCCCTTGGCTTGGACCCGACTTCGACCCCCGAAGCGTTGCTCGTGAGCGGTCTCAGCGACCGTTCGGGGGTCAAAGTCGGCTGGCGTATCGGCAGGCGTCAGCGGGCGGCGCGACGCAGGGCGCTGGCGATCAGACGGTCGATGAGCGCCGGGTAGTCGACGCCGCTCGCGGCCCACACCTGAGGAAACATCGAGATCGGAGTGAATCCCGGCATCGTGTTCAGCTCGTTGACCAGCACCGTGTGATCCGGGCGGACGAAGAAGTCGACACGGGCAAGGCCAACGCAGTCGAGTGCGGTGAACGCGCGGCAGGCGAGGTCGCGAACGGTCGCAGTGACCTCGGCCGGCAACTGCGCCGGGATGTCGAATTCGCAGGCGTCATCGAGATATTTCGCGTCGAAGTCGTACCAGTCGTGATCGCGCACCAGCCGGATTTCTGCAGGGACGCTGGCTTCCGGCCGGCCGGACTCGTCCTCGAGCACGCCGCACTCGACCTCGCGGCCCACCACCGCCGCCTCGACAAGCACCTTGTCGTCGTGCTCGAACGCCACTTCCACCGCAGGTGCAAAGTCCGCCCACTGCCTGACCTTCGAGATGCCGATGCTGGATCCGGCCCGGGCAGGCTTGACGAACACCGGCAAACCCAAGTGCGCGACGTCCACGGCGGATACCTCAGTGCCGCGGCGCAGCACCGCATACTCGCCGATCGGCAAGCCCTCGGCGCGCAGCAGCTTCTTGGTGAACTCCTTGTCCATCGCCGCCGCGCTCGCGAACACGCCAGCCCCCACGTAGGGCACACCCGCCATTTCCAGCAGGCCCTGGATCGTGCCGTCTTCGCCCCAGCGGCCGTGCAGCACCGGGAACACCACGTCGACGCCGGCGAGCACCTGGGCGCCCTCGCCCGGCTCGACGACGACCAGCCCGCGTGAGGTGGGGTCACCCGGCAGCATCACCGCGGTGCCGGAGTCGACCTCGGGCAACGTGCGCCCGGTGATCTGGAGCTTCTCCGGATCGGCTCCGGTGAGCACCCACCCGCCATCACGGGTGATGCCGACCGGCACTACCTCGTAGCGCTCCGGGTCTAGGGCGGAGAGCACGCTGCCGGCAGAGACCACGGAGATGCCGTGCTCGGTGCTTCGCCCGCCGTATACGACGGCCACGCGGATCTTGCGATGCTCGCTCACTGTTCCTCCGGCTCGCAGCGCTTGCGCTCATCGCTGTCATGAGCTGCGCACCTGCACCCGACACAATCGATGCGCGACCTCACAGGGATCCTGCTTCTCGGCCCCCATGCCGCGCTGCGATGCTCGCTCATGACCCGCGACCCTACCGGGCGCGGCTCATCCAGCTCGCCAAACAGACGCAATGTTGCGGCGATAGCTGCGTCCACGCACCGCCGTCAGAATCGTCACGACGGGGGCCGGCACGTTGGCGCGCAACGCGGCATTCTCCTCAGGGGTTGCGCCGTCCTGCAGCCAGGCGAAGAAGGAACCCGCTTCGGACAGGCCCACGTCGCGGCTGAACTTACGGCCCATCTCCTTGATCTGGGGCGTGTCGTGCTTCTCCCAGTACACCTGCTCGAGCTCGCCCTCCTCGTGCACGAGATGGTCGGCGGCGACGGCCGAAAGCTCCGTGATTCGCTCGTGTGCTGCCGCCGCCGACGCGGACGTCGGCACGGCCACCAGCGTGCTGATCGCCTGCCCGGACGCGTTCAGCGCGTCGGCGATCTTGTCGTGCTCGACGTCCAGCTGATCCAGCAGCTCCCCACTGACGCCCAGCTCACGCAATGCCGGCCACGCGAAGGCGTGCTCGCCGGTGTGGTGGCTCGTGAACTGCGCGTAGAAGTACTGCCACGCGGTGGCGAGCTCGCGGGCACGAGCCGCGTCGCCGTCGGGAAACGTGGCCAGCGCGTCGGCGAAGCGATCGAGCGTCCGGCGCAGCGCTGCATGGATCACGCGGTTCATGCTCATCCGGCTAGCCACTACTCGGACCTCCTTGCCGCCGCGAGGGCGGGTCGTCGGTCGGAGCGCGCCCGAGCCGCGCACCCTGATTCGCTCCGCAAGCGTCGCTCATGCCGGGCACCCTACCGAGCGCCGGCTGAGAGCGTGGTCAGCCCGTCTCGCTCTTCATCGCCCGGCCCATGAGCAGACTGATCATGTCGACCGGGCTCAACCCGCGGTAGCACACTGCGTCAACGGCCTCGGTGATCGGCACCTCAACCCCGTGCTGCCGAGCGAGCTCGAGCACCGAGCGGCACGACTTCACCCCTTCGGCGATCTGGCCGAGGGTGGCCTGCTGCGCCTGCTCGAGCGACTCCCCCTTGCCCAGCCGCTCGCCGAAGGACCGGTTGCGGGAAAGCGGGGACGCACATGTCGCCACGAGGTCGCCGAGGCCGGCCAGGCCCGCAAAGGTCAGCGGATCGGCGCCCAGCGCCAAGCCAAGCCGCGCCGTCTCGGCAAGCCCTCGCGTGATCAGGGTCGCCAGCGTGTTGTCCCCGAATCCCATACCACGCGCCATGCCGCACGCGAGGGCGATCACGTTCTTGACGGCACCTCCGAGCTCGCAGCCAACCACGTCCACGTTCGTGTACGGACGGAAGTACGTGGCGCTACAGGCCCGCTGTACGTACGCCGCACGATCGAGGTCGGAGCAGGCGACGACCGTCGCCGTCGGCTGCTCCAGCGCGATCTCGGGCGCGAGGTTCGGGCCGGACACGACGGCCACGCGATCGGGACGGCACCGCGCCACCTCGCACACGACCTCGCTCATGCGCTTGGTGGTTCCGAGCTCAACCCCCTTCATGAGACTGACCAGCGTGGCGTCGTCGGGCAGATCCGGCGCCCATGCGGTGAGATTGGCCCGCAGCGTCTGCGACGGGATGGCGATCGCCACGACGTCGGCGCCGGCCAGCGCTTCCGCGTGGTCGTGCGTCGCGTGCAGCCCGGGCGGCAGCTTCACACCCGGCAGATAGTCGACGTTCTCATGCCCCTTGTTGATCTGTGTGGCGACATCGCGGCGTCGCGTCCAGAGCGTGACGTCGGTGCCGGCGTCGACCAGGACCTTGGCGAACGTCGTGCCCCACGAGCCCGCGCCCAGCACTGTGGCACGGACGCTCACGGCGCCGTACCTTCGGCTTCGACTTTGACCCCCGAACCGCTGCCGCACCGCCCGCGAAACGACCGTTCCGGGGTCAAAGTCGGGGACGGGGTCTCGCTCACGCCGCGTCCTTCGGCTGCTCGGGCCGGACGTAGCGGTAGAACGCTCCGGTGGGCGCCGGTTCGCCGCGCAGTTCGGCGACGAGCTCACGGAGCGCGCTCATCATGGTGTCCGTGATCGTGCGCAGCGTCTCGGCGTTCGGCGGTGCGCTCGCGAAGCGATGCAGGTCGAGCGGCTCGCCGACAAGGATGTGGTGCTCCATGCGCGGGATGAGCCGCATCTTCTTGTGGTACAGGTCCACCATCTCGTGTACGCCCCACTGCCCGACCGGAATAACCGGCACCTCGGGCACGAGCAGCGCGAGGCGCGCGGCCCCGGTGCGGGCCGACATCGGCCACCACTGCGGGTCGCGGGTCACCGTTCCCTCCGGATGCATCACGATGACGCGTCCTTGGCGCAGGGCGTCGACCGCAGCGGCGAGCGAATCGGCCGCTGCCGCGCTGCCACGGTCCACCGGGATCTGACCCATCTTGGTCATCGCGGGCCCGATGATCGGCACTTCGAAGATGCTCTTCTTCGCGAGAAACCGCGGCAGTCGCCCAGAGTCCACCACGAACCGAGCCAGCAGCACCGGGTCGATGTGCGAGATGTGGTTGACGATCACGATTGCCGGACCGGTACGGGGTATGCGTTCCATCCCGTGGTAGCGCAGCTTGGTGATGGCCCCGGCGGGCGCATAGAGCAGCAGCCAGGTCAGCCGCCACCAGAACCCCAGCTTCTCGCTGCGCCGACGCTTCTGCTGTCTCGGCACCGGGAGCCCCTCTCGTCAGTCCGTCAGCAGTCTGCCTCATGATGCCGTTGTGGAGTGGACGGTGCTCGTGCCGGTGAAGGCGCTGCCTGGTGCGAAGTCGCGCCTGGCCGAGTTCAGCCCGGACGCCGACGCGCATGCCCGGCTGGTGCACGCGATCCGCAACGACACCCTGGCGGCGGCCGCGAAGGCGCCCGGTGTGGCCCGCGTCGTCCGCATCGGTGACTCGCCGGACGTCGAGCACGACCTGCTCCAGCATCGCCCCGGGTTGAACGCTGCGCTGGCCGAGGGCGCGGAGCTGGCCCGGGAGCGGTGGCCCACAGACGGCGTCGCCGCGCTCGTGGCCGACCTGCCGGCGCTGACGCCCGCCGAGCTGGCGAGCACGCTCGCCCTGGCGGCCGAGCACCCGCGCGGGTTCGTCACCGACGCCGCCGGCACCGGCACCACGCTGCTGACCGCACATCCTCGTGCCCCGTTCGACCCCCGCTTCGGTCCCGGCTCCGCCTCCAGGCACGGCACCGATGCCACGGCGCTGCCGGCAGGTCCCGGCCTGCGTCAGGACGTCGACACCGTCGACGATCTGCGTGCCGCGCTGCGGCTCGGCGTCGGGCCGCATACGGTGGCGGCGCTGGCGACTGCCGTTCACGCCGACGGGGCATCATGGGTTCCATGAGTGGTACCCCGGCCGTGGACGCGTCCGCTCCGGTGCAGCCGGAGACGGTCCGCGTCATAGACATCGACCCGTCCGACTCGGTACCCGGCGGCGACCTAGGCCCGGACGCCGAGGGCACGGCTCTACTCGCGACCGATCTGCCCGCCGACCGGTTCAGCAATCGCGAGTTGTCCTGGCTGGCGTTCAATGCCCGCGTCCTCGCCCTGGCGGAGGACAAAAGCCAGCCGCTGCTGGAGCGGATGAAGTTCCTCGCGATCTTCGCCAGCAACCTCGACGAGTTCTACATGGTGCGCATCGCCGGCTTGAAGCGCCGCGTCGAGATGGGCCTTTCCATGCCGGGCCCGGACGGCCTCTCGCCGACCGAGACGCTCAAGCGACTGGCTGAGCGTACCCGCGAGCTGGCCGACCAGCACGCGCGGCTGTTCCTGGACGACATCGCACCGGCGCTCGCCGCGGAGGGCATCCGCATCGTGCGGTGGGCGTCGCTCGACGAGGAGCATCGCGAGCGGCTGGGCAACTACTTCCGCAGCAAGGTCTTCCCGGTGCTGACGCCGCTCGCGGTGGACCCCGCACACCCGTTCCCGTACATTTCCGGGCTGTCGCTGAACCTCGCCGTGCTGGTACGCAGCCCGGACAGCAACACCGAGCGCTTCGCCCGGGTCAAGGTGCCGAACAACGTGCCGCGGTTCGTCATCGTGAAGCGGACACCCACTGAAGCGGAATTCCTGCCACTGGAAGAGCTGATCGCTGCCCACCTCTCGATGCTGTTCCCGGGCATGGAGGTCGTCGAGCACCATCTGTTCCGGGTTACGCGCAATGCCGATCTCGAGGTCGAGGAAGACCGCGACGAGGATCTGCTTCAGGCTCTCGAGCGCGAACTCGTGCGACGGCGGTTCGGGCCGGCCGTCCGCCTCGAAGTGGCCGAAGACATCGACGAAGAGGTCCTCCACCTGCTGATCAATGAGATCGATGTCCAGCCCGACGACGTGCTGACCGTGCCGGGGCTGCTCGACCTCACAGCACTGTGGCAGGTCTACGACCTGGACCGGCCGGCGCTGAAGGAGCGGCCGTTCGTGCCGGCGACGCATCCACGCTTCGCCGAGGGCGAGACGCCGAAGTCGGTGTTCGCGACCCTGCGCGAGGGCGACGTGCTGGTGCACCACCCGTACGAGTCGTTCGCGACGAGCGTGCAGCGGTTCATCGAGCAGGCCGTGGCCGACCCGAACGTCCTCGCCATCAAGCAGACGCTGTACCGCACCTCCGGCGACTCGCCCATCATCGACGCGCTCATCGACGCCGCCGAGGCGGGCAAGCAGGTGGTGGTGATCGTCGAGATCAAGGCCCGCTTCGACGAGCAGGCGAACATCAAATGGGCGCGTGCCCTGGAGCGCGCCGGCTGCCACGTGGTGTACGGCCTGGTCGGCCTGAAGACGCACTGCAAGACCGCGCTCGTGGTGCGCCAGGAGGGCGGCGCGATCCGCCGCTACGCTCACGTCGGCACCGGAAACTACAACCAGAGAACGGCACGCCTGTACGAAGACATCGGGCTGTTCACGGCGGACGAGGCGATCTGCGCCGACCTCACCGACCTGTTCAACGTGCTCACCGGGTACTCGCGGCAGACCGAGTACCGGTCGCTGCTCGTCGCGCCGCGGGGCGTGCGGGTCGGCATCATTGACCGGATCCGACAGGAGATCGAGCACGCGCAAGCTGGCCGCGAGGCGCACATCCAGCTCAAGACGAACCACCTCGTCGACGAGCAGACGATCGACGCGCTGTACCGAGCCTCCCAGGCGGGCGTGCGTGTCGAGTTGCTGGTACGCACGTTCTGCACCATCAAGGCCGGCGTACCCGGCCTGTCGGAGAACATCATCACCCGCTCGATCCTCGGCCGGTTCCTGGAGCACTCGCGCGTCTTCTACTTCGCCAACGCCGGTGAACCCGAGTACTGGATCGGATCATCCGACCTGATGCACCGCAACCTGGACCGCCGGGTCGAGGTGCTGTGCCGGGTGGAGGACCCGGTGGCCACCGCGCACCTGCGCTGGTGCCTCGATGCGGCGTTCGCGCCGGAAACCATGGCGTGGGAGCTGCGGCCGGACGGCAGCTGGGTGCGCTCTGCCGGCGACGTCGACTACCAGGATCGGATGATGAAGCGACTCGGCGGCCGCGGCGACTAGCGTGAACGGCAGCATCCGCGCGGCAGGCGGCGTCGTATGGCGCGACGACGACGGGCCGCCGCGTATCGCGCTGATACACCGCGACCGCTACGACGACTGGTCACTGCCCAAGGGCAAGCTCGACAACGGCGAGTGGGAGCTTTCCGCCGCGGTGCGTGAGGTCCGCGAGGAGACGGGCGCCGCCGTGGCGGTGACCCGCCGGCTGATCGAGACGTCCTACCCCGTGGACGACGTGCCCAAGACGGTGCAGTTCTGGGCGATGCGCTATCTGTACGGCGAGTTCACGGCGAATGCCGAGGTCGACGACCTGCTCTGGTTGCCGCTCGACGAGGCGCGCACCAAGCTGACCCATGACGTCGACCGGTCCGTGCTGGACGCGTTCACCGCGAAGCCGGTGCCCCAGTCGACGGTCGTGCTGCTACGGCACGCCAAGGCGGGCAGGCGTTCGCAGTGGCAGGGCGACGACCGACTGCGCCCACTCGACCGGGAGGGCCGCCGCCAGGCGCGCGGGCTGGCGGAGTTCCTCGCGGCGTTCGCGCCGCTGCGTGTGGTGTCGGCCGACCGCGTGCGCTGCGTTCAGACCGTCGAGCCGTTCGCCGTGGCCACCGGCCTTGACCTGGAGATCACCTTGGCGTTCGCCGACGAGGCGTACCTCGACAACCCCGAGGCAGCGCACAACGAACTGCTCACGCTGGCGAAGTCGGTACCGGCCGCGGTGGTGTGCAGCCAGGGCGCCGCGGTACCGGGGCTGGTCGCCGACCTCGCCGGACTCGACACCGTCCCTGCGCGCAAAGGCTCGGCATGGGTGCTGTCCTTCGCCGATAGCGCCGTGGTCAGCGCGGACTACTACGGCCACCCAGCACGCTGATTTGACCGCGCCACTTGGTCCGCCGTCTCCGCCCAGGAGGGGCGGATCCGGCGGACTACGGCAAGCGCCTTACGGCACGCCGGGCGCGGGCTCTTCGCGCGAGCGCTCATCGCTGAGCTATCCGAGCGCTCATCGCGCTTAGCGGGCCCTCTTTGCCGCCTTCTTAGCGGGGGCCTTTGCGGTGGCCTTCTTTGCCGGGGCCTTCTTCGCAGCGGCCTTGGTGGCCGGCGCCTTGGCCGCCGTCTTCTTTGCCACCGAAGCCTTCTTCGCCGGGGCCTTCGCGACCTTCTTGGCGCCGCTGGTAACCGCTTTGAACTCGGCGCCGGCGCGGAATGCCGGGACCGCGGTCTTCTTGACCCGCACCTGCGCGCCGGTGGCGGGGTTGCGCGCCATGCGCGCGGCGCGCACGCGCTTCTCGAAGA
Organism: Actinomycetota bacterium; assembly: GCA_046744105.1. Taxonomy (GTDB): domain Bacteria; phylum Actinomycetota; class Actinomycetes; order Mycobacteriales; family Jatrophihabitantaceae; genus DASXRA01. The sequence continues at coordinate 15,471 of JBKOXO010000097.1, forward strand.
TGCCGAAGCCGGTCAGCACGACTCGCTCACCTCGCGCGACCTGGGCCTGCACCTCGTCGATGACGGCCTCCACGGCCTGTTGCGCGCGCTTCTTGTCACCCTCGAGCCGGCGTGCGACCAACTCGATGAACTGAGCCTTGTTTGGCAACGTGTCCCCCTCGGACATCAGCTCGGCCTGTATGGCCGACTTGCCCAGCAACGGTAAAGCGTGAAATCCCTGCGTCAAGCCTAATCCGCTTGTGTCGCAAGACGTTTCTCAGCTTAGCAGCACGAATCACAGTGCCGGTGACCGGACGGCAGCGAGTCGTACGTCGAGAATGCCCTTGCTACGTAAGGGAATTCGCGGTTACGGGCAGCCAGGACTTGCGCTGGGCCTCATATGCGGCGATGTCGTCGGTGTGTCGCAAAGTCAGGCCGATGTCGTCGAGCCCTTCGAGCAGCCGCCAGCGCGTGTAGTCGTCGAGCTCGAAGCCGTGCACCTCGCCGTGCCAGCGCACCTGTCGCTCGAGGAGGTCCACCGTTACCGGGGTGCTCGGGTCCTCGTCGACGTCGTCCCAGAGGCGTTGCACGACCTTCTCGTCGAGCACGACGGTCAGCAGGCCGGCCTTGAGGGAGTTGCCCCGGAAGATGTCGCCGAACCGCGGTGAGATCACCGCCTTGAAACCGTAGTCCAGCAGCGCCCACACCGCGTGCTCCCGGGACGAGCCGGTGCCGAAGTCCGGCCCGGCCACCAGGATCGTCGCGCCGGCAAAGCGGTCCTGGTTGAGCGCGAAGTCTGGTTCGTTGGCGCGCCATGCGGCGAACAATCCGTCTTCGAAGCCGGTTCGGCTCACGCGCTTGAGGTACACCGCCGGGATGATCTGGTCGGTGTCGACGTTGCTGCGCCGCAGTGGCACGGCCCGCCCGGTGTGCACGGTGAACTTGTCCATGACTTCCTTTCCAAGTTGTTCGACCTTCACGGGGCTGGAGCGCGCCAGGGGTCGAACAACCCGTGGTGATCTACAGATCGGCGGGGCTGGCGAGGTGGCCGGTGACGGCGGTGGCCGCCGCGACGAGCGGCGAGACGAGGTGGGTGCGGCCGCCCTTGCCCTGCCGGCCCTCGAAATTGCGATTGGACGTGGACGCGCTGCGCTCGCCCGGTGCGAGCTGGTCGGGGTTCATGCCGAGGCACATGGAACATCCGGCGCTGCGCCATTCGGCGCCGGCCGCGGTGAAAATCGCGTCGAGCCCCTCCCCCTCGGCCTGTGCGCGCACCCGCATCGAGCCCGGCACGACCAGCATGCGGACGCCGTCGGCCACGCGACGGCCTTTGATCACGCCAGCGGCGGCACGCAGGTCCTCGATGCGGCCGTTCGTGCACGAGCCGACGAACACCGTGTCGACCTTGATGTCGCGCAGCCGTGTTCCTGCCGACAATCCCATGTACGCCAGGGCCTTCTCGGCGGCCACCCGATCACCGTCCTGCTCGAACGCCGCGGGGTCGGGCACGGACCCGGAAAGCGGCGCACCCTGCCCCGGATTGGTGCCCCATGTGACGAACGGAGTGAGCGTCGCCGCATCGAGAGTGACCTCGGCATCGAACTCCGCGTCGTCGTCAGTACGCAGGCTGCGCCAGTACGCGACCGCCTCGTCCCAGTCCCGCCCTTCGGGAGCGTGCGGGCGCCCTTTCAGGTACACGAATGTCGTCTCATCCGGGGCGACCATGCCGGCGCGGGCGCCCCATTCGATGCTCATGTTGCAGACTGTCATCCGGCCTTCCATGGACATCTGCTCGAACGCCGAGCCGCGATACTCGACCATGTAGCCCTGTCCGCCGCCGGTGCCGGTCTTGGAAATCACGGCAAGGATGACGTCTTTCGGGGTGACGCCCTCGGGGAGGTCGCCGTTCACCGTGACCGCCATGGTCTTGGGACGGTCCATGGGCAAGGTCTGGGTGGCCAGCACGTGCTCGACCTGTGAGGTGCCGATGCCGAAGGCAAGCGCGCCGAAGGCTCCATGCGTGGAGGTGTGCGAGTCACCGCACACGATCGTCATGCCCGGCTGAGTGATGCCGAGCTGCGGGCCGATCACGTGCACGATGCCCTGCTCCAGGTTGCCCATCGGGTAGAGCCGCACGCCGAAGTCGGCGCAGTTCTTGCGCAGAGTCTCGACCTGGGTTCTCGACACCGGGTCCGCGATGGGCAGCTCGATCCGTTCGGTCGGGACATTGTGATCCTCGGTGGCCAGCGTGAGGTCGGGCCGGCGTACCGTCCGCCCGGCAAGGCGCAGCCCCTCGAACGCCTGCGGGCTGGTCACCTCGTGCACGAGGTGCATGTCGATGTAGAGCAGGTCGGGTTCGCCTGCGGCGCTGCGCACGACGTGGCTGTCCCAGAGCTTCTCCGCGAGCGTCTTACCCATCGTCCTTGCCATCCCGGAATATGAGACTGTAATATCGCGTCGTGAGACAGCATAGCGGCATCGGGGTGATTGACAAGGCGGCGGCCATCCTCGATGTGACGGCTGATTCTCCTGTGACGCTTGGCGAACTCGTCGAGGCGACCGGTCTTCCGCGCGCGACTGCGCACCGGCTCGCCGTCGCACTCGAGGTTCATCGCCTGCTTTCACGGGATGCGGACGGGCGGTTCGTGCTGGGACCGCGGCTCGGTGAGCTGGCGGCCGCGCTGCCCGATCCGGTTGTCGCCGCTGCGGGTCCGGTGCTCGCCTGGGTGCGCGACGAGTCGGGCGAGAGCGCACAGCTGTACCGGCGCGACGGCGATGTGCGGGTCTGCATTGCCGCCGCCGAACGGACATCCGGGCTGCGCACCACGGTCCCGCTGGGCGCCCGGCTGCCGCTCACCGCGGGATCGGGCGCGCAGGTACTCTGCGCGTGGCTCGACGCCGCGACACTGGCCGACGTGCTCCCCCGCGCCGCCTTCAGCGAGCGGGTGCTCGCGGAGGTACGGCGGCGGGGGTGGGCGCAGTCGATTGCACAGCGTGAAGCCGGGGTCGCATCAGTGTCCGCACCCGTGCGCGCTCCCCAGACGGGCGACGTCATCGCGGCGATCTCGATCTCCGGGCCGATCGAGCGGCTCGGCCGGGCACCGGGCCAGCGCTATGCGCCGATTCTCCTGGCGGGTGCGCGCCGGCTGACCACGATCCTGGCGCGCTGAGCGGTTCGGCTCGGGTCAGACGCCGAACTGGAGCGGGGAGGCGTTGAACACGCCGTGGCAGGACTTCTCGCCGCGCCCGGCGAGCACCGGGACGGTGTTGTTCGGCGGCGTGACGATCATGTTGGTGGCTGCCTCGGGCGTGCAGTTGAGAATCGACGGGTTCGTGAACGAGAAGCGCCAGTGCGCGCTTTGCCCGTGACCGATCACGACGGTCTGCTTAGTGCCCACCCAGTGGACGGTGGTCGGCAGTGGGCGGCCGTCCGAGCCGAAGTTGCGCGCACCGACGAAGCCGATCGTCTGACAGGTCGCGCCGACGTTGACGAAGTGCCACAGGTCGTAGAGGGTGCCCGCCGCACCGTCCTGGCCGTCGTAGTGCGGCCGCAGCTGCGATGCGGTACAGGCGGGCGTGGCCGCGCCGGCCGGCGCGGTCGCGACGGCGATGCCGATGCCGATGCCGGCGCTGACGGCAGCCGCGGCGGCGAGTAGGCGTGTGTTCATGGTGACCCCCCGGGCCGTTGGATTGGTACCGCTGAAGAGGGTCGCCGGCGCCGTCCAGATACAGCGTCGTGCCCGATTGCGCAATGCCGCACCGGCCGGGGAAACCCGGTACATGATCAACATGCCGCGGCTACGCTCGAGGTCATGATGAGCGTCCGCGGCACGCCGCCAAGGTTGACCACAGCGTGCCGCCGGGCCCGCTGAGGGGACGCGTCGGGCTCCGGATACGGGTCCTCGTCACCGCGTTCTTCGTACTGGACGGGCTGGTGTTCGCGAACTGGATCGTTCGCGTGCCGGACATCAAGGCGCAGGTCGGTGCGTCGACCGGGAGCCTTGGACTGGCCTTACTGGGTGTGTCCGCCGGCGCCGTGCTCACCATGACCGTGACCGGACGGCTGTGCCGCAGGTTCGGCGCCGAGCGAATGTCAGTGGTGATGGGGCTCACATTGTCACTTGCGGTGATGCTGCCGGCCTTGGCTCGTTCCGTGCCGATTCTCGCTGCGGCGCTGTTCGCCTTCGGCGTGGGGTACGGCGGCCTGAACGTCGCAATGAACAGCGTCGCTGTAGACGTCATTGCTCAGATCGGACGGCCGGTCATGCCCGGTTTCCATGCCGCGTACAGCCTCGGCGGCCTGCTCGGCGCACTGGCGGGCGGCGCGCTGGCGTCCGCGTTGAGCTCGGCCTGGCACCTCACGCTGGTAGGTCTCCTGGGTCTGGTGGTGACCGGCTGGCTGGGGCCTGGGTTGCTTCGCGCGCGACGGGACATCCGCCATGACGACGTCGTCGTGGCGGAGCCGCCGGGCAGCTCGATACAGCCGGTCGTTGTGCTGTTCGGGGTGATCGCGCTGTGCACCGCGTACGGCGAGGGTGCGTTGGCGGATTGGGCCGCGTTGCACCTGCGCGACGATCTGCACACGAGTGCCGGGATGGCGGCCGCCGGCTACGCCAGCTTCTCCGTCGCCATGTTCGCCGGACGGCTGTCCGGTACCTGGACGACCACCCGCCTCGGCCAGACCCGGCTGGTCGCGATCGGCGGCATCACTGCGGGCGGCGGCATGCTCGTCGCCGCGCTCGCGCCCACGCTGCCGCTCACGGTCGCCGGCTTCGTCCTGGTGGGGCTGGGACTTGCGAACGTCTTTCCGATCGCGGTCGCCGAGGCCGGCGCCCTGGGCGGCGCGCAGGGCGTGGCGGTGGCCTCCACGGTCGGCTACTGCGGCTTCCTGGTCGGGCCACCACTCATCGGGTTCCTCGCGGACAGCACGAGCCTGCCCATTGCACTCACGAGCATTGCCGTTCTCGCTGGCGGGGCCGCCGCGGCGGCGCTGCTCGCAGACCGCGTGGCGGCTGTCAATCGGGCTCGGCTCGCCGCGGAGGGATGTAGCTCGCCGAACTGATGCTGGCGCAGCGTCAGCACAATGCGGTAGGACAAA
>JBKOXO010000071.1:0-4567 GCA_046744105.1 Actinomycetota bacterium
CTGCGAGGACCGCATCCGCAACGCCAAATACACCGGGCTGACCAACCTGCCGCTGCACGACTTCGCCCAGAACCAGATCTGGTGCGCCATCGTCGCGCTCGCCTGCGAGCTCACCGCCTGGATGCAGATGCTCGCCCTCACCGGGCACGACGCCCGCCGCTGGGAACCGAAATGGCTACGGCTACGCCTGTTTTCCATCGCCGGCGGGATCGCCGACCACGGCCGCACCCGACGCCTGCACCTGTTCGCGCACGCACCCTGGGCCGACCTGCTCGCGAAGATGATCACAACCCTGCACGGCCTACGCGCCCCCGGCTGACCACCGTCACCACCATCCCGACCCCCATGCGCATCCGGCCCGTGGAACCGGCGAGACCCTAGCGACCTCGGGCGTAATCGTCACACCCTTGATGCAGACTCACCCACCGCGAGCGGCGACACGGCCGAAAACGATCAAGCTCGGCGGCCCGGTGAAAGCCCTGGGCAAGTCGGCGTAACGTGACGGTGGCGCGTCACCGCCATTGTGTGCCACGGACAACTGGGTGGTGAGATCGGCGTGCGCGCGTGGAAATTCAATTTCCCGGACGTCGCGCGCGAATTGGCCGTCGCCTCGAGCAGGCAGACCAGAGCTGGTGGTCATCACGCAGCTGTGCTCGATGTTGATGAGCTCAGCGGGAATGCGACGGGTTCCGCAGCGTCGAGCAGTTGCCGCGGGGGGTCAACTACCGGCAGCGGAACGTTTGGCGGCGATCCTTCGGTACCGCCCGCGATGCCACGCCAGTGGTAGGCGAAGAGCCCCATCCTGCTCGTGAGCATCGACCGGCTGTCATCGCCGGTCAGCTCGGCCGGGCTTCGATCGCCAGACAGATGACCGGCAGGTGATCGGTCAGTTCGATGGCCGCAGCGCTGTCAGGAACTCCGCTCGAGCGTCGATGTGGGCACTGAGCCGTAGGAGCGGCGAACGTCCCGGTTCGTACTGGAGCCACCCATTCGGTCGAGAACATTGACGCACACCGGTACCGCTCAGGTCGCTTGTCCCCGAGTTGGGACGACCAACCATGTGCCCGACGCCCGTGAGCCGAGCAACGTGCCTTGGTCCTGGTGGTAGCCCTTTCGCGTCACGGCCAATGCGACGTCGGCGACCAGCGGACCGGAAATCGCTTGACGGTGATGCCATCTGCGGCGACGCTGATGGAAAGGTATTCGGTCAGGCCATACACGCCCGATCTTGGAGACCTACGTGTCCTGAGAGAACAGCCGTTCCGACGAAATCGATACGTGAACGGCGGCGCTCAGGAGTTGGCTCCAGCGTGTCGGATCCGGTTGTGGCAAGGCACCAAGAGGTAGAACGCCGGCCGTCTTGCGACCGGCGGACCTCGAGACGGGATAGCGCGTAGACATGGAACAGCGGGCCACTTATACCAATCGCGCCGCCGAGGTCGGCGTCCGTGTCAATTCGTACCTGATTGGAAACAGCTTCAGGGGTCATTGTCGTGACCACTAATCTTCTCGTGTCCGACATCGCGGCACTCCGCGCACGCCTCGATGCATTGCAGAAGCCGCTAGTCACGGAGGCGCGCGCAATTCACCGCGAAGCAGCGCGGCAGCACGATGATCAGCCAGGGCACAGCTGACGTGACGGGCGGCGTCGTCAGCACACTCTACGGCGCCCCTGGCGTCAGGGAACTCGGCCTGCTCGGCTGCGGTCGCGTTGGGCAAGGCCCGCTCGGGGTACGAGGAGGAGCCGGCCGATGAATCTCTCAACACGCACGTTCGTGATGGCGAGCGCTCGCCACCCGTGGCGCAGCGTCGCCGCCTGGGTCGTGGCGGTCGTGGTTGCAGGTGTCGCCGTCGCAACGTTGCTGGGTGGCGCGCTGACCACCGAGGGCAATCCGACGAATAATCCGCAGTCCGAGCGAGCAAAGCATGTGCTTTCGCGGGCGTTTCCACAAAGCGAAGGCGCCGCGGTCACTGACATCGTGGTGGTGCGCTCGCAGGAGTACACGGTCGACGCTTCGCAGTTCCAGACGCTTGTCCGAGCACTCGCGGCCGAGATACGCCAAGCGGACGTGGTCACCGTGCGCACCTACCTCGACGCCCACGATCCGTCACTTGTCACGAAGGACCGTCACGCGACGATGGTGCAGTTCTCGAAGGCGTCCGAGGGTGGCATCGACGACATTGTCGGCGCGGTCAAACGGGCCGATGCAGAACCTGCGTTCGCCGCGTCCGTTACCGGCCAAGCGACCCTCGACCGCGACTTCACCGAACTGTCCCAGAGCGACCTGCAGCACGGCGAACTCCGGTTCGGGCTGCCGGCCGCACTGATCATCCTGCTGCTCGTGTTCGGGTCGGTCGTCGCCGGGGTCGTTCCGTTACTGATCACGCTGCCGTCGATCGTGGTCGCGCTCGGCCTGGTTGCGGTTCTTGCGCACGCGTTCACGCTGTCGATCTTCGTGGTCAACATGCTGACCGGGATGGGGCTGGCGCTGGCGATCGACTATTCGCTGTTCGTTGTCTCGCGGTTCCGTGAGGAGCGTGGCCGCGGGCGCGCGAAACTGGACGCGATCGCCGCCTGCGCGATAACAGCGAACCGCGCGGTCGTGTTCAGCGGCACGACGTTCGTGATCGCGATGTTCGGCATGCTGATCGTGCCGAGCTCGATCATGCGCAGTCTCGCCGTGGGCGCGATTGTCGTCGGGCTCGTCTCCGTTCTGGCCTCGGCCACACTTCTGCCCGCTCTGCTCGCACTGATCGGTGACGGCGTCGATCGGCTGCGCATTCCCTTTGTCGGCAGGCGCTCCTTGGAGACGGCAAACCCCGAAGGCCGAGTATGGGGCGCGATCGTGCGGACGGTGCTGCGACGCCCGGGGGCTTACCTCGCGGTCTCGGTCGCCTTGCTGGTCGCCGCTGCTGTGCCGGTGCTCGGGATCCACATCGGCACCAGCGGCGTGACCGCGCTGCCCGACCGGTTCGAGTCCAAGCAGGGCTACACCGCACTGCACCGCTACTTCCCGAGCGCGACCTCGGACCCGGTCGAGATCGTCGTCGCCGACGGAGCTGAACTACCCGCCGCCAGGACGGCGCTGGACGGGCTACAGACGACGCTGGCCGCCGACCCACGCTTCGGCCGCGGACATATCGATCGGGCCGCCGATGGAACGGTCGCCGTGCTCTCCGTCCCGGTTCGGGGCGATCCATCGGGCGACGATGCCGTCTCCGCGGTGCGCGACCTTCGCTCGAGGATCGTGCCGACAGCCTTCGACAAGGCGGACGCTCGCGTGTTGGTCGGCGGGACGACCTCGGAGAACATCGACTACTTCGACTCGGTGATCGGTCCGGCCCCGTGGGTCATCGCGCTGGTGCTTGCGCTGACTCTCGTGTTCCTGACCGTCGTCTTCCGTTCCGTCGTCATCGCCGGAACGGCCGTAGTGCTCAACCTGCTCTCCGTCGGCGCCGCCTATGGGCTGCTGGTGCTCGTTTTCCAGCATGGCTTCGCTGCGGGCCTGTTCGGCTTCCACCAGGTCGACACGATCGAGGCGTGGGTGCCGCTGTTCCTCTTCTCGGTGCTCTTCGGACTCTCGATGGATTACCAGGTGTTCCTGCTCAGCCGGATCAGGGAACGCTTCGACCTGACCGGCGACACCACTGACGCCGTCACCGTCGGAGTCTCGTCCACAGCGCGGATCATCACCGGAGCTGCGCTGATCATCGTCGCCGTCTTCGCCGGCTTCGCCAGCGGCGAACTGATCATGTTCCAGCAGATGGGCTTCGGTGTCGCGGCGGCACTGCTAATCGACGCGACCATCATCCGCTCCGTACTGCTCCCCAGTGCGATGAAGCTTCTCGGCGACTGGAACTGGTACCTCCCGCGTTGGCTGCGATGGCTACCGCAACTCCACATTGAACAACCGAGTTCGTCGCACGGTCAGCGCCAAGCCCTCGAACCGAGTCGTGGCTAGATTCAGGTCGATATCCGTGGTGACTGCGAATTCGTCGACGTCGGCGACCCTCCGAATACCCGTCGGCATCTGCCGCTAGCGCAGGTGTGTCCTCGCGCGTTTCGGTCCGCCTGCTCGGCCAGTGGGCATCCTTGGACAGGACGTAGCCGGTTTTGTGCGTGACACTTGGCTCCCCGGGTGTGCGTGGGCGCGGGCCTTCGATCGCGCGCCGGCATGGACGTCCCGCTCCCTTAGCTTAGAGACCGAGGATCGATGCGATCGGGAGAAGCTTGTCGGGATTGGAGATCGCGTCGAGGTGGCGAATCAGGCCGCTTTGGACCTCGATCGAGACGAGGGCGACCGGATGACGGTCGCGGATCGCCACGAGCTGACCTTGGCGACCACAGAGCAGCGAGAGGGCGCTGTTGCGTTGCTGCAGACGGAGCCTGTCAGCTGCGGACTCGCCGGCCAATTCGCTGCGATCAGAGGGATAGGGCAAGGCCGTCGAATGCGACGCGGACTCGATCACGGATCGGCAGGTCGGCGGTGCTTGCGTAGTGGCCGCGGCGCAGGTTCTGCACGAAGGCATGCCCGGCGGTGATGGTGCGCGCAGAGGCCAGGCGTTT
>JBKOXO010000030.1:0-4766 GCA_046744105.1 Actinomycetota bacterium
GTAATGGATGCTGCCACCGTAGGACAGCGGGCTGTTGTGCTTCCGGGTGATGTCCAGGCGGCCAGGGTCGGCGAAACGTAGCGGGTCGCGGTTGGCCGCACCGAGGTAGCAGACCACGCGATCGCCTGCCCTGACCGGCACACCGTCGATCTGTGTGTCATCGACCGCGGTGCGGCCGGTGATCTGTACCGGGCTGTCGCAGCGCAGCAACTCCTCGATAGCCGTGGCAGCCAGCGGCGGCGTACCGCGTAGCAGCTGAAACTGATCCGGGTGACCGAGCAAGGCCACCAGGCCGTTGCCGAGCAGGTGCGTCGTCGTCGGTTCCGGCTGCTGACCCGCCGCCTGGAGGACGACCACGGCCTTCGGCGCGCGCATCGCCCACCCAGCTGCGCACCGGGCTCGACACCTCGGCGCCGAGCGACCCGCCCGCTCGTTTGGACCACGGGGCAGGTGGGGAGGCTGGTGGCGTAGGACCGGCGTGGTCGCCGGGGGAGCATGGGTCGCCGACTTCTCACGGGAGGAACGGGGGCTGCGCGAGGGAGTCGCGCGGAACGGGACGGGCCGTGCGCGTGGAGTTGAGCGTCGTGGAGCAGCGCTATCACGCGGTGTTGGAGGTCTTCTCGGCTGCGGCACCGGTGATCGAGGTGGCCGAACGTGATGGGGGTGTCGCGGCAGACGGTGCACGCCTGGCTGCGGCGGTATGAGGCTGAGGGGCTGGCTGGGTTGGCGGATCGGTCGCATCGTCCGGATGCGCATCCGTGGCAGGTGCGGACGGAGACCGAGGCGCTGGTCTGCCAGCTGCGGCGGGCGCATCCGCGGTGGGGGCCGCGGCGGCTGCACTACGAGCTGGGGCAGCGAGGCATGGATCACCCGCTGCCGTAACGGTCGACGATCTACCGGGTGCTGGTCCGGCACCAGCTCGTCGAAGCCCGCCAGCCTCGTCGCCGACGGGACCAGTATCGGCGGTGGGAGCGTCCGGCGCCGATGCAGCTGTGGCAGCTGGACATCATGGGCTCGATCTGGCTCGAAGACGGCAGCGAGTGCAAGCTGGTGTCCGGCCTGGACGATTATTCCGGTTCTGCGTGATCGCTGCGGTGGTGCGCCGTGCTAGCGGGCGGGCGGTGTGTGCGGCGTTCGGGCGGGCGCTGATCGAGTATGGCTGTCCGGAGCAGGTGCTTCCGACAATGGGCGGCAGACCCAGGAGTCTCGAGATTTGCCGTTGGGATCGTCGTGCTCGGGACCTTCGCCCGTACTTGCAGGGGCGCTCACGGCATACGGTGGGGGGTATACGAGAGGAGCGGGCGATGCGCAAGAGGGTGCTGGTGCTGGGGTCGAACTTCGGCGGGTTGACCGCTGCGCTGGCAGTGAACCATGAACTGCACGGTGATGTGGATGTGCGTGTGCTGTCGCCTGCTGATCGGTTCGTGTTCAACCCGAGCCTGATCTGGTTGCCGTTCGGCAAGCGCAACCCCGAGGACATCACATTCCCTGTCGGCCCCACGTTCGAGGCGCACGGCATCGACTTCGTGCACTCGGCAGCGGTGGAGATCGACGCCAACCACCAGCGTGTCCGCGCCGCCACCGGGGCTTGGTACGACTATGACTACCTGGTCGTCGCCACCGGCTACCGCAACAAGATGGACGCGGTCCCCGGGCTGGCCGACAACGCGGTCACGATCACGTCGCTGGAGGACGCGGTCCGCGCCGGTGAGCGGTGGCGCCGTTTCCTGGAGAGCCCTGGCGATGTCGTCGTGGCCGCATCTCAGGGCGCTGGCTGCTTCGGGGCGGCGTACGAGTTCCTGTTCAACACCTCTTACCGGCTGCGCAAGGCTGGGCTGAAGAGCAAGGTCAAGCTCACCTACGTCTCCGCCGAACCGTTCCTGGGGCATTTCGGCATCGGCGGTCTACCGCACGGCGAGTCGCTGCTGGGCATGTTCCTGCGCCGGCAGAACATCGACGCCCGGCTCGGGGCATCGATCGCCCACGTCGCAGCGGACGCACTGGTGCTCACCGACGGCACGGAGATCCCGTCGTCTTATTCGATGGTGGTCCCGCCGTTCGTCGGCCAGGACGTCGCCCGCACCGCGACCGGGCTCGCGGCCGACGAGAAGGGTTACCTTCCGGTTCGGGCGACCTACCAGAGCGAGAAGTACGACGACGTGTACGTGGTCGGCATCGCCGCGGCCGTCGAGGTCCCGTGGCAAACGGCGGTTCCGGTCGGCATCCCCAAGACCGGCTACCCGACCGAGGTGCAGGCGCACACCGCGGCGAAGAACATCGCCGCGCAGATCCGCGGTGAAGCACCGGACCACACCAAGGCCTTCGGCGACATCCCGGCCGTGTGCGTGATGGACGCCGGCAACAACGGCGTCATCATCCTGGCCGACAAGATGCTGCCGCCGCGCAAGCACGGCGTGCTCATCCCCGGCCCGCAGGCGCACCTGATGAAGCTCGGCTTCGAGAAGTACTTCCTCTGGAAGGCCCGCCACGGGCACGTCCAGCTGCCCTGAACGGTTTCCGATCATGGATGCGAGTGCGCCGACCGTCGGGGGGTTCACGGATACGCCGCTGCTGCGGCGTATCCGTGAGTCGGTGATCGGCGAGGACCAGGTGATGCACGGCCCGTACGGGCCGCGGCGCGTGACCTACGCCGACTACACGGCCTCGGGTCGGGCGCTATCGTTCATCGAGGACTTCATCCGCGACGCGGTGCTGCCGCGCTACGCCAACACCCACACCGAGTCCAGCGGGACCGGGCTGCAGACGACCCGGCTGCGCGAAGACGCGCGCGCGATCATTCACCGCGCGGTCGGCGCGGACGCGGACTACATTGTCATCTTCGCCGGCTCCGGCTGCACCGGCGCGATCGACAAGCTGATCGGCATCCTCGGCATCCGCATCCCCTCGCAACTGCAGGACCGCCACCACCTCACCGACGTGGTGCCGCCCGACGAGCGGCCGGTGGTGTTCATCGGCCCGTTCGAGCATCACTCCAACGAGCTGCCGTGGCGCGAGTCCATCGCCGACGTGGTCGTCATACCCGAGGATGCGGACGGGCACATCGATACCGCGGTGCTTGAACGTGAGCTGGTCCGCTACGCCGCCCGGCCGTTGAAGATCGGGTCGTTCTCCGCGGCCAGCAACGTCACCGGCATCCTCAGCGACACCACCTTGATCGCGTCGCTGCTGCACGCGCACGGTGCGCTGTCGTTCTGGGACTTCGCCGCCGCTGGCCCCTATGTCGAACTGCAGGTGACCGCGACGCCCGGTGACCCGGCCGCCTACAAGGACGCAATGTTCCTCAGCCCGCACAAGTTCATCGGCGGCCCCAGCACCCCCGGCGTGCTCGTGGTACGCCGCGAACTGCTGCGCAACCGTGTGCCAGACGTGCCCGGCGGCGGCACCGTCGAGTACGTCAATCCAGCCGAGCACCGCTACCTACACGACCCGATCCAACGCGAAGAAGGCGGCACCCCGGCGATCGTCGAGGCAATCCGCGCCGGCCTGGTCTTCCAGCTGAAGCAGGCAGTAGGTGTCGAGGTCATCCGCGCCCAGGAGGACACGTTCCTGCGCCGCGCCATCGGGGCATGGCACGTGGAGCCGGCCATCGAGCTGCTCGGTAACCCCGACGCCGAACGACTCTCGATCGTCTCCTTCCTCGTGCGGGCGCCCAGCGGCCGCTACCTGCACCACAACTTCATCGTCGCGCTGCTCAACGACCTGTTCGGCATCCAGGCCCGCGGCGGCTGCTCGTGCGCCGGACCGTACGGCCACCGACTGCTCGGCATCGACCTGGACCGCTCACACCAGTTCGCGCGGCAGATCGCCGTCGGCTGCGACGGCATCAAACCCGGCTGGGTCCGGGTGAACCTCAACTACTTCCTCTCCGATACGGTCGTGGACTACATCATCGCCGCCGTCGCCTTCGTCGCCCGTCATGGCTGGCGGCTGCTCGACGACTACCGCTTCGACCCGGCCAGTGGCCTGTGGCGGCATCGCCGCGGGCTGATCGAGCCGCCGCTACGGCTACAGCAGCTGCGCTACGACAGGGACGGAACGCTGCTCTACCCGCACCACACCGAGCAAGCACCAGAACGCGAGTTGGCGCGCTACCTCGACCACGCCGCCACCGTGGTGGCCGCCACGGCTACACCCGGCGAGGAGCGGCAGGCCGAGGTCTCGACCGACTTCGACAACCTGCGCTGGTTCGACCTCCCGACCAGCTGCCTCAGCGAATCGATCGACGACGGTGACACGCCTGCGGCACCGAGTCTTGGTCGCGCCTCGTCTGCTGGCAGCGCGGAAATCGATCCGGTGGAACATCCGGCGGCCAGGAGCAGCGTGGTGTCGGCGCGGCCTCGTGCGAGCACCGGCAACACGTGGGGCCGAGCCGGATCATGAGCACGTGGCGGTCCGCGCGTAGCGAGGAGCGTTCGGCAGATGCCAGGTCCCGCCACGCCTCCCGTCGCGATGCGCTCGGCGGCTGGACTGCCCCGTATCTCGGCTTGTACGTCTCACCAGTCCCGAATGCGGTCAACCAACGCGCTGATCGACACAACCACTGCCGGCCCAGCCATATCCGGCATGCCTGATAGACGTCGCCGTGTCAGCGCACGCCCGCGCGGCGGAGATCGCTGCCGTTGAACGGCTGGTGGAACAGCGGAGCCAAGACGCACACGTCGAACGCACCTGCTAGTAGCGGTACGAATCCGATGATGGCGAGCAACCAGCCGGCTGCGCCGATCAAAGCGCCGATCAAGATCAGA
>JBKOXO010000022.1:0-6612 GCA_046744105.1 Actinomycetota bacterium
CGGTCGGTCGCTGGCGACCGGCAAGCTCGTCGACGTCGGCGAGGCGGTCGGCATCATCGCCGCGCAGTCGATCGGCGAGCCCGGCACGCAGCTGACGATGCGGACGTTCCACACCGGCGGCATCGCCGGCGAGGACATCACACACGGCCTACCGCGTGTGGGTGAGCTGTTCGAGGCACGCGTCCCGAAGGGCGTTGCTCCGATCACCGAAGCTGCGGGACGGGTGCGCATCGAGGAGGCCGACGGCTCGGCCAAGGGCGGCGGCCGCCGGGTGGTCGTCACGCCGGACGACGGCACCGACGAGAAGGAGTACCCGATCTCACGTCGTGCGCGGCTGCTCGTCAACGAGGGCGACACCGTCGAGGTGGGCCAGCAGTTGGTGAGTGGTGCGGTGAACCCGCACGACGTGCTGCGGATCATGGGCCCGCGCGAGGTGCAGCAGCACTTGGTGCGTGAGGTGCAGGAGGTCTACCGCTCGCAGGGCGTGGCCATCCACGACAAGCACATCGAGGTGATCGTCCGGCAGATGCTCAAGCGCATCACGGTGATCGACTCGGGGTCGACGGAATTCCTGCCCGGTTCGCTGGTCGAGCGCTCGGCGTTCGAGGCGGAGAACCGGCGGGTGGTCGCCGAGGGCGGCGATCCGGCGGCTGGACGTCCGGTGCTGATGGGCATCACCAAGGCGTCGCTGGCCACCGAGTCGTGGCTGTCCGCGGCCTCGTTCCAGGAGACGACCCGGGTGCTCACCGATGCCGCGATATCCGCCAAGTCCGACCAGCTCGTCGGCCTGAAGGAGAACGTGATCATCGGCAAGCTGATCCCGGCCGGCACCGGCATCGCCCGGTACCGCAACGTCGACGTCAACCCGACCGAGGAGGCGCGCGCTGCCGCGTTCTCCATGGCCGGCTACGACGAGAACGACTACTACGGTTTCGGCACCGGCGGTCAGACGCTAGGCCCGGCCGTCCCCCTGGACGACTACGGCTACAACGACTACCGCTAAGTTCTTCGCGAGTTGTTCGACCCCCGGCGGCATATAGCCCGCCGGGGGTCGAACAACATCTAGGGGGTGTGGGCCTGCCGGATGCGGCGCAGCGATTCGACGACTGCCTCAGGAGCGAGGCGGATCATGGGACCGCTCCGTCGACCTCGACGGCAAGCACGGTGCCGTCCGGCAAGTCGAACTCGACGTCCACGTAGCGTGCCCGTCCGCTCGGCTCGCGGCGAAGCACCTGCCGCCGAGGCGGCGGTAACCCGGCGCGCCGGGCAAGCGGGCCAGTTCGATCTCAGCCAGCGTGTGGCCGCCACCGGCGATGTCACCCAACAAGGCACGCAACAGCGCGACGTGGCGGACCGCGCCCGCCCGGTGCAACTCCACCGCGAGACGCTCCGCCGTGGTAAGGCGCTGCTGCACCGCAGCGCAGGCGATGGCACAGGCTCGGCGGGGGCTCGCGCTCCACGCCGCGGCGTCGACGACTGCCCGCGCGACGCGGGTGCGCGGTGGTGCGGCGACGCGGTTGATGTCGCCGGCGGTGAAGCGCCGCGAGTTGTGCACCTTCACCCACCCCGGCCAACCGGCGTTGCTATCGCGGGCCACGACGACGTGGACCAGCTCGTCGGCAAACCCGGTCAGCCCAGCAGCTTCGGCGGCGGTGAGGCCCGCGAGTGCGGCCGCCTTGCCGGCCAGCAACACGGTCGCCCACTCGCGTTGTAGCTGGGTGAGTGCCCCGTTGTGCAGCACGACGACCTGCCGCCCCAGCACCTGCCACCGGCGGGCTCGCAGGGCAGTGCGGATGTGGTCGCGGTCAAACCCGGCAGCGTGCAGTTGTCCACGGGTCAGCACGCCGCGCTGCCGCTCGGCAAGGTGGGCCAGTTGGTTGGGCACGGCGACCAGCCGCGCGCCCACGCCGGGTAGCCCCGCGCCGTGGCGGGGAAATGCAGTCATGACCGCCAGCCTGGCGCTGATCTCCGCGCCGTGGTGATCCGCCGACGAGGCTGTGGATTACGCGTCCGCCTGTGCATACAACTCGAGGAAGGGCTCAGGACATGTCAGCCTCCGCTGCCATAGGGCCGGGTGATGATCTCCAGGTTGTGGCCGTTCGGGTCTTCCCAGTACACGCCGCGGCCACCGTCGTTCGTGTTGATCTGGCCCGCCCGCCGGTGGAAGGGGTCCGCCCAGTACGGCAAGCCGCGCTCACGGATACGCCCGAAGATCGCGTCGAAGTCCGACTCGCCGACGAGGAACGCGTAGTGCTGCGGGCGCAGGTTGGGGACGGCCAGGAAGTCGAGCGAGACGTCGTTGTCTAGCTGGACGACCATGAAGTGACTGAACGGGATCGGGTCCGGTCGGCCCAGGATCTCGGCCATGAACCGCGCCGACGCGGCGGCGTCGTGCGCATGGACGATCGTGTGGTTGAGCTGTACGGCCATAGGGTCAGCCTCCTGTCGGGGGTCGGAAGGCGCCGATCGGGCTGAGCTGAATGCCGGCGAGCTGCCACCGACCGGCCGTGCGGACGGCGATATGTGTGGCCCGGAACTGCCCGTCCGACGGCTGCCCACGGTAGCTGGCCTGCTGGGTGTGCCTCCCGATCGCGAGCGCGGTGTCGCCGTACGAGCGCACCGTGACCTCGTCCCACGTCAGCGCCGAGGTGATCAGATCGCCGGTGCGGTACCGCTCCAGCCACTGCTGCTTGTCCAGGACGAACCCCAGGATCTCGGTGGTGGTCGGATCGCTCACGACATCTCCTTCCGTAGTGGACGTTCGGAAAGGAACAGCACGACGAGTAGGCCGGCGACGGCGATCGGCGTCGCTACCAGGAACACGCTGTGCAGCGCGTCGGCGACCGACGCGGCGACGCCGTCGCGCAGCGGCGCGGACAGCGTCCTGATGCGATCCGGGCTGGCCTGGATCCCATGCGGGTCGATTCCGCCCGTCGCGCCGGGCAGGCGGCGCGGCAGCCAGTACCGCAGCCCGGCGGCGAACACCGCGCCGTACACGGCCACTCCGACCGAACCGCCTAACGCTCGGAACAGGTTGATCGCCGCGGTGGCGGTGCCCAGCTCGCGGCGCTCCACGGTGTTCTGGACGGCCACGATGAGCACCTGGGTGGTCAGTCCGAAGCCGAGCCCGAACACGGCCATGTAGGTCATCGCCGCACCGCGTCCACTCGACGTGCTCAGCGTGGCGAGCAATGCCAGCCCCGAACACATCAGCGTGAACCCGAT
This sequence comes from Actinomycetota bacterium, assembly GCA_046744105.1. Lineage (GTDB taxonomy): Bacteria > Actinomycetota > Actinomycetes > Mycobacteriales > Jatrophihabitantaceae > DASXRA01. The sequence goes on from JBKOXO010000022.1 coordinate 3,226, forward strand.
GACGGGGAACACCTTGTAGCGCCCGGTCCGGGTCATGAGGCGTCCGGACACAATCGTGCTGAACGTGCTCGCCAGCAGCATCGGCAGAACCAGCAGGCCGGACGTCGTCGCGCTCGCACCGGTGACGAGTTGCAGGAACAGCGGCAGAAACACGATCGCCGCGAACAGCGACAACGTCGCGAGAAACGCGCCGGCGCTCACCACCACGAACACCCGGTCCCGGAACAGCCGCAGCGGCAGCACCGGCTCGGCGGCGCGGCGCTCCCGCCACACGAAGCCGGCAGCGAGCATCACCGCGAGGATCACGAGCGCCAGAACCTGCGCAGAGCCCCACGTGTAGCGATCACCACCCCAGACCGTGACGAGCAGCCCGGCGCTCACCGCGGCGGCGAGCAGGACCGCTCCAACCACGTCGATCCGGGCGCCGTGCCGCTGCGTCGCGACAGTGGGCTGGCGGCCCAGCAGCCCGAACGCCGCGAAGCCGATCGGCACGTTGACGTAGAAGACCCAGCGCCACGACATGTGGTCGACGAGGACGCCGCCGAGCAGCGGCCCGGCGACACTGGCGAGCACGAACACAGCCTGGATATAGCCTTGGTAGCGGCCGCGCTCTCGTGGCGCGACGATGTCGCCGACCGCCGCCATCGCCAAGGTCATCACACCGCCGGCGCCGGCACCTTGCACGGTGCGGAACACGATCAGCTCGCCGATGCTCTGCGCCGCCCCCGACAGCACCGACGCGACGAGGAAGATAGCCAGCGCGGTGCGCAGTAGCCCACGCCGGCCGAGCATGTCGCTGAGCTTGCCCCAGACCGGTGTCGTCGCCGCGGCGGCCAGTACGTACACGGTGACGACCCACGTGAGCTCGCTCAGTCCGCCGAGGTCTCCGGCGATTGTCGGCAGCGCGGTGGCCATGATCGTCTGGTCGAGCGCGCCCAGGAACATCACGAGCAGCAGCCCGGCGAACACGACGAGCACGTCGCGGCGTACGGCCGTGGTGGTGGCTGCGGTCATGCGAAACACCTCCATCCGGAGCATTTTCCTCCGCTTGACTCATCCGACGCTAGCACTGTGCGGAGAAAATGTCTCCACTTATCTGGAGGGAATTTCTCCGGATGCTGATAAGGTCACATGTCATGGAGGTCCGCCCGCTACGCGCCGACGCGCGGCACAACCGCACTCGGCTCCTTGATGCAGCCCGCGACGTGTTCGTCGAGTTCGGCTCGCGGGCGCCGCTGGACGAGGTCGCGCGCCGTGCGGGCACGGGCATCGGGACGCTGTACCGCCACTTCCCGGATCGGACGGCGCTGCAGCGGGCGGTCGTGCTCGACGCATTGCAACGGACCGCCGACGAGGCGCGAGCCGCTCTCGACGAGGAGCGTGACCCGCTCCGCGCGCTCGTCCGCTACATGCACCGGGTGCTGGACATCCGGATCGCGGCGGTCATCCCGGCGCTGTTCGGCGACGTCGACCTGGAGGAGGAGCCGACGCGCCGGGTCCGCTACGAGGGCAGCGCCGTGCTCGACGACCTCGTCGCCGCGGCCCACCGAGCAGGACAGCTGCGCAAGGACGTCACGTCTGCCGACATCGGGCTGCTCACCGTCCGGTTGTCCCGCCCGTTGCCTGGGCCGTTTCCCCGTGAGCTCAACGACCGCCTTGCGCACCGCCACCTCGACCTGCTCGTCGAGGGACTGCGTCCCCGACCCGGCCGGCCGGTCGCAATCAGCGGCCCGGCGATGAGCATGCGCGACCTACAGCGGCTGAGTGTCACAGATCGCGACGCTGCTCCGTCTACGGCACGGAAAACCCGTGGAAGGAGTAAGACGTGAAAGTCTTCGTTGCGGGCGGCACCGGGGCGCTGGGTCAGCACCTGCTGCCGCAATTGCTGGCCGCAGGGCACGAGGTCAGCGCGCTGGCTCGTTCGGCAGGCAAGGCCGCGGCCGTCGAGTCGGTGGGGGCCGAGCCCGTTTCCGCGGACGCGCTGGACCGGGGCGCGCTGATCGCAGCAGTGCGGGACGTACGCCCCGAGGTTGTGATCCACCAGTTGACCGCCCTGACCAACCTGAAGAACTTCCGGCGCTTCGACAAGGAGTTCGCGCTCACCAACCGGTTGCGCACCGAGGGAACCGACAACCTGCTCGCCGCGGCGCAGGCCGCCGGGGCGCGCCGGTTCATCGCGCAAAGCTTCGCCGGCTGGCCGGTCGAGCGCACCGGCGGCCGGGTCAAGACGGAGGACGACCCGGTCGACCCGAACCCGCCGGCCGCGCAGCGGCGCAGCTTGGAGGCCATCCGGTACCTGGAGCGGCAGGTCAGCGGCGCTGACCTTGACGGCGTCGTGCTGCGCTACGGCGGCTTCTATGGCCCGGGCAGCAACATGAACCGAAGTGGGGACATCGCCCAGTTGATACGCAAGCGGCGTTTCCCGATCGTCGGCGACGGACGGGGCGTGTGGTCGTTCTGCCACCTCGAAGACGCCGCGTCGGCGACGGTCGCCGCGGTCGAGCGAGGCGCACCCGGCGTCTACAACGTGTGCGACGACGAGCCGGTTGAGATCGCCACCTGGCTGCCCGAGTATGCGCGGGCGATCGGCGCGCCGGCACCCCGGCATGTGCCCGTATGGCTGGGAAGGGTGCTGGCCGGGGAGGTCGTGGTGTCGATGATGACGCAGGTCCGCGGCGCCTCGAACGCGAAGGCCAAGGCCGCCCTCGAGTGGAAGCCGCGGTACACGACCTACCGCGAGGGCTTCAGCGCCGGGCTCGGTGACTGACACGATGGACGGATGGACCGCCTCGACGAGGTCTACCGGGAGCTGCGCCCGTACGCGTTCGCGATCGCCTACCGCATGCTCGGGAGTGTCAGCGAGGCGGAGGACGTGGTGCAGGACGCGTTCCTGCGGCTGCACCGGGCCGCCCCCGACGAGGTGGCCGCGCCCAAGGCGTACCTCGCGACCGTGACCACGCGGCTGGCGATCGACGCACTGCGTTCGGCCCGCGCGCGCCGGGAGAGCTACGTCGGCCCGTGGCTGCCCGAGCCGCTGCTGACCGACCCGGGTGCCGGCCCCGCGGATGCGGCAGAAACTGCCGACTCGCTGTCGATGGCGTTCCTGGTCGTGCTCGAAAGGCTGTCTCCCGTCGAACGGGCGGTGTTTCTGCTGCACGACGTGTTCGGCTACGACTATGCCGAGGTGGCCGTCATCGTGGACAAGAGCGAGGCGAACTGCCGCCAGTTGGCCTCGCGTGCTCGCCGGCATGTGGAGCAGCGCCGCCCACGATTCGAGGCATCGGCCGAAGCTCGCGCCGAGTTGGCGCAGCGGTTCTTCGCCGCATCGGCCAACGGCGACATGGACGGGTTGGTCTCGCTGCTCACCGGCGACGCGGCGTTCTACGG
>JBKOXO010000098.1:0-10288 GCA_046744105.1 Actinomycetota bacterium
ACGGACTACTCGGCGCTGATGTCCAAGGTGGTGGCAAACGGCAACCACCGCGTCAAGTTCCCGCTCAACGAGCCGGCGCTCGGCAAGCGCAAGTCGCAGATCGACGAGTACCTGCAGTTCTACGCCGGCCCGGGCTGCCAGCACATTGCCCTCGCCACCAACGACATCCTGCGCACCGCCGATGAGATGCGCGCCCGCGGCGTGGAGTTCCTGGACACCCCCGACTCGTACTACGACGATGCCGAGCTGCGGTCACGCATCGGCGCGGTGCGGGTGCCGATCGAGGAGCTCAAGGCCCGGCGCATCCTGGTCGACCGGGACGAGGACGGCTACCTCCTGCAGATCTTCACCAAGCCGGTGGGTGATCGTCCCACCGTCTTCTTCGAGCTGATCGAGCGGCACGGGTCGCTCGGCTTCGGCAAAGGCAACTTCAAGGCACTATTCGAGGCGATCGAGCGCGAGCAAGAACGCCGCGGCAACCTGTGAGAAGCTACCGATTGCGCAAGAAATCCTCGTCTGAGGCGACCGATTCTTGCGCGATCGGGGAAGGTGGGCGCATGACGGTACGGCTGCGCGAGGCGATGGCGACCCTGCCGGGATACGTACCGGGGCGTACGGTGGCGGGTGCCGTCAAGCTGGCGAGCAACGAGACGCCGCTGCCGCCGCTCCCGTATGTCCTCGACCGCATCGCGGCAGCGGCCCAGACCGCAAATCGCTACCCGGACAACTGGTCCAGCGAACTGGTCGAGGCGCTGGCCGCCCGCCACGGCATCGACCCGGAGCGCGTGGTGGTGGGATGCGGATCGGTGTCGCTGTGCTACCAGCTCGGTGCCGCCGTCGCGCAGCCCGGCGACGAGGTGCTCTACGCGTGGCGGGCGTTCGAGGCGTACCCGATCGTCACCGCCATCTCGGGAGCCGATCCGGTGGCGGTACCGCTGCGTGATCACGTCCACGACCTCGAGGCCATGGCAGCGCGCCTCAGCGACCGCACCCGGCTGGTATTCATATGCAACCCCAACAACCCGACGAGCACCGCGGTGCACCGCGACGACCTGGTCCGCTTCCTCGACGCCGTGCCCGACGACGTCGTCGTGGTGATCGACGAGGCGTACCACGAGTTCGTCACCGACGCCCGGGTGCCCGACGCGCTGACCCTGCTCGACGACTACCCGAACGTGATCGTGCTGCGGACGTTCAGCAAGGCCTACGGGTTGGCCGGCCTGCGCATCGGCTACGGCATCTCCGGCAACCCCGAGGTGCCCGCGGCACTGCGCCAGACGCAGAGCCCGTTCGCGGTGACGGCGCTCGCCCAGCAGGCCGCGCTGGCCAGCCTCGAACCCGAGGCCGAGTCGCAGCTCATGGCACGCGTCAAGGACATCGTGATCGAACGCGACCGCGTCACTGCAGAGCTGGTGGCCATCGGCTACGGCGTGCCGCCGACACAGGCCAACTTCGTGTGGGTGCCGATGGGAGCCGACACCATGCCGTGGGCCGACGGCTGCGCCGAGCGGCAGGTGATCGTCCGCCCGTTCGACGGATTCGGATCACGGGTCACGATCGGCACCCCCAGCGAGAACGACCGCTTCCTCGCCGCTGCGCGCGAGCTACGCCCCGCGGGCTAACCCCGGGCGAGAAAGTCGAGCATCCGCTGGGTCATGAGCGCCGTCGCCTCCGGGTCGTACGACGGCAGTGAGCTGTCCGCGAAGTAGTGCTGGTCGCCGGGGTAGAGGAACAGCTCCCCGTCGTCCGCCTCGGCGATGAGTTCACGAGCGGCGTCGAGGTCGCCCTCGCCGACGAAGATCGGGTCGCGATCCATGCCGTGGACCTGCACCGGGACGCCCGCGGGCCACTGGGAGCCGAATGCCGATACCGGGACGCACGAGTAGCACAGCAGCGCGCCCCGCGCGCCGGGTCGGGTCTGCGCCAGGTGCTGGGCCGGGAGCACACCGAGCGAGAAGCCGGCGTACACCAGGCCGGCCGGCAACCCCGCGACCGCCCGGGCGCCACGCTCGATCACCCCGTCGGGGAAGCCGATCTCCTGAGCGTGAGCCATCCCCTCATCGATGCTGGGGAACGTGCGTCCGTCGAACAGGTCGGGCGTGTGCACGGTGTGCCCCGCGCTGCGCAGCCCGTCGGCAAACGCGACAACCCCGGGAGTCAGCCCCTGCGCATGGTGGAACAGCACTACCTCGGCCACTCGAGCTCCTCAGGATCGGGCTGCGTCGCGGACTGCCGCTGCCACGGCGGTCGGCACGTGCGGGTCGAACACACTCGGCACGACGTAGGTGGCATTCAGCTGCTCGTCGCTCACGCACCCGGCCAATGCCTCCGCGGCGCCCAGCAGCATTGCGGTGCTGACCTTGTGCGCGCGGGCGTCGAGCAGTCCGCGGAACACGCCCGGGAACGCCAGGGCGTTGTTGATCTGGTTCGGGTAGTCGCTGCGCCCCGTCGCCAGCACCGCGGCGAGCTGCTGCGCGGCGTCGACATCCACTTCCGGGTCGGGGTTCGCCAGTGCGAACACCACCGGGTCGCGCGCCATATCGGCGATCCACGCCGAGTCCAGAACCCCCGGAGCGCTCACCCCGATGAACACGTCGGTGTCGCGGACTGCGTCGTGCAGGTCGCCGGCGACACCGGCCGGGTTGGTGCGCTCGGCCAGCGCGCGCTTGGCGCCGTTCAGCCGCGGGTCGGCCGGCGCCAGGATGCCTTCACGATCCCAGACGAGCACGTGCTTGACGCCAGCAGCGAGCAGTAGATCGACGATCGCGGTGCCGGCCGCGCCGCCGCCGGCAATCACGATCCGAGCGTCCTCCAGCGGTTTCGACACGCAACGCAGCGCGTTCCGGAGGGCCGCGAGCACAACGATGGCGGTGCCGTGCTGGTCGTCGTGGAAGACGGGAATGGAAAGCTCCGCGCGCAGCCGGCGCTCGACCTCGAAGCAGCGCGGTGCCGAGATGTCCTCGAGGTTGATGCCGCCGAAGCCGGGGGCGATGTGCCGGACGGTCGCCACGATCTCGTCCGTGTCCTGGGTGTCGAGGCAGATCGGCCATGCGTCGATGCCGGCGAACCGCTTGAACAGCACGGCCTTGCCCTCCATCACCGGCAGTGCGGCGCCCGGGCCGAGGTTGCCCAGCCCCAGCACGGCCGAGCCGTCCGTGACGACGGCGACGGAGTTGCCCTTGACGGTCAGCCGCGTGACGTCCTCGGGATGGCTGGCGATCGCGAGGGAGACCCGCCCGACGCCCGGCGTGTACGCCATGGACAGGTCGTCGCGTGTCTTGAGCGAGACCCGTGGTTCGACGGAGATCTTGCCGCCCAGGTGCAGCAGGAACGTGCGGTCGCTGACCCGGTGCACCTCGACACCGTCGACTGCCTCGATGGCCTTGACGAGTTCCTGCGCGTGCTCGCCGTTCGCCGCCGAGCACGTGACGTCAACGGTGATCCGGTCGGGGCGCGACTCGCTGACGTCGATGGCGGTGACGAGTCCGCCCGCGGCACCCACCGCGGTCGCGATACGGCCCACCGCGGTCGCCGACGGCGCAGCGTACAGCCGGACTGTGATTGCGTACGAAGCGCTAGTCGGCAGGGGTCGGGGGCGTGCGGAGTCGGGCAGGTTCACCGGGCCATCGTGCCAGGCCCGCCGCGACGTCCTTGGTCAGGCGGTCCAGTTGGGGTCGCGGCCAAGGTAACGCAGCAGCGCGGCCGCGGCGTCGTCGCCATCGTGCTCCGGCACTGCCGGGGCATAGGCGAAGCCGCGCAGCGGTTCAGCGACGGCCCGGGCTGCCGGCATTAGCTGCGCGGCCAGCTCCGGTCGAAGCACCGACCCCTGCCCCGTCGCCACTGCGACGTCCCACGCGTGGACGGCCGCGTCGAGGGCGCACGCGGCCGCGGCCAGCTCCGCCGTCAGTGTCGGCACCGGGGGCAGCGGCGTGGGAACGGACTCCTCCATAGCGTCGACGTGTATCCAGGCCGCGGCTGCAGCCGCGATGGCGGGCTCGATCAGCTCATCGATCGTGCCGTCGAGCTGCGTAGGCGGGGCGAACGGGTTGTACGACGGTTGCGGACTCGACCCGACTATGGAAGCCCAGCCGTGCTGGTCGCCCGCGGCATGCAGCAACACCTGGGCCACCGTCCACTCCGAGCAGGGCGTCGGTGCGTCGAGTCGATCCGTTGGCACGGCGCTGCTTACCTGCCGCAGAAGTTCCAGGGACTCGTCCAGTACAGGAAACGTCGTCATCATCTCTCCTCCAAGCGGAACGGAATGAATCGTTCCGTCGACGATAGCAGAACGGAATGATTCGTTCCAGTGTTATCGTGGTGCCGTGGCTGGGCTGAGTGGCCGCCGTGCCGAGGCAGAGCGCAATCACGAGCGCATCCTGGACGCTGCCCGCGATGTCTTCCTGGCCGACCCGGAGGCGCCGATTTCGGCCGTGGCAGCGCGGGCCGGAGTCGGCATCAGCGCCCTGTACCGGCGCTACCCAAGCAAGGAGGACCTGCTGCGGGCGCTCGCCGCTGATGGCCTCACCCGATACATCGCCGATCTCGAGGCAGCGCTCGCGTCCGACGCCGACCCGTGGACGGCGTACGTCGAGTGCCTGCGGCGCGTCGTCGACGGGCGGAGCCAAGCGCTGGCGCAGCGCGTGGCCGGGACGTTCACGCCGACCCGAGAACTCACCGCACTGGCCGAAAGGGCCGGTCACCTGGCCGAGACGCTGTTCCGCCGTGTGCGCCGGGCCGGCGAACTACGCGAGGACATTACCGAGGCCGACGTCGTGCTACTGCTCGAGATGATCACGCTGGTAGAGCTGCCGGCCCCCGACGGCGGGACAGCGCTACGCCGGCGGTATCTGGCGCTGCTCCTCGAGGCACTGCACCGGCCCGGCGCGGCGAGATTGCCCGGCCCGCCTGCGCGGCAGGCCGACTTAGGGGCGCGCTGGCGGACGCGGGCTCCTTAGCACCGGCGAATCGCCCGGAGGTTACAAGCGGCGTTAAGCGCAGTAGGTTGCGGTGATGACGTTCTCGATCGTCGCCTGTAGTCCGGACGGGCCCACCGGGCCGCAGTGGGGTGTCGCCGTCGCGTCGAAGTTCCTGGCGGTCGGCGCCGTCGTCCCGGGCGCGCGCGCCGGAGCCGGGGCCATCGCGACGCAGGCGTACGCCAACGTCGCGTACGTCCGGCAGGGGCTGCGTCTGCTTGACAGCGGTAGGTCCGCGCAGCAGACGCTGGACGAGCTCGTCAGCGCCGACGAGGCACGTGCGCAGCGCCAGGCCGGCATCGTCGACGCGACCGGCCGAGCGGCGACGTTCACCGGAGCCGAGTGCCTGGAGTGGGCGGGCGGCCGGTCCGGCGAGGGCGTCACGATCCAGGGCAACATCCTCGTCGGGCCGCACGTCGTCGCAGCGATGCACGAAGCGTGGCTCGCCACCGATCCCGCGGCTCCGCTTGCCCGGCGGCTGCTCAGCGCGCTGCGTGCCGGCGACGAGGCCGGCGGCGACCGGCGGGGTCGGCAGTCTGCCGCGCTGCTCGTAGTGGCCGACGACGGGGGGTACGGCGGCGGCAACGACGTCTACATCGACCTGCGCGTCGACGACGACCCGGCGCCGGTGACCGAACTGGAACGGCTGCTCGATCTGCATCACGTCTACTTCGAGCCGCCGGCGGACGAGGCGCTCGTCCCCCTGACAGAGGTGGCCGACGACGTCGCGCGCTGGTTGGCGGCGCTTGGCTACGACGACCTCGATACCTGGGTCGGAGTCGAGAACTTCGAGATGCGCCTCGTGGACGGCAAGATCGACCGCTATGTGCTCGGTGTCCTCGAACGGCAGGCGGCAGCACGCAGATAGCTACGAGCCGCGGTAGGTCGAGTACGCGTACGGGCTCAGCAGCAGCCGCACGTGATACTTCGCCGCCCCGTCGCGCACTCGAAACGTGATCAGTACCTCCGGGTAGAACGTCTCGACGTCAAGGTAGTGCTCGATGTCGAACCGCAGCCGGTACACGCCGGGCTCGATGTCGCCGGCGAAGTTGCTTACCCATCCGTCGCCGTCGGTCACACCGGCCGCGAGCAACGTGCCGTCGGACCGTTCCAGGCGGACGCCGATCCCGTGCGCCGGCGCGCCGCGAACCGCGTCCAGCACGTGCGTCGAGATACTCAAGGAGGGGACCTCCGCATGGCTTACCGGGGCGGTGACCGCGCCACGCTACCCCGGCATAGAGAGGGGAAGAAGCCCGACGGGGCTTCTTCCCCTCTCGGCGTCAGGACGTCGGGGGGGTACATCCTCACGCCGTGCCACGGAGCCATGCTTCCGCGTGGCAAGAATTGTTCAAGCAAGTGGCGGGTGATCGGAAGGGAACCTACTTGCAGGTAGGTGCGCGGCAGCAAGCTGCGGAGCAGAACTGGTCATACCTCCCCCTCAAATCCCGGCCTTGAACCACGAGCGTCAAGGACTGGTCACTCTGCGCGCCGATCGCATCGCGTCGGTCGCTGGCCGCACGCAGCCGGCTGACACTGAGAATGGTCTGGCCCCCGTTGCCGTGCCTCTCGGTACTGAGTGCTCGAACGCGTCGTCGTTGCAGCGCTGTGCCGGCACCGTCACTGGACGACGCCGGCCCGGGCTTAGTGTCCGGCCAGCTCGGCTACGACCGGAGCGAGTGTGTCGGCGAAGTCGGCGCCGAAGACGAAGTAGGAGAAGCCGATCTCCTCCCGTCGCCGCTGGATCTCCTCGGCGGCCGCCACGGGGTCATCGGGAAGTACGGCCAGCGAGTCCGCCGCGCGAAGCGCGGCGGTGTCGGTGTCGGGGGGCGCCATAAATGGCGCGACGGTGTCGCCGATCACCGCCACGTGCTGCGCGAGTTCGACGTCTCGGATGGCGCGGAAGTCGCGTACCACCCGTGTGATTTCGGCCCGACCGTCTCCCGGCATCAGTGCGAAGGCGACCGTATCTGCGACCTCGGCCGCCAGCGCCTGGGCCTTCGGGCCGCGTACGGCCATGACCACCGGCGTGTGAAGGTCTGGCCCGTCGAGACCGCGCAGCGCCGTTACCGTCTCACGCACCTGGGCCAGCCGCCCGCTCGGTGGCAGGACGGGCAGGCCACGTTCGCGGAGTTCGTCTTCGATTCCAGGTCTGCCGGTGCCGATGCCCATCTCGAAGCGACCGTCAGTGAGCACCGAGAGCGAGTGCGCTTCCCACGCGGTGCTCCACGCTGGGCGCAGCGGGGCGGCATACACCCACGTGCCCACCCGTAGGTCGGCAAGGGCGGCTGCGGCGACCAGCGTGGGGCCAGGCGCCGGCTGCCATTGTGGGACGTCAGGCATCAGCAGCGTCGAGTAGCCGCTGTCGGCGATACGGCGCACCCGGTCTCGCCACGTCGGCAGGTCAGTTCTGAGTGGGGCAACGACCCCGAATCGCAACGGTCTGGTTCCGCCACTTGTCGTCGAACCGGTCATCGTTCCTGTCCCTTCGCCTGGGCCCGGGCCTTCTGTGGGTTCCTGCACCAGCTACGAACATGACCGGCCGTATCCGACAACACAGCCGAAGAATGTCCGTGACGCGTGTTCGAACGGCTTGGTCTGGACAGCACCTTCCCCGACGAGGCAATCGACACGCCGCCCGGATAAGGCCTGTCGCCGGAGGTCGAGGCCCCGCCTAGGAGGGCACTCCCTCCGGAAGTCTCGGTTGACACGCCACGACCCGCTGGCCTCTGGCGGCGCCGCCAGGGCAAGAGTCAGTTGACACCAATCGGAGCATCAGCGTGGACGCACGCGGTTGCCTGTCCGGCGCTGGTGCGGCACGGTCACGACATGAGCAACGTCGCCGTGTCCGGGCCGCCCGTCCAACGATCCGGCGAAGTCCTGACAGGTGACGCGCTCGAGTTCGTCGCCATGTTGCATCGCCGCTTCGCCGCGACCCGGGACGAGCTGCTCGCCCGCCGTGGACAGCCACGCTTCGAGTTCCTGCCAGAGACCGCGGCGATCCGCGAGGGTGACTGGCGGATCGCGCCGGGGCCGGCCGACCTCATCGATCGCCGCGTCGAGATCACCGGGCCAACTGAGCGCAAGATGATGATCAACGCACTGAACTCGGGTGCCCGGGTGTGGCTCGCCGACCTCGAGGATGCCAACACTCCGCATTGGCGCAACGTGGTCGAGGGCCAGGTCAACCTGATCGATGCAATCCGCGGCACCGCTTCGTTCACCGGACCCGACGGACGCCGCTACGAACTGGCCGAGCGCACCGCGACGATCGTAGTTCGACCGCGCGGCTGGCATCTGCCCGAGCGGCACATCACCATCGACGGGCGTCCCGCGGTCGGCGCGCTTGTCGACTTCGGGCTGCACTTCTTCCACAACGCGCACGCCCTGCTGGAACGAGGCAGCGGCCCCTACTACTACCTGCCCAAGATGGAACATCATCTTGAAGCCAAGCTCTGGAACGACGTGTTCGTCGCGGCCCAGGACGCGCTTTCCATACCACACGGTACGGTACGGGCCACGGTCCTCATCGAGACGATCCCCGCGGCGTTCCAAATGGAAGAGATCCTCTACGAGCTGCGCGCGCATGCGTCCGGCCTCAATGCCGGCCGTTGGGACTACCTGTTCAGCATCATCAAGTACTTCCGAGATGCCGGCTCGTCGTACGTGCTGCCCGATCGGGCGGCCGTCACGATGACCGCACCGTTCATGCGCGCGTACACCGAACTGCTCGTCCGGACGTGCCACCGCCGGGGCGCGTTCGCGATGGGCGGCATGGCGGCGTTCATCCCGTCCCGGCGCGATCCGCAGGTGAACGAGCGCGCGCTGGCCAAGGTGCGCGAGGACAAGTTGCGCGAGGCCGGCGACGGCTTCGACGGATCATGGGTGGCCCACCCCGACCTCGTCCCGGTCTGCCAGGAGGTGTTCGACGACGTGCTCGGCGAGCGTCCCAACCAGGTGGACCGGTTGCGCGAGGACGTCACGCCGAACGCGGCCGCGCTCATCGACCTGTCCGGGGTGGGCGGCGCCGTGACCGCCGCAGGGCTTCGCACCAACGTGAGCGTGGGCGTTCGTTACCTGCAGTCGTGGCTGGCCGGCAACGGTGCGGCGGCGATCGACAATCTCATGGAGGACGCCGCCACCGCGGAGATCAGCCGCTCCCAGGTGTGGCAGTGGACGCACGCCGGCGTCCGGCTGGCCGACACCGGCGAGCTCGTCACCGCCGACCTGGTGCGCTCCCAGCTGGACGAGCTCGGCTTCCACGGCCCGGCACGCCGACTGTTCGAGCGAGTCGCGCTGGCCGACGACTTCGAGACGTTCCTGACCCTGCCGGCCTACGACCTGATCGACTGAATCGCGTTTCGACTTTGACCCCCGGAGCGTCGCTGGAATCGCCCGCAGACGACCGTTCGGGGGTCAAAGTCGAGAACGGTGCGGGGCTCAGACGCCCGCGAAGGCGTTGGCGCGCAGCGACTCGACTCCGGCGCCCAGCTCGGCGACGCACGCCTGGTCGGCAACCAGGCCGCAGCGCGCGAGCCAGTTCGCGAGCAGGTGGTGACCGCCCTGGGTCAGCACGGATTCCGGGTGGAATTGCACTCCGTCGATCGGCAGTTCGCTGTGGCGCACGGACATCACCACCCCGGACGCTGTTCGCCCGTTCACGACAATCTCCGGCGGCAGCTCCGACTCCTCGACGGCCAGCGAGTGGTAACGCGTGGCGGTGAACGGCTCCGGCATGCCGGCCAGCACGCCGGTGCCGTCGTGGTGCACCTCGCTGGTCTTGCCGTGCAACAGCTCCGGAGCACGCACGATCGACGCCCCGAAGGCGGCACCGATCGCCTGGTGGCCGAGGCACACTCCGAGTAGCGGCAGCCGCCGCTGCGCGCACGCGGACACGATCGCCATGCTGTTGCCGGCTTCTTGCGGCGTACCCGGGCCCGGCGAGATGAGCACGCCCTGCACGTCCAGGGCGTCGACCTCAGACGGGTGCACCGCGTCATTGCGGCGCACCTCGACGGATGCCCCGAGCTGGGCCAGGTAGTGGACCAGGTTGTAGACGAAGCTGTCGTAGTTGTCGACGACCAGGATCCGGGTCATTGGTTCACCGTGACCTTGTTGATCGGCAGCTTGGGCTCGAGCCAGGGAAAGATGACGAACAGCAGTAGTGCGCTGACCGCCGCGACGAGCAGGACGACCTGGAGAATCTTCCAGCTGAGGTTGCCCGGCAGATGGCGCCAGATCCAGACGTACATCTAGAGCGTCCCTCCTGCGAGTTCCTTGGGCAGTTGCGTACCAGCGCGCGGCACCACCCGAGCCAG
>JBKOXO010000006.1:0-14856 GCA_046744105.1 Actinomycetota bacterium
CTACGACGAGACGGCGAAGATGCTTGCCGAGTCGGCGCTGTGTCTCGCGTTCGACCAGCTGCCGCCGACGTCAGGACAGGTCACGCCGGTCGCCGCCATGGGCGATGCCCTGATCGAGCGACTGGTCAAGGCGGGCATCACATTCACCCTCCTCGACGGGGCGCCGACCGGACCGCCGTCACGCCGACTATCGGCCTGACGCCTTGCGGGCCGCCGAACGGGGAGCCGCGGCCTTCCTGCGTGAAGCCGGCTGCTTGGCCGCCCCCTTGCGGGGCACCTTCGCCTTGGCCGGGTCCTTCGCCGGTGCGCTCGCCTGCTCGGCGGCCTTGCGCGGCGTCGCGTTCGACCGGGCCTGGCGAGCGGTAACGGCGGGCGCCTTCGCCGCCTGGTTGCGCGCTTTCGCCCGCGCCGGTGCGGGCGCCGCCGGCGGCTGGTTGGCTCCCGCTCCCCCGACGAGAACGGATTCCGGCTCGTATACCTGATCGACAGGAACGAAATCAGTCCTCGTCCTCGTCACTTTTCTTGCCCGCCTTGCGACCACCCGGACGCACGCCCGCCCCCTTCAGGTTGACCGACTGGCCACCGAGCATGACCTCGGCGAAGTCGGCGAGTGCACCGTCGAGCTGTTGCGTGATGCGCCGCTCGGAGTCGTGTTGCGAGTCGCGCAGCACCCGGGCGAGCTCGTTGCGATCCGGTCGCGAATCGACGCTGCGGTCGATCTTGTCCACGCCGTTCTCGATGGTCCCGGCCAGCGAACCCACCCCGGCGTGGATGGTGTCCTCGACCGCCTTGACCCGGACGTGCGCCGCTTCGAGACGCTCCGCGATCTGCTCGACTCGCGCCGCCAGCGCATCCAGGCGCTCCGACGGGTCGACGGCCGGGCGCGCCAAGACCTCGCCGAAGCGGCCGTGCACACCCGCCATCTCCGCGTCGAAGCGCTGGTGCACGCTCGCAGACAGCTCGTCGAAACGCCTATGCACCGCAGCCGGATCGAGCTGCGCCGGCAGCTGCTCGACGGCAGCCTGCGTGCGGGCGACCGTCGCATCGGTTTCGTCCAGGCGGGAGTGCAAGTGCTGCAGCCGGTCGTCGAGCCCGTCCAGGCGACCGGACACACCTTCGAAGCGCCCGGAGACGCCCTCCAGCCGCCCGTCCAACGCCTCGAGCGGAGCGCCAACCCGCTCGCTCAGCGCTGTCACGGCCTCGATGACCCGGGTCAGCACGGTGTCCTGTGCGTCGATGCGGGAGAGCGACTCGTCGAGCCGCTCGGCGATGACGCTGACCTCGGTGCGGTCCGGCAGCTCGGTGAGCCGGCGCTGGATCGTGGCGACGTTCTCGTGCGTCGCCGCGACGCGCGACCCGCCCTCGCCGGCGAACCCTTCCAGCGGTGTGAGCCGCGCCCTGATCTCGTCCAGCAGGTCGTAGACCTGGCGCTGCTCGTCGGCGTGCACTTCTGACGCGCGGGCGAGCATCGCCCGCATCTTCTCGAACCCGACTGGGGATTGTCCGCTGACCGTCTGGTCCACTGTGGTGTTACCTCTCTCAGATACGGGACCCGAACGACCGGTCCGCCCGCTCTGGGAATTCCGGTGCGGGCGCGAAGGATCGGGGTGGTTGGGAGTGTCGGCCCACAGCATGCACCACCGACCCTGTCGCTGCCAGAGCAGGGTCAATGACCACGGCGCGCCACGCGACGTACCGCGCTGTTGACGCCGATCTGATGCGAGTCACCTGCCCATCCCACGTGGTCGGTCGTCCTCGGGCAGCGGCAACCGGGCGGTGCTGCCCGGTGGTCTGCCCGGTAGCTCGCTCGGGGACTGACGTGGCCGGGTGACGTCGGTGGTGGGTTCCGCCGGCTCGGGCTCGGGCGGCAGTGCCTGGGTGACGCCTGTCGACTCCGTGACGCTGCTCCAGTCGTTGCGACGCTCCTCCTCGGGTTCGCGCTGCGGCTGCGCCCACGGCTGCGGCCACGGCGGCGGCTCGGACTCGCGCCGCGGCCAGCCGGGCGGGGGCTCCCCCATCCCACCCATGGCCTGCGTCGAGCCGAGGGCGGCCGACCACGCGGGCGCCTCGTCACCTGGCGCAAGCATCCCGGGCTCCTCGACTTCCTCGATCCTGCGACTCGTGGTGACTGCCAGGATGCCCGCCACGATCGCGACGAGCAGTCCGGACGCGATGCCGAACAGCACTGTGCCGGCCGACGGTCCGGTGAACGCCGCATACCACCAACGGCCCAGGCCGTCAGTGTCCTGGGAGATGTCGCTGTAGGCGATCATCGTGGCGCCGATCGCGGCGATCTGCGTGAGCGTGACGACGATGCCCCAGGTCCCGAGGAACACCGCGCCGAAGCTGCGCGGTGCACGCATCGGCGCTACGAAGACGAACACGAGCAGGAACACAGCGATGATCAGTCCCACTACCGCGACGAGCTCGCCGAGCCACAGCATGCGTTGGTCGTGCTCGGGGGTAAAGCGCCAGGGGAATGCCGTGAGGGTCGCTTTGAGCGCCCGGTCGCGAGCAAGTTCATTCGTGGACGCGTGCTTGATGAGGTGGTCGAAGACCCATTGGTTGCCGGCGGCCGCGAGAACGATCAGTTCGACGACGGCCGCGCAAAGCGCGACCAGGAGTGTAGGGGCACGTCGCATTAGCCAGAGGATAGGCGCGTATCCGTGCCGGGGCGAAGGCCCTCGAGCAACACCAACACCGGCTTGACACGACGGCGAATCCCGGCCCGGTAATCCGTCCTAAGAGAGCACCGGACACTGTGCTGCTCTGCTGCGCGTTGTTCGCGACGAGCGGCATTGTCCGGTGACCTCCTAGACTCGACCCATGACGAGCCCTGGTGACATCCAGCCTCAAGCGTCACACGATCAGCCGATGTCGGAAGAGCTGCGCGCCGCCATCGCCCAGGACTGGGATCCGGCACCGGTCATGCCGCATCCGGCGCGCGCGGACGGCACGCCCTACACCGCGCGGCGGCGTGCGGCGCTGTCGGCGGCTTTCCCGGGCCAGCTCGTGGTCGTGCCCGCGGGCGCGCCGAAGGTGCGCGCGAACGACACGCACTACCCGTTCCGTGCGGCCAGCTCGTTCACGTGGCTCACCGGCGAGACCGTCGAGAGCGCGGTGCTCGTCATGACGCCCACCCCGTCCGGCCACGACAGCGTGCTGTACGTCGTCGACTACGCGCCGCCCGGACAGCTCGAGTACTTCACCGACCGGGTGCACGGGGCGCTGTGGGTCGGAAACGTGCCCTCGCCCGCCGAGACCGGTGAAGCGCTCGGCATCACCACCCGGCCGCGCGGCGAGCTGTCCACGGACGTCGCAGGGTGGCGCGACCGCGATTGCGCGGTGCTGACCGGCTTCGATGCGGACGTCGACGCGCTGTTTCCGCGCGCTGACGGCAAGAAGCTGGGCGAGGTACTCGACGAGCTGCGCCTGACCAAGGACGAGTGGGAGATCGCGCGGCTGCGGGCAGCCTGTGACGCGACCGCGCTGGGCTTCGCCGATGTGGCTCGCGAGCTGCCGGTCGTGCTTCAGCGCGGTGGTGAGCGGGGCGAGCGGTGGCTGGAGGGGACGTTCTGGCGTCGCGCCCGCCTCGAGGGCAACGAGGTCGGCTACACCTCGATCGTCGGCGCCGGCGCGCACGGCACGACGCTGCACTGGTGGCGCAACAACGGCCGCGTCGAGGCCGGGCAGTTGCTGCTAGCCGATATGGGCGTCGAAACCGACGAGCTCTACACCGCCGACGTCACCCGCACCATGCCGATCAGCGGGGAATGGACGCCGGAGCAGCTGCGCGTCTACCGGGCCGTCTATGAGGCACAAAGCGCCGGCATCGCCGAGGTCAAGGCAGGCGCCGACT
Source organism: Actinomycetota bacterium (assembly GCA_046744105.1). Taxonomy (GTDB): domain Bacteria; phylum Actinomycetota; class Actinomycetes; order Mycobacteriales; family Jatrophihabitantaceae; genus DASXRA01. Next base: position 3,860 of record JBKOXO010000006.1, read on the forward strand.
TCCTCGCGGCGCACAACGCTGCGATGTGGGTGCTCGCCGACCACCTGCATTCGTGGGGCATCCTGCCGGTCACTGCCGACGTCTCGTGCGCCGATGACCCGGAGCGTCCCGGCGCCGGACTGCACCGCCGCTACACGCTGCACGGCACGTCACACATGCTCGGCATCGACGTGCACGACTGCGCGCTCGCCCGCGAGCAGACGTACAAGAAGGGCCCGCTCGGCGCCGGATATGTGCTCACCGTCGAGCCCGGCCTGTACTTCCAGGTCAACGACCGCACGGTGCCCGCCGAACTGCGCGGGCTCGCGGTGCGCATCGAGGACGACATCCTGGCGACCGATGGCGCGCCGTTGAACCTGTCCGGGTCGCTGCCCCGCGACCCCGACGAGGTCGTGGCGTGGATGGCCGAGGTACAGGCGATGCCCGCGGTTCCGTGACCGCTACCGGCGACCTCGAGCTCCCGCCCGGTCGCGGCCTGCCGGACGGGCTGACCATCCCGGCAGGCGAGCTGGTCGAGCGGTTCAGCCGCTCGTCCGGGCCGGGTGGCCAGTCGGTGAACACGACGGACAGTCGCGTCGAGCTGAGCTGGGACGTCGCCGCCTCGGCCGCGCTCAGCGAGCCCCAGCGCGCCCGGCTGCTGGCCCGCCTGGGCGGGCGGATCAGCGACGGGGTGCTCACCATTACGGCGTCCGAGCACCGCGCCCAACTGCGCAACCGTGTCGCCGCCCGGCAGCGGCTGACCGCGTTGGTCGCCGCCGCGCTCGTGCCGCAACGGATCCGGCGGGCGACCCGCCCCTCCCAGAGAGCGCGACAGGCACGGGTTGACGCGAAGCGACGGCGCGGCCAGCTCAAGGCGTCACGCCGGATCCCGGAGGACTGAGCCGGTACCGCCTCGGGCGCGGCGCCGCGACACTAGGCCGCCCACGTCACGTCGACGTCGCGGGCGCCACGAACGGCAGCCACCCGCTGCGCCTCGTCCTCGACCGCGCGCCGCACCGGCGGCGGCAGCGGCGCGAATGCCTCGACGGTGATCTCCAGGCGCGCCTTCGCCGACTTCGGTCGCCAGGCGCCGACCACCTCGCCGTCGATGAACAGCACTCCTGGTCGTCCCAGGATCGGCCACAGCACCTTCTGGACGGCACGGTCGGGAGCGATCAGGTCGCGGTCGCGGGCCTGCAGGTAAGGATCGAACGAGCCCAGCAGCCGGGTCAGCCGCGGCAGCCGTGCGCGCCGCGCCGCGGCCACCACCTCGTTCGGCAGCCAGGCTGTACGCCCGTCGACGCTCACCTCTTCCAGGTCGTCAGGCCACAGCTTCATCAGGTCGGCACGGCGGGCGTCGAGGTAGCCGGCAACATCCGCCGGGGTGGCCGGGCCGAGCAGCGTGAGGTAGCTGCGGATCAGCCGGCGCACGGCGTCCGGGTCAGCGCCCGCGGTGCGCGGCGCGCCGTCGCGGGGCAAGAGAACCGGCGGCGCGGTATCCGGCTCGAGCTCGATGCCGGCCGGCAGGCTCGCCAGCCGGAACAGTCCTTCGAAGATGTGGGTCGCCTGACAGCCGCGGCAGTAGCGGTGCAGGGCGGGTGCCGTCGCCACGGTGACCGCCGTGCTCGCCGCGCCCTTGCCGGTCGGGGCGCGGACGACGCGCCGCATGGCCTCGACGGTGCTCACGAAGCCGGAAAGCCCACCGATGCCGGCCTTACGCATGCTGGCTGAGGCGTCCAGCCGGGCCAGTGCGTCGGCGTCGGACAGCGGCCACAGCGCGGCGGCGAGCCAGTCCAGGTCCTGGCGCCGGTGCAAGTGCGGAGCGCCGCGCAAGGTCCAGGCGAGCGCCAGCGAGGCGTCATCGGGCGGGGACGGCACGCGTGCGTCGAGGGCGAGGGCCGCGGAGCCGGCGCTGTCCTGCACGCCGATGTCGAGCACGGCTAGGTCGTCGACGGACGCCTGGTCGCGCAGCAACCCTTGCGCGGCTACCCGGTAGCCGATGACCCGCTGCCGGGTTAGGTCCATCAGTGCACCGCGGGATTGTCGAGCGCGTTGGAGATCGTGACCTGATAGGTCATGTCGCCGGCCGCCGCCTCGGCCTCACCGGAAAGTCCGGCCAGCTCGCCTGTCGCAGAGTCGGCGACGATGCGGCCTTTGGTGCGGGCGACGCCGCCCTCGTGTCGACCCTCGTGCGCGACGACGAAGCTGCCGGTACGCCCGTCCAGCGTGCCGGTGACCCGCTTGCAGGCTGCCTCGCACGCGGCTCAGGGCGCCTGACCGGGACCTCGCCGTGCGTGGCCGTTCACGGGGCCGTTCGGCGGTCCTTGACCGGACGGGGGCCGCGGCGGCTCGGCAGTCGGCTCGGGCGGTGGCTCACCGGGGAACTCGTCGCGCACCTTCCTCAGGTGCTTGGTCATCGACCGGAACAGGAAATAGCACGCGGTGCACAGCAGCAGGATGACCAGCAGCGCAATCGGGCCGGCCTTTGCGGCTTCCCCGGTCGGAGCCGCCAGCTGCGCGAGCATCAGGCGATCGCCTTCTCCCTGACACCGGCGAACAGGTCGTCCTCCGGAATGGAGGTCTCGACGAGCGAGCGGGCCAGTTCGAAGTCCTCGCTCGGCCATGCCTCACGCTGGACGTCGAGCGGCACCTTGAAGAACCAGCCGTTCGGGTCCACCTGCGTGGCGTGCGCTATGAGCGCCGCGTCGCGCCGCTCGAACCATTCGGCGCAGGGTACCCGCGTCGTGATCTTCGGCTCACGACGCTTCCAGTCGCTTTCTGCCCACCGCTTCATGACTTCCTCGTACGGCGACTCGAGTCCCCGCTCAAGCATGGCACCGTGCAGCGCCATCATCCGCTCGCGGCTCCACCCTACGTCGTAGTAGAGCTTCAACGGCTGCCACGGGTCTCCTGCCTCAGGGTAGGCGTCGGAGTCCGGCGCAGCATCGAACGCGGCAACGGTGATCTTGTGACACATGACGTGGTCGGGGTGCGGGTAGCCACCGTTCTCGTCGTATGTGGTGATCGCGTGCGGGCGGAACTCGCGGATCTGCGCCACCAGTCGCTCGGCGGCCGTCTCGACCGGCTGCAGCGCGAAGCAACCCTCAGGCAGCGGCGGTAGCGGATCGCCCTCAGGCAGTCCCGAGTCGATGAAGCCCAGCCACGCCTGGCGCACGCCCAGGATCTGACGGGCACGGCGCATCTCGGCCTGGCGAATCTGCGCGATGTTCTCCTCGATGTCCGCGCGGCCTTGCAACGCCGGGTTGAGGATGCTGCCCCGCTCGCCGCCGGTACACGTGACGACCAGAACGTCCACGCCCTCGTCGACATAGCGGGCCATCGTCGCCGCGCCCTTGCTCGACTCGTCGTCGGGGTGCGCATGCACCGCCATCAACCGCAGCGTGTCGTCGGGTTGGCTCACGCGCTCCATTGTTACGGACCGGACGACAAGGTTTATTCACCGGTCATTGCTTGGTAGGGACGCGATGACGTCACGGGCGAGCGCCGGGATTCGCCACCGCCTGGAGGCGCGGTGTGGTGCGGTGAGGCACGGCCACTGCGACGCCGGCGGGGTCCGTACCCTACCGGCTGTGGCCGCGTCAACGCTGGGGTTCGCGTTGCTCGGCCTGCTTGCCCGGGGCCCACGCACCGGATACGAGCTAAGCCAGGCGCTGCGCCGCCCGATCGGCTACTTCTGGACGGCCAGCCACAGCCAGATCTACCCCGAACTGGCGCGCCTGGAGGCGGCGCGCTACGTCAGCCACACCGTCATCGACGGGCCCGGCCCGCGAGACACGAAGCGGTACGCGATCACCGCAGCCGGGCACCGCGCCCTCGCGGCCTGGGCCGGAACGCCCGCCACGCCCGCTCCGTCCCGCGACGAGTTCCTGCTGAAGGTGTACTCACTGTGGTTGGTCGAGCCGGTCCGGGCGCGGGCGCTCATCGAGGAGCAACTCGCCCGCCATCAGGCGCAGCTCGCCCACTACGAACGGCTCGACCGCGAAATGCGGGACATGTACGGCCCGTCGCTGTCCGACCCCACGACCCCACAGTTCAGCGCCTACGCCACGCTGCGCCGCGGGCTGTCGTTCGAGCGCCACGCCGGTGACTGGTGCGCTTGGCTTGCCGGCGAGCTTCGCTGAGCGGCATCGCGCGGCGCGCTGGTGATCAGAACGGCTTCGCGGAACCAGGGGTTGGGATGTTACGTTCGACCTTCGTCTGTCCGCAGCAGTAGGAGTAGCTCGTGTCTTCCACCGACAGTGTCAACAGCGCCCCGCCGGTCACCTGGTTGACCCAGGAGGCCTACGACCGCCTGTCGAAGGAGCTCGAAACACTGATCGCCAACCGGACGACCATCGCCAAGGAAATCAACGATCGCCGCCAAGAGGGCGACCTGCGTGAAAACGGTGGTTATCAGGCGGCGCGCGAGGAGCAGGCCAAGCAGGAGGGACGCATCCGGCAGCTTCAGCAGCTGCTGCGTGAGGCCCAGGTCGGCGAGGCGCCTACGACGAGTGGCACGGGCGGCCCCGGCATGGTCGTGACAGTGCACTATCAGGGCGACGAAGAGAGCGAGACGTTTCTGATCGGCTCCCGCGAGGAGGCGGCAACCGCCGACATCGAGGTGTACTCGGCGGCCTCGCCGCTGGGCAAGGCGCTCACCGGCGCCCGCGAGGGCGACACCGTCTCCTATGAGACCCCGACCGGCAAGACCGTCGAGGTCACGCTGCTGAGCGCCAAGCCGTTCGCCGGCTGACGCTCCAAGCGCTCTGTCAGTGCTCGGCGCGGTGCACGAGCGGCAGCACCCGGTGCGGCACGGGGTTGGACATCGCAATCACCGTCGAGGTGCGCACGATTGCCTCGTCGCCGTTGACCCGATCGATCACGTGCTGTAGGTCGGCATTGGAGCGCGCGACCAAGCGGCACAGCATGTCGCCTTGCCCGGTGATCGTATGCACCTCGAGCACCTCCGGGATCGCCGCGAGGTGCTCCAGCACCTGCGCCCCGCTGCCCTGCCGGATCTCCAGCGTGGCGAACGCGGTCACGCCGTAACCGAGCGCCTCGGGATCGATCCGTGGCGCGAAGCTCGCGATGACACCGCGCTTGACGAGCCGGTCCAGCCGGGCCTGTGCCGTGGCCCGGGCGACGCCCAGCCGGCGGGAAAGCTCGAGCACGCCCATTCGCGGCTCGGCGGCAAGCTCGCGCAACAGCCGGGCGTCGAGCGCGTCGATCAGGTCTGTCACCGGATCAGCGTGACAGCCGGCGGTAGCGCGCCACGCACAGCGGCACGAACACCACCAGCACGCCGATGATCCACAGCAACGACTGGAACGCGTTGGCCGCAACGTGGATGTGCAGGGCCTCGCGCACACCGTCGTCGAACCAGCCCCGCAACGCGTTGACGATGAGCGTGATCGGGTTGTACTTCGCGAAGTCCTGCAGCCAGCCGGGCATGGTCGCCACCGGCACGAACGCGGCGCTGGCGAACGTCAGCGGGAACAGCCAGATGAACCCGCCGGACTGCGCCGCCTCGACCGACTTCACGACCAGCCCGATCCAGATGCCGATCCAGCTGAACGCGAAGCTGAACAGCAGGAGCAGAACGATGCCGGCTGTGACGTGGGCGGCCGAGCCGTGGAACCGATACCCCGTTGCGACGCCGACGACGATCATCATGATCAGCATGAGCGCCGACCGGACCAGGTCTGAGATCGCGCGTCCCACGAACATTGCCACCGGCGAGATCGGCATGGACCGGAACCGGTCGACGATGCCCTTGGCCATGTCGTCGGCCATGCCGATACCGGTCACCGCACCGTTGAACGCCAGCGTCTGGACGAAGATGCCCGGCATCAGGAACTGCACGTACGGGATTCCGCCGGTCTCGATGGCGCCGCCGAACACGTACCGGAACAGCAGCACGAACATGATCGTCTGGACCGTCGAGAACATGAACAGTTCGGGCTGGCGGGGCGTGGCCTTGAGCAAGCGCCAGGCCATCATCCAGGAATCGGCAACCACCCGCGGGCCGGCTACCAAGCTCGGTGCGCTCATCGCGGGTTCCCCTTCTGCTGCTCGCGCCTTCGATCTCCGCTGGGCCACTCGCCCCGCTCGGGCCCACCGTCGACCGGATCCTCGCCTGCGGCTCCGCGATCGTAAGGCTCTTCGCCCGAGCGCTCATCGCGGGCCACGTGCCCGGTGAGCCTCAGGAACACGTCGTCGAGCGTCGGGCGCCGCTGCGCCAGGTCCGCGATGCCGATCTGGGCCGCATCGAGCTGGCGCACCACCTCGACGAGGACGCTCGCGCCGTCGCTGACCGGCACCGAGATGTCACGCCCGTCGACAGCGGGCTCCGTGCCGTCGCCCACCTTGCGCATGATCTCGGCGGCGCTGCGGACGGCATCGTCGGAATCCACAATGAGCTCGAGCCGCGCGCCGCCGACCTGGGCCTTCAGCTCGTCGGACGTCCCCTGCGCGATCACCCGGCCGTGGTCGATCACCGCGATGGACGAGGCGAGCGTGTCGGCCTCCTCCAGATACTGCGTGGTGAGCAGCATGGTCGTACCCTCGCGCACCAGGTCTTCGATCACGCTCCACATGCCGAGCCGGCTGCGCGGGTCCAGTCCGGTGGTGGGCTCGTCGAGGAAGATCACCGGCGGGCGCACGATCAGCGATGCGGCGATGTCCAGACGGCGGCGCATGCCGCCGGAATACGTCTTGGCCATACGCCCGGCAGCCTCCACCAGGTCGAAGCGCTCGAGCAGTTCGTCGGCCCGGCGTGCCGCGGCCACGGCGCTCAGGTGGTACAGCCGGCCGAAGAGCAGCAGGTTCTCGCGGCCGGTGAGGTAGTCGTCGATCGCCGCGAACTGCCCGGTGAGCCCGATGCTGCGGCGGACCTGCTGCGGGTGCTTCGCGACGTCGATGCCCAGCACCTCGGCATGGCCCGAGTCGGGGCGCAGCAGCGTGGAGAACACGCGCACGGCTGTGGTCTTGCCTGCGCCATTGGGACCCAGCAGTCCTAGGACGCTGCCCTCCGGGACGGCTAGGTCGAGGCCGTCCAGCGCGCGCGTCTCGCCGAAGGACTTGACCAGGCTCTGGGCCACGACAGCGTCCATACGCCGCAACCTACCGGGTGGCTGCGACACAAATCGCCGCGATTTCCCCGACAGCGAACTGGTGGCAGGTCCGGCGGTCGGCACGTAGCGTCGAACGGGTGACTGCGCCTTCCATCGCCACCCTGGGCGAGCTGCGCTCGTCCGGTCATGTCCATCGAAGCGTCAAGACCGAGATCCGCACCAACCTGATCGCCCGCCTCGCAGCGGGCGAGCCGTCGCTTCCTGGCATCATCGGGTTCGACGAGACCGTCACGCCTGAGATCGAACGCGCACTACTCGCCGGCCACGACCTGGTACTGCTGGGAGAGCGCGGCCAGGGCAAGACGCGGCTGATCCGCACACTCGTCGGGCTGCTCGACGAGTGGACGCCCGTCGTCGCCGGCTGCGAGATCAACGACCACCCATACGCGCCGGTATGCTCGCGGTGCCGTGCCTTGGTCGCCGCCGACGGGGAGCTCACCCCGGTCGCCTGGAAGCACCGTACTGAGCGGTATGGCGAGAAGCTGGCCACCCCGGACACCTCCGTCGGCGACCTCATCGGCGACGTCGACCCGATCAAGGTCGCAGAGGGTCGTACCCTCGGCGACCCGGAGACCGTCCACTACGGGCTGGTGCCGCGCACAAATCGCGGCGTCTTCGCGGTGAACGAGCTGCCCGACCTCGCCGAACGCATTCAGGTGTCGCTGCTGAACGTCCTGGAGGAGCGAGACATCCAGGTTCGCGGCTACCAACTTCGGTTGCCGCTCGACCTGCTCCTCGTGGCGAGCGCCAACCCCGAGGACTACACGAACCGTGGGCGCATCATTACGCCCTTGAAAGATCGCTTCGGCGCGGAGGTGCGCACCCACTACCCGCTGTCGCTCGAGGACGAGCTGTCCATGGTGGCGCAGGAGGCCGCCGTGCTCTGGGACGGCTCGCCGCACGCTGCGCCGCTCGTTCCGTCACACCTGCTCGACGTGGTGGGCCGCTTCGCCCGGGCGGTGCGCGACGCGCCACAGGTCGACCAGCGTTCCGGCGTGTCGGCCCGCTTCGCAATCGCGGCGGTGGAGACGATCGCCGCGTCGGCGGTGCGCCGTGCCGCGCTTGCCGGGGAGAGCGCCGCCGTGGCCCGGGTGGCCGATCTTCCGTCGATCGTGCCGGCATCACTGGGCAAGGTGGAGTTCGACGACGCGGACGAGGGACGTGAGTTCGAGGTGCTCGAGCACCTGCTGCGGCGCGCGATCGCCGAAACCTCCCGGGCGCGGCTGGCCGGGCTGGATCTGCGGCCGCTCCAGGAGAAATTCGACGGCGGGCTGCTCGTCGAGTCGGGCGATACCGTCTCGGCCGACCGGCTGCTCGGCCAGATCGGGTCGGTGCCGGGCCTGTCCGCGCTGCTCGACCGGCTCGAGCCGGACGGTGTGGGCGAAGGTCCCGCAGCGGTCGGCGTGGCGGCGGCCGTCGTCGAGTTCGCGCTCGAGGGGTTGTACCTGAACAAGCGCTTGGCCAAGGAGAGCAGTGGAAACCGCACCGTGTACGGCGCCTGACCGTATCGACCGCTCCCTTCGCGATCTTGTGCAGACACGCGCGCCCTGCCCGGCGCGTCTGCACAAGATCGTCGGGAGGAGGAGGCGAGTGTGGTGAGCAGGGCGAGGTACGGGGCGTATCACGGCGGGCCGGATCCGCTGGAGGCCCCTTACGACATCCGCCGGGCGATCGACGAGATCGGCGAGGACGTGCTGGCCGGCATGTCCCCCCGGGCGGCACTGAACCGGCTGCTGCGGCGCGGGCCCAGCGGACGCAACGGCCTTGACGCGCTGCGCCGGCGAGCACGCGACCGCGCCCGGGAGCTGCGCCGCAGCGGCCACCTCGACGGCACGTTGCAGCAGGTGCGCGAGCTGCTCGATCAGGCACTCGAGGCCGAACGGCGGGCGCTGTTCCCGGATCCCGACGACAGCGCCCGCATGGCCGAGGCCGAGCTCGACGCACTGCCTCGCGATACGGCCCGGGCGGTCCGTCAGCTGGCCGACTACCAGTGGCGTTCACCCGCGGCACGCGAGAAGTACGAGCAGATCCAGGACCTGCTGCGTTCGGAGGTGCTCGACGCACAGTTCGCCGGCATACGCGACGCATTGCAGAACGCCACCCCGCAAGACATGCAGCGCATCCGCGACATGATGCGGGCCCTCAACGACATGCTCGATGCTGACGCCCGGGGCGAGCACACTGCGGAACAGTTCGCGCAGTTCATGGAGCAATACGGCGACTTCTTTCCGGAGAACCCGCAGAACCTCGACGAGCTGATCGACTCCCTGGCGCGCCGGGCCGCCGCGGCGCAGCGGCTGATGGACTCCCTCACCCCCGAGCAGCGTGCCGAGCTTTCCGGGTTGATGTCCCAGGCGATGAGCAACGCCGGCCTGGCTGAAGAGATGGCCCGGCTTTCGGCCGGGCTGCGCGCGGCTCGTCCCGACCTGCAATGGGGCGGCGCCGAGCGCATGGACGGCGACAACCCGATGGGCTACGCCGACGCGACGTCCGCACTCGCCGAGATCGCTGAGCTGGACGACCTGGCCGAGGTGACCCTCCAGGACTACCCCGGCGCCAGCCTCGACGACGTCGACGAGGAACTGGTGCAGCGTGCCCTGGGACGGCAGGCCGTCGATGACCTCGATCAGCTGCGTCGTATCGAGCGCGAACTCCAGCGCCAGGGCTATCTCGAGCGCGGCGGCGATGGACTCCAGCTCACCCCGCGCGCCCTGCGGCGGCTCGGCTCAAGTGCCCTGCGCCGTGTCTTCTCGACTCTCGAGTCAGGACGCCGCGGCGACCATGACGTGCGCGACGCGGGCGCCGCGGGTGAGGTCACCGGAGCCACCCGGGAATGGCGTTTCGGCGACGAGCAGCCGATCAACGTCGTCCGCACCGTGCGCAACGCCGTGGCGCGCGGCCGCCCGATCCAGCTGCTGCCCGAGGACTTCGAGGTGGACGAAACCGAGCGGCGCAGCTCAGCGGCCGTGGCCCTGCTCGTCGACATGTCCTACTCGATGGAGCTGCGCGGAACCTGGGGAGAGGCGAAGACAACGGCGCTCGCCCTGCATTCGCTGGTCAGCACCAAGTACCCGCAGGACTCCATCCAGATCATCGGCTTCTCGGACTATGCGCGGGTGCTGACGCCGAGGGCGCTGGTCGACCACGACTGGGACCGTGTGCAGGGCACCAACCTGCAGCACGCGCTGATGCTGGCTCGCCGGCACCTCGACAAGCACCGCGATGCCGAGCCGGTCATCCTGGTGATCACCGACGGCGAGCCGACCGCGCATCTCGCGTCTGATGGGTTTGCCGACTTCGCCTGGCCGCCGACCCGGGAGACGATCGCGGCCACGCTGGCCGAGGTCGAACGGTGCACCCGGCGCGGCGCCACGATCAACGTGTTCATGCTGGACGACGAGCCCCGGCTGGTGTCGTTCATGCACGAGCTGGGCCGCCGCAACGGCGGGCGGGTCCTCCTGCCCAACCGGGGATCGCTCGGCGAGTACGTGGTGTCGGACTACCTGCGCTCCCGCCGCGGCCGCCGCCGCCAGCGACGCGCCGGCTGAGCGCTGACCGCTCGCCGCGGCGGACCAATCCGTGGCGGGAGGTGACTGCGAACCCTCCACAGACATCAACGTCTGCAGGAGTGGACCATCGCATGACGACCCGGACGATGCACAGCCGCCCCGGTCGACTGGCACTCGCCGCGACCGCCGTCGCCACGCTGACGGTCGGCGTCAGCGTGGTGGCGGCATCGAGGCGCGGCCGTGATACCCAGCGCCGCGGGTTCCTGCTGGACCGCGGCAAGTACATCCGTCACGACTTCCCCGGCGCGAAAGCCAGCCAGGCGTTCGATGTCAACGACCGTGGCCAGATCGTCGGGACGATCGGTCCCATCGAGTC
>JBKOXO010000127.1:0-12013 GCA_046744105.1 Actinomycetota bacterium
GTCAAAGAACGCATGGGCCACGCCACCATCACCACCACCCAGAAATACCTGCACACCCTCCCCAACGCAGACGCCGCCGCCATCACCGCCCAGGACACCATCCGAAACCGAACCTCGCGCCCGGCAGCACCCGCCCCGTAATGCGCCGCGGGCTCAACCCCTATCAACGCCCAGCTCGGCGGCCCGGCGCGAATGACCCCGCGCATCGCCCAGACAGCCACACCGGCAAGGGTCGAGCCAGGTCGGGCCGCGGTAGCCAGCCAGGCCGTCCAGCACTTCACCGAAAATGTGCCGGTCGAATCCGACGCCAAATCTCCGCAGCACACCCGAGCAGCCGGGCCTCCCGAACCGCCGAGTCACGGCCACCTGAACCTCTTCCCAGAAGTTGGAGCGCGCAGATGAATCTGTCAGATGCGCTCGCTCATGCCGAAAGTCGTGCGTTCGCGCCGTGGAGCGTCATACGAGCCATCGGATGAAGATGCAGACAAGGACGGCGGTTGGCGTCAGTACCGAAAGCCGAGTCGGCGATGCGGTCTTATCAGCGTCACGCCGGCTGAAGCCGGGTGTTGTGTGCGGCCGAGCGGTCCCGCAAGCGGGGATCCTCGAACGGGACTTCGTTGCTGCGCGTACGCCATCGGCGAAATTGGCCGCAGGCGCGCGGAAGGTTTGTTTGGCTAGCCGGGTGAAGCTTCTTGTTTTGGGTGGCACGGCGTGGTTGGGGCGAGAGGTAGCCGCCCACGCTGTCGCCAACGGCCATGAGGTGAGCTGCCTGGCACGCGGAAGCTCAAATGGCGCGCCTCGGGGTGCTCGGTTCATTCGCGCCGATCGAGACCGGATCAACGCTTATGACGCGGCCTGCGCCGAGCGCTGGGACGCCATCATCGACGTGTCGCGCCAGCCCGGGCACGTTCGCCGTGCGGTGGTCGCCTTGGAGCCGGTGGCGCGACGGTTCGTGTTTGTCTCCAGCGGCAGTGTCTACGCGAGCCAACGAGAGTTGAGCCAAGACGAGAACGCGCCGTTGCTGCCGCCGCTCGAGTCGGACGTTATGGATTCGATGGAGCGGTACGGGGAGGCCAAGGTCGCGTGTGAGCAGGCAGTCTCGGACATGTACGGCAGTAGCCGCACGCTCATCGCGCGCGTCGGCTTGATCGGCGGGCCCGGCGACTGGTCTGGGCGGTCGGGCTACTGGCCCTGGCGGTTCGCTCGAACCTCGAACCCCCAGACGGCGGTGTTGGTGCCCGATGCGCCAGACGTCCCCACCGCGTTGATCGACGTTCGTGACCTCGCGAGTTGGCTGATCAGCTGCAGCACCGCCGACATCTCGGGTGTCTTCAACGTCGGCGGAAGTCCGCTGCCGCTGAGCGAGCACCTTGCCGAGGCGCAGGCCGTTGCCGGGCACACCGGGCCTTTAGTGCACGCGCCCGGTGACTGGTTAGTCGACCAGGGTGTGCAGAACTGGAGTGGACCGAAGTCGCTGCCGCTGTGGCTCGATGACCCAGACTGGTATGGCATGAACGCCCGCGACATGACTTCGGCGCGCAGCGCTGGGCTCGTAACTCGTTCCCTTCGAAAGACCCTTGCCGACACCCTGGCTTGGGAACTGGCGCAACCGAACCCCGGACCGCACGGCGCTGGCCTCACCGATGAAGAAGAACGCCAACTACTCCACTCACTAGCGACTAGCCATACCGCGTTCCGATAGAGCAACCTCAACCGGCACGCTGCCGCCGCTACGACTCATCCCCGAGCGGCGCCATTCGCCGACCGTTCCGTAGGACTGGTTCGGTGAACATTCCCGGTGAGCGGGCGCCAACCGCAACAACCTCCAGCGTCGCAGAACGGTTGATTTGGCGAGCAGTTTCCAGCTCGAGATCATTAACAGAACGGCTATCGCGCGCCATGAGTCGTTGCGCGATGGCCCCTGCGACCGAATATGTATGCATCCGCTAGGCCACCTGGATGCGCGCGGACTTGCCGCCGTGAGCGCGCTTCTGCCCCGATGAGTGCGCGTGGCAGATGATCTTGGTGAGTGATCTAGCATGCGAGCAGCGAGCGTCTCTGCCATTGGATGGAGCACCTGGCCGTGGTTGGCTGTGGGCTATGAGAGATGCCGGCTCTGGCGGCGAGGAGCGCAGCTTCACCTTCACGTACGTGGGTCCGCGCGAGCATCCGCCCGGCTGGGTGGACGGCGCGCCGACCAGCGGGCGCGGTCAGTCCTGCGTGTTCTGTGGCGGCTCAACGGTGGCGTGGGTGCATCCGCTGACCAGCGGACTCGTCCGGTATCAGGCGTATGGCAAGGGCCCTACGCTGCCGACGTTCTGGACGCTGTGCGAGCGGTGCGAGGGCGTCTACCGGGCTGGCGACGACGAGGTTTCGGTCGAGTTGATGAAGGTCCATATGGAGGGCTTCTGGGAGACCGACGATGATGTCGAGGAGACCATCCGCAAACCGATCGCGGTGTTTCGGCGAGCCGACCGCGGCGGGCGCCGCGTGGTCGACTGAGCCCAAGCCCATCTTCGGGCGTGCACCCGCGCCACCCCGCTCCCTTGCCGACGAATCCTGTGCCGGAGATCCGCCCGGAATTGCCGCGAGTCGTGCGCCCGTGCCGATGAGCGGTCAGCGCTCGCGCTCGCCCCAGGGTGGTACCGAGTCGAATTGCCACCTCGGATAGGCAGCGCGGAGGTAGGGGACGTGGTTGATCCATTCGTTCGGCGTCAGAGGGAGGGCGGGCGCAAGATGGATCACTCGGCTGCGAATCCTGAAGCCCCACGAGAACCCCTGCAGCGGCGTTACCTGTCGCGCGCCGTGTTCAGGCGGGGTCGCGGCGAGAAAGCTGTGCGCGATCCAGTCCATGTCGTCCCGATGGCTGCGTCCGGGCGCGTCGAACAGCGTTGGTTTGTAGCCGTAGAAGCAGTACGGATTGTCGATGCCCGGGAAGAGGAAGTACGGGTCCATCTCGAAGTCGACCGTGGTTGCATCGGTGGATCGGACTAGCTGGACCCAGCCGAACATGGCGTGGTACCCACCGCCGGCGTACCGCACTTTCGCGGTGCAGGCTGGGAACTGCAGATTGTCGTCGTCGCAGCCGAGGCTTTGAGGGTCGACGTTCGCGACGACATCGACCTCCACCTGCCCGGGCACAGCAAGATGCGTGAAATCGAATAGCTCCACCCGCGCAGGCTAGCGGCCAATCGGGGTCGAGCGAGCGTCCTATGCCGCGCTCCGACACTCCGCACATCGTGGTCGAACCGGGACTGCCGCTGCGAGCCCAGGCCACACATCTGCCGCCGAGCGCGCGCTCCTGCCGGTGTGTGAGCTTCGCTGGGCCGCGGTGAGTGGCGCAGCCACTCGCAGGTGAACGCAGGATGAATGTCTCCGTTACGTCCCTCGGCGCACCACTAGGGCTTCTGCCAGCATCCGTGGTGCAGCCTCCTCGGAGCTCGTACCTTAGGGGCGATCACACGTGCGTCACTCGCGGATAGCTGTAATGATCTTGCCGCCTGAAATTGGCCGCAATCGAACCTGCGTACCTGCCTGACTTTGGTCTACTTCGAATGGCGCAACGACCTCGATTCCGAGCTGCGCTGCCGCCTCCCGCCAGGCTGCCTGCATCCGCGCTGCGCTGCTCTGATCAGACATGCGCTCATCGGGTGATCGAAGATCATCAGTCCGCACGCGGTTCGTCGATCTGGGCGAGACCCATTCCCTTACCCCAAAGCCGTTGCCGAGCGCTCTGACCAGGTCGAGATCGCAGGCGTTGATCTGCGGCTCCGCTAAGCCCGCAAGCGCACGCCACCGCCGGCCGCGGCCCATTCACGGTCGATCCTAGCGAGACAAACTCCGAGCTCATCTTGCGTGAGCAACGTCTGTGTGACCGGCGCGCTTCCACAGGTGGTGCGAGCGGTTGCTAGGTGCGGAGGAAGGTTGATCGCCCGCACATGACAGCTCGGACGACTGCGGAGAAGGCGACGGGCGCTACGGCGCTCGTGTGCCTTCGCGGTAGTGGCAGTCGGGCTGCAATGGCAGGAGACGGTGGGTGCGGCCTCGAGCTCTTGCTTCGCCAGCTCAGTCATCAGCTGCGGCGGCTCAAACATCGGCTGGCGCGCATGCAATTGAGACTCCGGCCGGCTCACTCCGGTGAGGTGCCCAGGCGACTTACGAGCCTGTCCTCCGGCAGGCTGACGTGTACGGTCTCCCAAATCTCCAAACCAACCGGCCGCAGTTCCAGCACGACCCGGCCGTCGACGTGCATTGCGCGCTGTACCCGCTGCGCTTGAGGGTCGTCGAGTCGAACAACGTCACCGGCAGCAAGGTCACGGGCTGTGACGTCCTTTATCGGCACGTGCCTACTGCTAGGAGGCTGCCGAATGACCTGCTCACGAGTGACTCCCCAAGGTTTGCTCAGCGTGACCGATGACCAGCGGCAGCACTCAGATATCCCTCGATCGGTGCGCCCCGGGAACGGGCCAGTCGGCGCCCGGCGTGCGCTCGGGATTGATCTATCTGCGAGAGCACGCCTCGCAGACGCTCCACCCTGCCAACCCGCCAGCCGCCGAAATCGAGACGGGAGCAAGCCAGTATCGGAATGTGGCGGGCTGCATCATGTTCCAGGTTGAGACCGGCGCGTGAGGCAACCGAAGGAGCTACCGCGAATGCCCGAGGCGATCGAACCGTTCCGGATCGACATCCCCCAAGACCAACTCGACGACCTGCGGCTCCGCCTCGCCAGGACCCGCTGGCCCGAGCCGGAGCCCGTCGCGGACTGGTCACAAGGCGTCCCGCTGGCCATCCTCACCGAACTGTGCCAGCACTGGCACGACGAGTACGACTGGCGCACGACCGAACAGCGGCTAAACCGCATCCCACAATTCCGCACCACCATCGACGACCTGCCAATTCACTTCCTGCATGTGCGCTCACCGCATCCCGACGCCACCCCGCTCATTCTCACCCACGGCTGGCCCGGCTCGTTCCTCGAGTTCGAGCAGGCTCTACCGCTGCTCACCGACCCGCCCGACGGCGAACCCGCGTTCCATGTCGTGGCCGCGTCTCTGCCCGGCTACGCGTTCAGCGGGCAGCCCACCACAACCGGCTGGGACATCCACCACATCGCCCGAGCCTGGTGCGAACTCATGGCCCGCCTGGACTACCCGCGCTTCCTCGCAGCCGGCAGCGACTGGGGCACCAGCATCTCCACCAGCATCGCGCTCCAGCAGCCCAACCGACTGGTCGGCCTACACCTCGTCCCACCACTCGTCCCACCCGACCGCGACGCAACCGACCTGACCGACGCCGAACGCGCATCGCTCGCCGACCTCGACGAACGCACCCGCACCGGGTCGGGATACTCGGCAATGCACGGCACTCGGCCCCAGACCGTCGGGTACGCCCTGTCCGACTCACCCGCCGGCCTTGCTGCCTGGATCGGCGAGAAGCTGTGGGCCTGGGCCGATCAGACCGCGGGAGGCCTGAGCCACAACCAGATGCTGGACAACCTCAGCCTCTACTGGCTCACCGGCACCGCCGCGTCCTCGGTCCGGCTGTACTGGGAAAGCATCGCCGAGGTCAGCGAATGGTTCACCACCACCATCGACACGATCAGCGTGCCAACCGGCTGCAGCACATTCCCCAAGGAAGTGCCTCGACCGTCGCGCCGATGGGCCGCACGCCGCTTCACCAACATCGTGCACTGGAACCAACCCGACCGCGGTGGCCACTTCGGTGCATGGGAGCAACCAGAACTGTTCGCCCGCGACGTGCGCGCCACCATCGCAGCCATCTGCACGGACTGACACGACTGCGCGCAGGGCCCGGATAACCATGGGTTCGTTTCCACGGCCACCGGCATTTCTGTGCGGCGCAGACCTAGCCGCGGCCAGCGACTTGGGCTGCGCATCGTCGGAGATCGCGCGCGAGCTCAACGGCGGTATGCCAGGAACGGATTCCCCTGGCGCAAATGGCTTCGCGACGGCACGCCTCGGCAGGCCCAGCACACACAAGGTTGACGAACATCCGATCCTCCACGGCAAGTCGGAAACCTTGTGGCGCGTCCCTCGATCGAACAGCGAACACGCGCTGATCGAGCCGCAGGGGATCGGCCGTTCCGGAGCACGTTCGGAGTCCTGCAAAAGTGCGTGCTCCTCGAGCAGATCAGCCGTTCTGATATCGCTTGGAAGGCATCGCGCATAGTGCACCTCGCCGGGCATTTCTCGGCGCGGGTATCCGGGCAGCACCCTGGCTGCCGCGGCCTGTGCGGTCGGTTCGCCGAGTGATCGTGTTCGTTTGGGGTTCGCGTGCGAGATGTGTCTGCTGAGGCCTGGCGTCTCAGCCTAGGCCAGATCGGGCGATAACGTTGGTGATGTTGACCCGAACCGCAGTGAATCCTGCCTGGACGAAGGATTCGGCGAACGCGTCAGCGGGTTGAGAAGGGTAATAGCGCTTGGCGATGCCCGCGGCGACGTGTTTGATCCGGTCTGCGTCGGCCGAGACGTGTGCTTGTCCCTCGATGGTCACGAAGCTGTAGGGTTGCCGCTCATCGCTGACGCAGAGTGCAATACGCCGATCACGAGTCAGGCTCTTGCCCTTGACACTCCCAGGCGATAGAGCGAAAGCGACCTCGCCACCATCGAGGATGAAGCAAACTGGAGTGACGTGGGGTCGCCCGTCGGCGCGGGCGAGAGCGATGTGGCCAAGCCGCGTTCCCGCTGCGACGAAAGAGCGCCACTCGTTGTCGGTCATCGTTGGCATTGAAGTGTTTCCTTCCGTCTCGAGCCGCAGCCCTTCGGTGATAGTGGCGATCCATGACAGGGGCGTTGGCAAAGAATCGTCGAAGATCGGCAGCCGCCGTGCCGATCGCCGCGTGGCAGCAGCCGCCTGCCTCGCGACGCCGTTGATCTCCAAGAGCGTTTGGCTGCTCGACGGCGATACTGCCGCGCTCGCCGTCGAGGCGAGCTCGTCGAACAGCGTCAGCAACAGGAGCCCACGCGGCCTGGATCATGACCCGGCTCCGGCGGTATGACTGCGGAGCGCCGACACGAAGGCGTCCCACAAGGGTTTTGGGATCTCGTGTCCGGCGCCTTGCAGGACGAACCAGCTCCGCGCCGGGGATTGCGTCCCGGTGGCCACGTCGTGTTCTGCCAGTGCCCGCATGGCCGTCTCGTCGAAGTACGGTGAGTCGCCGGCATACGCTGTCGCGCCCGCGAGCACGTAGTCGACGACTGCGGCCGGGTCGGACAGGGGTGGGTGAGGTGGCAGGCCCGGCGCGCCGGTGGAGCTGGAGACGAACGTCAGCGAGGCGACTCGGTCGGGGTGCTCTACGCCGGCGATCAGGCCGATCCCGCCGAACATCGACTGGCAGACGAGGTGGGCGCCGTCGATATCGAAGGCGTCCTGGATGCCAAGCATGTCCTCGGTGAGGTCGTAGAACGTGTATACCGGCTTTCCCGTTGGGTAGCTGGTGGATCCGCCGGTGTCGCGTTGGTCGTAGCGGATGACGAACCGCTCTCGGTCTGCGATCCGTTCGCAATGCCCGGAGTCCCACCACAGCATTGAGGCGGCCGCCCCGGCCACGAGCAGGATCGCCGGGTGCGTTGGGTCTCCGAAGGTCTCGGCGCACAACTGGACGCCGTTGACCTCGAGGAGCTGATCACCCTGGGTGTGTGCGACGGTCATGCTCGTTCTCCCTCGTACTCGTCGTGCAAACGCCACCACCGAGGACACCGGCCACCAGCAATCCGGCCATCAGGAAGCGGATACCTGCACTGGATCGCAAGGTAGGTGGAGCCCCAGACGACGTACACGGGTCCCAGCGCGACGCCGATCAGCACCGCCCGGCCGTGGAGACGGGCGGGCGCGACTACTGCTGTCGGGGTCATGGCAGATGCTCCTTGGCTCATGTCCGTACAGGCGTGGGTTGCGTCAAGCTCGAACCCTCGCGTCGCGGCAACGGATCGAGGTCACGGTGGGCCGAGGTCCGGCCGCGCAGCTTCGGGGCAATTGCCTGCTGGACGGCGAACAGCGCGACCCCCGTCGCAGCGCAGGCCAGCCACAGCGCAGTCGGTCCGGCCCGGTCCAGCAGAGCGGTGCCAAGCAGCGGTCCGAGCATGTTGCCAACTCCCCAGGTGGTAGCGGCGAGTCCCATGTATCCACCGCGCAGATCGGCCGGCGCCAAGTCGGCGAAGACTGCACCGAACATCACCGCGATGCCGATCTCGCCCGCAGTCCACACGAGGACCGATCCGAGGTATCCGGCGGAACTGTGGACGACGGTTCCCAGACCGAGGCCGAGCCCCACGAGCAGCATCGACACAGCGAGCACCGCACATCGGTCCCGGCTGGCGAGCAGCCGTACCGCGAGCGGCTGAGCGGCAAGGATCGCGACCCCGTTCACCGCGAGCACGGCACCATATGTCCCCGGGCTCAGACCGTCGGCCGTCATGACCAGTGGCAGCGCGGAGAACGCCTGCGCGAACAGCGAGAAGTACACGACGAAGACCAATGCCATCGTGATCATCAAATGATCGCGGACGAGCACCGGAAGCAGCCCTCGCCTGGACACCTTCGCGATCGGCGGACGGGTCTCGGGCACGTGCCGCCACACAACCAGCGCCGCGACGATCGAGGCTGCCCCACTGAGCCAGAACAGCAGCCCGTACCCGTGGTGGACCAAGACCCCCGCCGTCACCGCGGAAACCGAGAAGCCGAGGTTGGCCGCCCAGAACAGCAGGCCGAAGGCACGCAGCCGCTCGTGCGGGCGAGGAAGGTCAGCCACCGTAGCCGACCCGGCCGGACGAAACAGCTCCGACGCCAGGCCGACACCGACGGCGACCGCCCAGATCGCCGGCAGCGACCTTGCCGTGCCGAGCCCGACCAGGGCGATGGCTGTGCCGAGAAATCCGGCCAGCATCGTATGACGCCGGCCGAACCGGTCGCTCAACCAGCCGCTGAGCATCAGCGATCCGACACTTCCGAGGCCAACCGCCGCGGCCACGGCACCAGCGGTCAGCGGCGAGAGCCCCCTGCCCTGGGTCAGGTAGAGCACCAGGAATGTCTGCCCGAACCCGCCGGCGCGACTCACGAAGTGACACGCCGCGAGGGCCCAGACCACGCCGGGCAAGCCCAGGCGCAGTCGGCGCTGGTTTATGGCTGGGTGGCACGTCATGCCAGTCACGCTAGGGCCACAGGTTATCCAGGAAAAGCGATAGTTTCCGATCGATTTGATCGCTATCAGCTATGCTTGACGTCGTGGCTGATGTCGAGCTACGACACCTGGCGACGCTGGCCGCCATCGCCGAGGAAGGCACCTTTGGGCGGGCGGCCGCCCGACTCGGCTACACCCAATCGTCGGTGAGCCAACAGATCGCCGCGTTGGAGAAGGCCGTCGGCGGCGCCGTGTTCGACCGGCCCGGCGGTCCCAAGCCGGTACGGATCACACCACTCGGCGAGGTGGTCCTGGTCCACGGCCGCGACCTGCTGACGAAAAAAGCGGCGCTGGCCGACGCCCTCGATCGGTTCAGGGCCGGCAACGGCCGGATCGACATCGGCACCTTCCAGAGCGTGTCCAACCTGATCCTGCCGGCCGTCGTACGCCGGCTGCTGGACGAGCACCCCGGCTGCGACATCCGGCTATCCGAGGTGGAACCCGGGGATCCGCAGATCGGAGATCTCGACCTGTTGTTCTTCGACGGCCGGATCGAAGGCGACGTCGAGCACCGCAAACTGCTCGACGAGCACTACCTCCTGGTGGCCGGCGCCGGCGCATTCCCCGACGGCCCAGTACAGGTGAAGCTGCTCGACGATGCTCCGATGGTCGCCTGGCCTCCCACCCATCACCAAAGATGGTTGGAGCGGGCGCTCGCCAGCGCCGGCGCACAGCCACGGATCGTGTTCCGGACCGCCGGCCACGAAACCATCCTGTCAATGGTGCGCGCGGGCATAGGCTCGGCGGTGCTGCCCTGGCTCGCCCTCCACGGATCCGATGCCTGGTCCGACGACCGGCTCAGCATCCACCAACTGCGACCATCACCCGCCCGCGAGATGTACCTGCACTGGCCGGCCGAACGCACCCGATCGCCGCTCGCAGCCCGAGCCATCGAGATCGCCCTCGAAGTCGCCAACGACCTGGCCGAGCACATATGACGCGAAGAAAGCCGTGGCCTCCTGTGCGCTGCCCTAGGAACAGCCACTTCCGGCTGCTCCCTAGCCGGCCCACCACACCATGCGTATGCATACGGAAGTTCACCGCCAGTCGCAAACCTTGTCGTGGGGCCCGCGACCGACGAGAGATAGCGAGGTCGACAAGACCGCGCGAGATCAGCCGTTCGGTGCAGGACGTGCACGCTCGATGAGCCCGTGATACGCGTGCGAGCGAATCGGACGTTCTGTGGCCTGGCGAAGGTGCAGGCGAAGAACTACGACGCCCGCACGCTCCTGCGCCGTCCTTGTCACGACGAGTTCGACCAGTTGCCTCAGCCTGCGGGCGCGTGGCACGCACCAAAGAAGGGACGGTCGTGATGATCACGTCGCCTGCAGGTAGCGCCGCGCGAACCGGTATGAACTACCGGCTCGGGTTCGGTGCTGTGGAGTGGCTGATGAACCCAGGACGGTACGGCGCAGCGCAGCAACCCACGGCGCGCGGCAAAGCGCAACTTCGTCGGGACCACGCCCTCAACTCGGCGTACGAGCCCGGATAGTGCAGACCTCGGCGCCGGCAAGTCATGATCCTGGTTAGGAAGTGGCCGTGAAATGAGTAGCCCGCTACGAGAAATCCCCCGTCCAGGACGGGGGATTTCTCGCACGCGAGTCAGACGCGGGTCAGCAGGTCGTCGGGCTTGTCATCCGGCTGCCGATCGACGATCCGGGCCAACGCGGCATCCTCTGCGTCGATGGCGACGTGCGGGGTGACCTTCTCCAGTGACTTGGGGAAGTACCAGTTCGCCTTGCCGAGCAGGTGCATCAGCGACGGCACCAGGACGGTGCGCAACAGGAACGCGTCGACGAAGACCGCGCTAGCGAGGCCGATCCCGAACAGCTTGATGGCGCGCAGGTCGCCGAGCACGAAGCCGCCGAATACAGCGATCATGATCAGCGCGGCCGCGGTGATGATGCCGCCCGTCTCGGCCTGGCCGACGGTGATGGCGCGCGCGTTGTCCTTGGTGTGCAGCCACTCCTCGTGCATGCGGCTGACCAGGAACACCTGGTAGTCCATCGAGAGGCCGAACAGGATCGCGAAGAACATGACCGGCGCCCAGGCGTCGATCGGGCCGCCCTTGCCGACGCCGAGCGCCTCGGACCCCCAGCCCCACTGGAAGATCGCGACCACGACACCGAACGAAGCACCGGCCGCGAACAGGTTCATGACCGCTGCCGTGAGCGGCACGACCACGCTGCGGAACGCGATCAGCAGCAGCAAGAAGGACAATCCGACGACGGCCGCGATGAACAGCGGCATCTTGGCCGAGAGAACCTTGGCGAAGTCGACCTGGCGAGCCGTGTCACCGTAGACGTAGACATGGTTCGCGGTGCCGTCGTAGGTCGGTGGCAGCACGTCCGAGCGCAGGTGCTTGACAAGGGAGTAGGTCTTTGCGTCCTGCGGTGACGCGGTCGACTTGAACGACACCATCGCTGCCGAGTCGTTCAGCGGGATCGTGTGGACACTTGCCGGGTCGATGCCGGATGTGCTGGACAGAGCGTGGCTCACCTTCTGCAGGTAGGCCTTGTCGGTCGCACCTGGGCCGTCGATCACCGCCTCGAGGTTGGAGTTGTACCCCGCGCCGAAGTCCTTTGCGACCAGGTCGTAGCCGGCGCGCGTGGTGGTGCCGGACGGGTCATTGCCCTGGTCGCCCTGCCCGAGCCGCATCGAGAAGAACGGCAACGCGAGCCCCACGATGACCGCCGCCCCGGCGAGGCCGAGTGTGATCTTGTGTGCGGCGACGAGTCGCGACCAGCGCGCCCAGAAGCCGGTGGGGTGCCCGTCCATGAACCGGCCCGCACGCACGTCCTCACGCTGCTTGCG
>JBKOXO010000157.1:0-3828 GCA_046744105.1 Actinomycetota bacterium
GCGGGCCCACCTGGGCGGCGAGCTGGCCGGGGGCTACTACGTGACGCCGACCATCTTCGCGGGCGACAACTCGATGCGCATCTTCCAGGAGGAGATCTTCGGCCCGGTCCTGTCGGTGACGAGCTTCAGCGACGACGACGACGCCGTCAAGATCGCCAACGACACGCTGTACGGCCTCGGTGCGGGGGTGTGGACCCGCGACGTCAGCCGCGCCTATCGTGCTGGTCGCGAGGTCCAGGCCGGCCGGGTGTGGACGAACTGCTACCACGCCTATCCGGCGCACGCGGCGTTCGGCGGGTACAAGCAGTCGGGCATCGGCCGCGAGACGCACAAGATGATGCTCGACCACTACCAGCAGACCAAGAACCTGCTGGTCAGCTACTCCCCGAACGCGCTCGGCTTCTTCTAGACCGATGGCCTCCCGCGTAGACGTGACGGCAGAGGCGGCGGACCTGCTCCGCCGCCTCACGGCCAGGCACGGACCGCTGATGTTCCACCAGTCCGGTGGCTGCTGCGACGGTTCGTCACCGATGTGCTACCCGGACGGCGAGTTCATCACGAGCGAGGCCGACGTCCACCTCGGCGACCTCGACATCGGCGCCGACCAGCCGGTGCCGGTGTGGATGTCGGCCAGCCAGTTCGAGTACTGGAAGCACACCCACCTGACCATCGACGTGGTGCCCGGACGCGGCGGTGGCTTCTCGCTGGAGGCTCCGGAAGGGCTACGTTTCATCATCCGCTCGCGCCTGCTCACCGATGCCGAAGCGATAACGTTCGGGCTCGCCTGATCGCAGGGCCGAAGGTCCCGCCCAGGTCGGGTCTTCGGATGCAGCGCGATTGCAGCGTCGCCGGCCTACCCTGGTGCCGTTGTGACCGCCGAACCGTTCCTGAACGCGGACGACGCCCGCGCGGTGCACGTCGCCCACGATGCGTTCATCGGCGGCGCGGCGCCGCACCACGCGCGGCACCTCGTCGTCGAGTCGTGGGTGCGGTCGGCGGCCGCGGGCGTGGACGCGGACACCAACATCGCCCCGATCACGCTCGAGACCTCGCTGCTGGGCGACTATCGCGACGCCCACCCGTTGTCGCGGGTGTTTCCGCTGCTCTACGACGTCCTGGGGCAGGCGGCGGACGCGTGCGACAGCGTGATGGCGATCGGCGACGCGGCCGGGCAATTGCTGTGGGTCTGCGGAGCCCCGCGGATCCTGATGCGGGCCGAGCACATCAACTTCGTGGAAGGTGCCGCCTGGGACGAGGCGCACGTGGGCACCAACGCTCCCGGCACGGCGCTGCGGCTGGACAGCCCAGTGCAGATCCGCGGCGCCGAGCACTTCAGCCGAGCCGTGCAGCCCTGGTCGTGCGTCGCGGCGCCGATCCACGATCCGGACACGCAGGTGATGCTCGGCGTCGTCGATCTCACCGGCCGCCACGACATCGTCAACCCGCAGACCATCGCGATGGTCCGCGCGGCCGCGCGGATGGCCGAGGCCGAACTCGGCCGGCTCAACGCTGTCGGCCAGGCGCAAGCCCTCATCGTGCCGCCGAGCGCGAGGCAGCAGCCTCGGCTGGTGATCGACGGGTTGGGCCGGCCCGACTGTCAGGTCGACGACGGCTTGCGCACCATCTGCCTGCGGCCCCGGCACAGCGAGATCCTCGCGGTCCTCGTCGACTATCCCGACGGGCTCACCGGCGAGCAGCTCGCGATCGAGATCTACGGCGACGATGCCAACATGTCGACCGTGCGCGCCGAGCTAACCCGGCTGCGGGCACTGCTCGGCGACGGGGTGCTCGATTCGCGCCCGTACCGGCTGCGGGTATCCGCCGAATGTGACTGGCTGATCGTCGAGGCACACATCGCCGCCGGACGCCTCACCGACGCGATCCGCTGCTACCGGGGCCCGCTGCTACCGCAGTCCGACGCACCTGGCGTCATGCGCCGGCGCCAACGCCTGGAAAACCAGCTGCGCACGGCGATCCTCGCCTCGGCCAGCCCCGATCTGATGATCGCGTGGACACGCTCACGCTGGGGCGCGGACGACCTTGAGATGTGGCAGCGGCAGGGGCACATCCTTCCGGCGCGCTCTCCGCTGCGTTCGATTGCTGATGCGGAGGTGCGCCGGCTGAGCACGGAGTACGGGCTGCTGCCGCCACGCCGACTCGCCGTCGGGCGATCATGACCAAGCTCGCGCTCATCACCGGCTCGCCCGAGCGGGTCGCGGCGTTGCGCGGCTCGTTCGAGTCCAGCGGCGTGGATACCGTGACGCTCGCCGACCTGCGGCCCGAGACGGCTCCGCTCGACTACTACGTCCAGCTGGGCCAGAGCGTTCCGGCGCGGGGCGACACGGTTGTGCGCCGCGTCCACGCATTCCTCAACGACGGCCTCTTGGAGCGGTTCCTGGCCGCCGAGCGAGTGATTCCGCTGTTGGCGCCCACCGCGGCGGTGATTCTCGTCGCGGGCAATCTTCCCGCCGAGGTCGCGGCGCCGGACGACCGCGCGGCCCGCTTGGCGCTGCTGCGGGTGCTGGCCCACGCGGTCCGCGCCGACCTGGCTCCGGCGCGGATCCGCGTCCGGGTCGTATCGGGCGGGCGCAGCGACGCGGAGATCGTGGCCTACGCGCTCAGCGGCGCGAAGGATCCGGCGGTCGAATCGAGCCCTTCCGACGAGGAGGCGACCACCGGCCGGACCTACGAGGACTGGCGCATCGCCGTGCTGGGCCTGGCGCAGGTCGAGACCTGACGGTGCCGCCGGGCGCGGTAGTTTCGCACAATGAGCGAGCATCGCAGGGTCGCGTGAGGGCCGAGAAGCGCAGCTCATCGCGGCGATGAGCGCTTGCGCTAGGAGCCAGGAGTTGCAGTGAGTCCCGACGCGTGGACGGCGCAGGTCGAGGCGCTCGGCGCCTACATCCGCAAGCAGCGGCAGCTTGCGAACTTGTCGCTGCGCCAGCTGGCTGAGCTCACCAGTCTGTCCAACCCTTATCTGAGCCAGATCGAGCGCGGGCTGCACCAGCCGTCGGTGCGGGTGCTGAAGCTGATCGCCGATGCACTCGACCTGTCCACCGAGACGCTGCTGGCACAGGCAGGCCTGGCCGACGAGGCCGACGACGAGGAGCTTCCTGGTGTCGAGGCGGCAGTCCGCGCCGACCAGCGGCTGTCCGACGAGCAGAAAACCGCCCTGATCGCCGTGTACCGGAGCATGGTCGCCGACGACCGGCGACAGCAGTGAGGCCCTGGCTCACTGGCCCGCAGGCGTCACTTCTTGGGTAGCGCCCCGGTCGCGATGGCGAGCACCTTCTCGGTGAACTCGCGCTGGTTGGCCAGGCTCTTCTGCGCGATGTCGAAGGTGGTGCTGACGACATCCTCGACCTTGGGCAGCTTGGTGACGTAATCGGACAGTGCTGGCACGTCCGGGGTGATCGCCTTGACGGCGTCGGCGCATGCGTTGAACGCGTCCAGCATTGCGTTCTGGCTCCAGCGGATCGTCTCCAGGACCTCGTCCTGGATGTCCGACGGCTTGGTCTTGGTTGCGGTGGTCATGGTGTCCTCCATAACGACGGAGCTTCCCTTGCTACCGCGCTAAGTTTACAACGCGAACGCTTGGAATAGTTAGCAGAATGACGAGCGTCACGCCAGCACGCATCGACCCCGGCCGGGTGGGCAGCACTGCCCATCGACGGTGGTCGGACGAGCGCGCCGGCACGCTCGCCCGCCCACGCCGCCCAGTCCTGCCACCACGAGCCGGTGTGCCGCTGGGCCGCCGCGCGCCAGTCATCGGCATCCGGCGGATTCTGCGTCACCGTCTCGTACCAACCCTTGCGATTGGGCGGGTTG
>JBKOXO010000228.1:0-10374 GCA_046744105.1 Actinomycetota bacterium
CGTCGAGGTGCCGCAGGAGGCGTTCATCGCGGCGTTGTCCACTGGCGACGCAACCGACAAGCGATGATCGCGGAGCCTGCGCCGATGTCGGTCAGTCGCGGCTATTGACATGATTGAAGGGCAGAAGTAACAATCCGGGCGCCTTCCGTCGACGTCGAGGGCACAGCCGTGTGCTGAGCCGTGAGGCTCGTTCCAGCGCTGGTTGTGACGTAGGGTAATCGCATGTGAGCGGTGCCGCCGGTCGATGTGTGCCCATGGTTGTGGGCTTCACGCGGTTCCCGTAGCCTTTGCGCGACCTTCCGGTCCACTGGCCCTCATACGGAGAGTCACCGTTAGGTCACCGCCGAATCGCCTCGGCGTCGGAGCTCTGTTTGCGGGGCAGAGATCGTGGCGCGGGTGAACCGGGGACCCACGAGTTCCTTGGGGTGAATCGGTACGGGGACGCATCGCGACGTCGTCGTGGTCAGCCTCCGCACCGTAGGGCATCTTCCGGCCCGAACCCGTCAGCTAACTCGGTAGGCGGTATGAGGAAGAAACGGAGTTCCGCCAATCGTGGCGTTGACTCGTCTGCCCCGCCGTGTTCAATCGCTTCTTGCCGGTGCCGTACTGGCTGCCCTTGTAGGAGCTGGCGCCGTCGTGCTGCCTGAGATCGCGGGCGCGACGCCAGGGCACCCGACGATCCCAGAAGTGACTGCCAAACTAGACAAGCTCGCCCACCAGAACGAGGTGCTGGACGAGCAGTACAACCGGACCACTGCCGAGGTGAAGGCGCGGCAGAAGGCCGCCGACGCCGCACAACGTGAGGCGCTGAAGGCCGCCAGCGACTTCGACAAGGCCCGTAGCCTGCTGCGGCAGACTGTCACCCGGGAATACGAGGCGCCCTCGTTCAGCGACGCCGGCGCGCTGCTCACCAGCCAGGACGGGCAGACCTACCTGCAGACGCTCGACATGCTGAACCTGATCTCGACGCATCGCGCCGAGGTCGTGGAGCAGATCGCAGCCGCGCAGGCACGGGCTCAGGCGGCGCAGAAGAAAGCGTCGACGCTGCTCGCCGATGCGCAAGCAAAGGCCACCGCGCTGGACAAGCAGAGAAACCAGCTCGAGGCCGAGACGAAGAAGTTCAAGGATCTGCTTGCCACGCTGACCGCAGAGCAGCGGGCCGCGCTCAAGAGGAGGCAGGCCGCCGAGGCGGCCGCCGCCCGCGCGGCCCTTGCCAAGGCCGCGGCGTCCAACCAGCAGGCCACGACGCCCGCTCCGCAAGCCACGTCGGCACCGGCGCCGGCGCCGTCCAGCCCCCCGGCGCCGACGAGCGGAGCTCAGCAGGCGGTCGACTACGCCATCGCTCAGGTCGGCAAGGCGTATGTTTTCGCCGGGACCGGACCGGACGCGTTCGACTGCTCCGGGCTGACGATGATGGCGTGGGCCCAGGCTGGTGTGAGCCTGCCGCACCAGGCCTCGGAACAGTACAACTACGGCACGCACGTGAGCGCCAGCGAACTGCAACCGGGCGACCTGGTATTCCTGTACTCGCCCATTTCTCACGTCGAGATCATGGTCGGCCCCGATCTGGCGGTCTCAGCGGCGGACCCGGCACTCGGCGTGCGGTACGTGCATCCCTCCGAAGACATGCAGGACTTCGCCGGCGCCACCCGGCTCACCTGACGGCTTCTCACACAATGCCAGCCGGGACACGGAGGCGAACCACCGCTCTGACGTCAGGCAGCGGAAGGCTATAAACGGTCGGTGACCGAGGGAGAGACGGCGCTCGTGCTCCGTGTGCCGGACGCGGAGCCGATCGTCGGACGTTGGCGCGCGACGCTCGACTCATCGGCCGCACTCGGCGTCCCGGCGCACGTGACAGTGCTCTACCCGTGGATACGTTTCCACAGCTGAGCGCCCAGGACCTGGCGGCAATCACCGCTATCGCTGCCGCTGCCGATCCGATCGAGCTCAGCTTCCCGGCGATGGGCGCATTCCCCGACGTGCTATGGCTCGATCCGCAACCCAAGCAACCGATCCTGTCGCTCATCGCCGCGGTAGCTGCTCGCTGGCCGGAGCACCCGCCATACGGTGGAGCGTTCGGCGACGCGCCGGTCCCACATCTGACGGTCGCCGCCTCGTGCGAGCCGGCTGAGCTGGGCCACGTCATCGCGGACATCGAGCGGCGCCTGCCCTTCATGGCTCGCGTCGCGGAGCTGACATTGCTCGTCAAGCGGCCGCGTGGC
Source organism: Actinomycetota bacterium (assembly GCA_046744105.1). Classification (GTDB taxonomy): domain Bacteria; phylum Actinomycetota; class Actinomycetes; order Mycobacteriales; family Jatrophihabitantaceae; genus DASXRA01. Next base: position 2,226 of record JBKOXO010000228.1, read on the forward strand.
TGGGCGATCGATGCGACATTCCCCTTCAAAGCTCAGTCCAGTGGCGCGTAGCCGACGTCGCCGCGCCCGCCGACGAGGATCGTGGCCAGCGCATCGACGCGTCCGTCGATCGGCTGGTAGCTCGCTTGAACCGTCGCCTGCACACGGCGCAGGAACGGCTTGGGAACGCGGGTAGCCAGTGTGCAGTGCGGCACCCATTGCTGCGGGTCGCTGCGGTCGCCGAACGCACGCGGCCAGCCGGCCGCCTGGAGTGCCACGTCCGTGTCGTGCTGGAGCAGCTGCAACTGCGGGGACGCGGCGGGCCCGAGCCAGAGCACGCCGGCCCGCCCGAAGCGGCCCACCTCAGTCAGCCGGAGCGCAATCGGCCGGTGCATCGCGGCCACCGCGTCGGCCACCTCCAGCACGCGGGGCAGCTCGTCGCGTTCGACACGAGCCGCGGCCAGGCTGAAGTGCGGACGATGCGGGGGCAGGTCGGGTAACGCGACTCCGGCCGTGCGCACCACCTCGCGTGTCTCGAGGACGGCTTTATCGGTGGCCGCGTCGAACGCGGCGCACACCACCGCGGTGATCATGGCGGGAGCAGCCGCGCGGCATCGTCGGGCGACCAGTGCGTGATCGCGTCCCGGTACCGGTCCGGCACCACGAGGCCGTCCAGCTGCTCCGGGCGAAACAGCGCGACCTCGCTGTGCTCGGCGGACGCGGCCGGTGCCTGGTCAGCCCGGGCCGCGCACCCGTAGGCGAGCACCACGACACGCTTGTGCGGGATGGCGTCGAACACGTAGGCGCCGAGCAGCGGGCCGACGACGGCAGACAGCGACGTCTCCTCGCGGATCTCGCGTGCCAGTCCGTGCTCGAGCGGCTCGTGCCGGTCGAGCCGCCCGCCGGGCAGCTCCCACTGGCCCCTGGAGTTGTGCGCGAGGACGACCCGGTCGCCTACCCAGACGACCCCCTTCACGGACACCGGCCAGCGCACGCTCAGATCTCGATCACGATCTTGCCGACGAGATCGCCGGCGGCCATCGCGGCCATCCCGTCGCGCACCGAAGCGAGCGGCAGGCTGTGGTCGATGTGCGGGCGCACCCCGGTGGTGCGCAGGAACGCAATCAGGTCGGCCAGTTCGGCCTTCGTCCCCATCGTCGAGCCGACGACGGACAGCTGCAGAAAATAGACCCGGGCGAGTTCAGCGGGCGGGTGCTGACCGGACGTCGCGCCGCAGATCACGATGCGCCCGCCCGGCTTGAGCGCCCGGACAGAGTGCGCCCAGGTGGCCTCGCCGACGCTTTCGAGGACGACGTCGACCCGCTCGGGCAGCCGCGCGCCGGAGGGGAACGTCTCGTGTGCGCCCAGGTCCAGCGCCGCCTTCTGCTTCGCCTCGCTGCGTGCCGTGGCCCATACCCGCAGGCCCGCCTCGCGCGCCATCATGATCGCCGCGGTGGCGACGCCGCCGGAGGCGCCCTGCACGAGCACCGTCTGCCCCGGTCGGAGCCCAGCCTTGACGAACAACATGCGGTACGCCGTCAGCCACGCGGTCGGCAGGCAGGCAGCCTCGGCCCAGGACAGCTCGGCCGGCTTGGGTACCACGTTGCGCGCGGGAACGATCACCTGCTCGGCGAGCGTGCCCTGATGCTTCTCGGAGAGCAGGGTGCGCCCAGGGTCGAGCGTCTCGTCGCCGTCCCAGCCATCGGTCGCGATCACCGCGTGGACGACGACCTCCTCGCCGGACGACGTGTCGACACCGGCCGCGTCGCAGCCGAGAACCATCGGGAACTGCTCGGGACGGATGCCGACCCCGCGCAGCGTCCACAGGTCATGGTGGTTCAGGCTCGCCGCCTTGACCGCGACCGTCGTCCAACCGGGTGGTGCCTGCGGGTCGGGGCGTTCGCCGACCACGAGGCCGGCCAGCGGATCGTCCGGATGAGGGGCCGAGGCGTAGGCAGCGCGCATGATGCCGACCCTAGGCGAGCCCGCTACAGATCCGCCGGTGCGGATGCGAGCGTCGCCTCGATCGCTTGCACGAGGGCGCGCGCCGACTCGGCGGTGAGCTCCACCGCGACCCGCGCACCGGGGCCTCGCGACGGGTTCGCGAAGTCGATGTTGAGCGTGTGCTCGGCCAGCGTGTGCACGGGGTGGTCGAAGTACACCGTGGCGTCGGTGACCCGGAACCAGCCCGCGGCACCTTTCCCGCTGCCGGCGACGCTGACCGTCTCGGTGAGGTAGGTGCACATGGCGATTCCTATGAGAGGTGGCGGATAAGGAAGTCGGCGGTCCTGTCCCAGCCGTCGACGGCTGCCTCGACGCGATACGACGGCCGGTCGACCGCGAAGAACGCGTGACCCGCGCCGTCGTAGCTGTGGAATTCGAAGTCCTTGCCGCGCCGGCGCAGGATCTCCGCGAGTTGCTCGACCTCAGCGGGGGACGGGCGCTTGTCGTCCTTGCCGAACAGGCCGAGCAGCGGGCAGCCTAGGTTCGGCAGTTTGGTTTCGAGGCTGGTTCTCGCGTCGTCGGGCGAGTCTCGGACGACGTATCCCCCGTAGCAGTCGATGGCGGCGGAAAGCGGCATGCTGCACGCGGCCAACACCGCTTGGCGGCCGCCCGAACAGTAGCCGATCACGCCAACCTTGCCGTTCGACGTGTCGAGTCCTCGCAGGTACGCGGCAGCGCCGGCCACGTCACCGACGAGCCGGTCATCGGGCACGCCGCCCTTGGCGCGGCCGGCGGCGGCCGCGTCGTCCGGATCGGCGCCGGGTGCCTCGCGGTGGAACAGATTGGGACACACAGCGTCGTAGCCGAGTTCGGCGAAGCGGCGCACCATCTCTTTGGTTGCCCGGTCATATCCCGGCAAGTGGTGGATGACGACCATCCCGCCGCGCGGCTGCGGCCCGTGCGGACGGGCCAGGTATGACTCGATCTCGTCGCCGCCGTCGCCCCTGATCGTGATCGTTTCGGCGGTCAGAGAGCTCATACGTGCATCTAACTAGAGTCTTCAAGCGTGCCGTCCCGGATGCGCCGGCTGCGTCGACTCCGCCGGCCGCAACTCGCGCTGATCGCGCTGCTGGCGGCGCTCGCGGTCGGCTACCTGGTGCACGCCGTGAACGGCAAGCACCACGCCGGGCTTCAGTCCGGCACGGTCGTCCTGTCGTCACTGCCCCCGCAGGCCACGCAGACCGTGCGCCTGATCGAGCAGGGCGGCCCGTTCCCGTACCCGCAGGACGGCGGGATCTTCAACAATGCCGAGCACCGGTTGCCCGCCAAGCCGCGCGGCTACTACCACGAATACACGGTGCCCACGCCCGGCTCGCCCGACCGTGGCGCCCGGCGCATCATCACGGGCGGCGAAAACCGGGAGTTCTACTACACGCCGGACCACTACGAGACGTTCCACCGCGTGGATGTGACGCGATGAGCGCAAGCGCTGCGAGCCCGCCGGCCGCTGCGAGCGACGCTTGCGGAGCGAGCCAGGGACACGCATCGGCGGATGATCAGTGATGGAGCGGTGGGTCGCTCCGGCTGCAACGAAGCGCGACGCGATCGCCGCGATCTACGCGGCCGTGCAGGCTCCGGCGTGGGCGGCGCCGAATCTCGACGGGCTGATCGACGTGCTGCGCGACCTGTCCTGGCTGCCGCCCGGGCCGCTCGTGCTGCACAGGGCGGCCTCGGGGCAGTTGCCGGCCGAGGACGAGCGGGCCATCCGCGCGGCGCTCGATATTGTCATGCAGGAGACCGCGCAGACCGACCGCCCGGTCTCCGTCACGGACCCGGGAGTCGCGCACTGACATCGTGTCGGACCTGCCGACGCGCGGGTCGCTGCAACGGCTGCCCGCATCCCTGTTGAACACTGGACGGGTGCCTTCCGCGTTGCCTGCTGGACAAACGCCGCCACGTGACGGCCGCCTGCCGGACGCGGCGCTGGACGAGCTGCGTGAGCTCCCGTTCGGGATATACGTGCACGTCCCGTTCTGTGAGGCGCGCTGCGGCTACTGCGATTTCAACACCTACACCGCCGTGGAGCTCGGGCCGAGCGTGAGCCGCGGGAGCTACGCCGACACAGTGTTGATGGAGCTGCGGCTGGCCCGTCAGGTGCTGGGCAACCGCGCGCCGCAGGCATCGACGATCTTCTTCGGTGGCGGGACGCCGACGGTGTTGCCGGCCGAACACCTGGAGCTGATCGTCCGGGAGATCGACGAGCTGCTCGGTATCGCGCCCGACGCCGAGATCACCACCGAGGCCAACCCCGAGTCGGTGACGCCGGCCTACCTCGCCAGGCTGCGGGCGGCCGGCTTCACCCGGATATCGATCGGCATGCAGTCGGCGGTGCCTCGTGTGCTGGAAGTGCTGGACCGGCAGCACCGCCCGGGACGTCCCGAAGAGGTCGTCAAGGAAGCGCGCGCGGCCGGCTTCGAGCACATCAACCTCGACCTCATCTACGGCGCACCGCACGAAACCGACTCAGACTGGCAGGCGTCGTTGGACACGGCGATAGGCGCCGCGCCGGACCACATCAGCGCGTACGCGCTGGTCGTCGAGCAGGGGACGGCCCTCGCCCGGCAGGTGTCTCAGGGCGTGCTGCCGGCGCCGGACGATGACGTGCTGGCCGACCGGTACGCGCAGGCGGATGAGACCCTGCGCCGCGCCGGGTTCGAGTGGTACGAGGTCTCGAACTGGGCCACGTCGAGCGCCGGCCGCAGCCGGCACAACGAGCTGTACTGGCGCGATGCAAACTGGTGGGGCGCGGGTCCTGGCGCCCATAGCCATGTCGGGGGAGTGCGGTGGTGGAACGTCAAGCATCCGGTCCGCTACGCGACGCTGCTCGAAGCAGGGCGCAGCCCCGCGGCGGGACGGGAACTGCTCAACGGCAAGGCGCGGCTGATGGAGCGCATCATGCTCGGCGTCCGGCTACGCGAGGGCCTTTCGATGCTCGATGTCCCGCGCAGCGCCCATGCCAAGGTGCCGCAGCTCGTGGGCTGGGGGCTGGCTGACCCGGATGCGTTTCACGCCGGGCGGATCGTGCTGACGCTCCGCGGCCGGCTGCTCGCCGACGCCGTGGTGCGCGATCTGCTGGGCTGAGCCGGGTCGCCGACTTGTTCGACTCACGGCGCTCTATTGCGCCGCGCGAGTCGAACAACTCGCGGCGGCGCAGTCTAGCTGCGGTAGTCGAGGTCCAGGACTCGCACATGCAGCGCGCTGCGCTGCTGGAGCGCGGCCCGTAGCGCCCGGTGCAGACCGTCCTCGAGATAGATGTCGCCACGCCACTGCACCGCGTGCGGGAACAGGTCGCCGTAGAACGTGGAGTCCTCGTCGAGCAGCTTGTCCAGGGCGAGTTCGCGTTTGGTGGTGATGAGCTGGTCGAGCCGGACCGAGCGCGGCGGCACGTTGGCCCAGTCGCGCGCGGACAAGCCATGATCCGGGTAGGGGCGTCCGCTGCGTACCGCCTTAAAGATCACCGCTCCGCCCAGAAGTCCCTCTCACGCCACTTATCCGCGTCGCAGCGTATCGCGGGGCGCCAGCTGGCAGTGCGGAACCGTAAGCTGAATGCGATGAATGGAGTGTGAGGACGTGAACGTCGACGAACGCAAGCTCGAGGTGTTGCGGGCGATCGTCGAGGATTTCATCGCCACCAGCGAACCCGTCGGGAGCAAGGCGTTGGCCGACCGTCATCACCTCGGCGTCTCGCCGGCCACCATCCGTAACGACATGGCGGCCCTCGAGGAGGAGGGGCTGATCGCCCAGCCGCACACCAGCGCGGGGCGCATCCCGACTGACGCCGGCTACCGCGTCTTCGTCGACCGGCTGACCTCGGTCAAGCCGCTGTCCACCGCCGAGCGGCGCGCCATCGAGACATTTCTGGACAACGCCGTCGACCTCGACGACGTGCTGCACCGGGCGGTGCGCACCCTTGCCCAGCTGACCCGCAACGTCGCGGTCGTGCAGTACCCGTCGCTGTCGCGCAGCCGGGTGCGCCACCTCGAACTGGTCGCGCTGAACCCCGCCCGGCTCATGCTGGTGCTGATCACCGACACCGGCCGTGTCGAGCAGCGGGTGGTCGAGCTGCCGGCCTCGGTGGACGAGCAGGCGGTTGCGCAGTTGCGCACCACGCTGAACGGCCGCTTGCGTGAGCGGCTGCTCGCCGAGGCGCCCCAGATCGTCAGCGACCTGCCGACGTCCGTGGCACCCGAGCTACGCGGCCTGGTCGCCACGCTCACGTCCGTGCTGCTCGAGACCCTGGTCGAGAAGCACAGCGACCGGATCGTGCTGGGCGGCACGGCAAACCTGACCCAGCACGCCCTCGACTTCCCGGCGATCCGCCCGGTGCTCGAGGCCCTGGAGGAGCAGGTGGTGCTACTGCGCCTGCTGGATCAATCGGTGAACTCCACCCAGGTGATGGTTCGGATCGGCAACGAGAACCGACACGAGGGGCTGCAGGCCACCTCAGTTGTGACGAGTGGGTATGGCGTCGCCGGAGCGCGGCTCGGCGGCGTCGGCGTGCTGGGCCCGCGGCGCATGGACTACGCGCACACCATGGCCCGGGTCGCCGCGGTGGCCCGCTACGTCGGCGATCTCATCGCCGAGGGCTGATCGGCGTCACCGGCGTAATGCCGGGCTGGGAATGGCAGTGGCGTCCGTACACTTGGCACTCGAAGAGATTGCTTCCCAGACGCCTGAAGACCGAGGGATTCGCCCGTGGCAGAGACCGTTCGCGACTACTACGCGTTGCTCGGCGTACGCCGGGACGCCACGGGTGAGGAGATCAAGCGCGCCTACCGCAGACTGGCACGCGAACTGCACCCAGACGTGAACCCTGACCCGGTCGCACAGGATCGGTTCAAGGAGGTCACGGCCGCGTACGAGGTGCTCTCCGACCCGGAGAAGCGCCGCATCGTCGACCTCGGCGGCGACCCACTCGCCCCGGGCGGCGGCCAGGGCACCGCGAGCAACCCCTTCGCCGGGTTCGGCGGGTTCAGCGATGTTTTCGAGGCGTTCTTCGGTGGCGGGACAACTGGTGGGCGAGGACCACGCACCCGGGTGCGTCCGGGTGGCGATGCGTTGCTGCGCCTTGAGCTCACGCTCGACGAGACGGCGTTCGGCGTGCGCCGGGACATCAGCGTGGAGACCGCCGTGGTCTGTCAGACCTGCCACGGCAGCGGCTGCGCACCCGGCACCTCGCCACGCACCTGTACGGTGTGCGGCGGCGTCGGCGAGATCCAGTCCGTGCAGCGGTCGTTCCTGGGCCAGGTGATGACGACCCGAACCTGCCACGCCTGCGGCGGCACCGGCGAGCAGATTCCGTCGCCGTGCCCGACATGCGGCACCGAGGGACGGGTACGGGCGCGGCGCACCATCACAGTCGAGGTCCCGGCCGGAATCGAGGACGGCATGCGGATCAGGCTGTCCGGGCAGGGCGAGGTCGGCCCCGGCGGCGGGCCGGCAGGCGACCTGTACATCGAAGTGAGCGAGCGACCGCACGACACGTTCACCCGAGAGGGCGCCGACCTGCACTGCCGCATCTCACTGCCGATGACCGCGGCGGCTCTCGGCACGGACCTGGTGCTGCCCAGCCTTGACGGCGAGGAGAAGCTGGAGATTCGTCCCGGAACCCAAAGCGGTGCGGTGCTGACCCTGCGCGGTAAGGGCGTTCCCCGGTTGCGCAGCAGCTCCCGCGGGGACCTCCATGTGCATGTGGAGGTGGCCACGCCGACCCGCCTGGACGAGGCGCAGGAGAGGTTGCTGCGCGAGCTGGCGACACTGCGCAACGAAGACGTTTCCGTCACGATGGCGCGCAGCGGGCTGTTCGGCAAGATGCGGGACGCCTTCGGCGGCCGGTGAGCACGCCGGCGCTGTTCCTGCTCGATCCGCTGCCTCCCGGCGACGTGATCGTGCTCGACGGTCACGAGGGCCGGCACGCCGCCCGGGTAAAGCGCATCCGACGCGGCGAGGAGGTGCTGATCGGTGACGGGCGCGGTGCGCTGGCCAGCTGCGTGGCCGAGACGGTCGGTGCCGACCGGCTCACCGCCCGGGTCGTAGATCGGCGGCTGGTTCCGGCACCCGATCCGCGCGTGGTCGTCGTCCAGGCATTGCCTAAGGGCGAGCGGGCAGAGCTGGCGGTCGAACTGCTGACCGAACTCGGCGCGGACGAGATCGTGCCGTGGGCAGC
>JBKOXO010000185.1:0-7005 GCA_046744105.1 Actinomycetota bacterium
CAGACGCTTGACACTTCGAACACGCGTTCGAATAATGGAGAGATGGGCTGGAATAACGAAGATATCCCGTGGCGCGAACTCGAACGGCGCCTGTCGGGCCGGCCGGCTCAAGACGAGTCTCCGACATCGCACAAGCGACCCAGGTTCGTGCCGGAACCGATTACACCCATCCCGGGTCCACACGTCCCCTATGCCGAGCTGCATGCCCACTCCTCGTTCAGCTTCCTCGATGGCGCGAGCGAGCCGGGTGACATGGTTGCCCAGGCCAAGCACCTGTGCCTTTCCGCCCTGGCCCTCATCGACCACGACGGCATGTACGGCGTGGTGCGCTTCCACGAGGCAGCCCAGGCGTTGGGTGTGCCGACGATCTTCGGCGCCGAACTGTCACTGGACGTACCGATTCCCTCGACGCAGGCCGAACGCATGATCGCCGCGCGGGTCGGCGAACCCGATCCGCCCGGCAGGCACCTGCTCGCGCTGGCGCGCAACACCCGCGGCTACGCCAGCCTGTCCCGGGTCATCAGCGCCGCGCATCGCCGCGGCGGTAGCAAGGGCCGTCCCGTCTACGACCTGGACGAGCTCACCGAAGCGGCCGACGGCAACTGGCTGGTGCTCACCGGCTGCCGTAAGGGAGCGGTACGCACGGCACTGGAAGGCGGCAAGTACGGCGCGTTCGCCCTCGACCCCGCCCGGCGGGCGCTGGCCGAGCTGGTCGACCGGTTCGGTCGCGACAACGTCGTTGTCGAGCTTACCTATGCCCTCGACCCGCTCGCCGACGAGCGATACGACGCCCTCTCACAGCTCGCCACCGAGTCCGGGTTACCTGTCGTCGCGACCACGGCCGCGCACTACGACGGGCCGGCGCAGCGCGAGCTGGCTACTACCGTCGCCGCGGTCCGGGCACGCAGCAGCCTCGACGAGATCGACGGGTGGCTGCCGGCGTGGGCCGACCAGCACTTGCGTTCCGGCGCGGAGATGCAGTCCCGGTTCGCCCGCTGGCCGGGCGCCGTGGAGAACACAGTCCAGCTGAGCAAAGACCTGGCGTTCGAGCTCGATCTCATCGCCCCGAAGCTGCCGCCGTTCCCGCTCAAGGACGGTCACAAGACTGAGATGGAATACCTGCGCCATCTCGCCTACGAGGGCGCGACCAGGCGCTTCAAGGGCAAGCCGCACGAACAACGGGCGTACCGGAAGATCGCTCAAGAGCTGAAGATCATCGAGAAGCTCGGCTTCCCCGGCTACTTCCTCGTCGTCTGGGACATCGCCCGGTACTGCCGTGAGCACGACATCCTCTGCCAGGGACGCGGCTCGGCCGCGAACTCCGCGGTGTGCTACGCACTCGAGGTCACGGCGGTCGACGCCGTCGGCTTCAACCTCATGTTCGAACGGTTCCTCGGCCCCGAGCGCACCGAGGAGCCGCCCGACATCGACATCGACATCGAGTCCGACCGGCGCGAAGAAGTCATCCAGTACGTCTACACCACGCATGGACGCGACCAGGCGGCGCAGGTGGCCAACGTCATCACATACCGGCCCAAGTCGGCGATCCGCGATGTCGCCAAGGCATTCGGCTACTCCCCCGGCCAGCAGGACGCGTGGAGCAAGGAGTTCGAGCAGGGCTACTACTGGTCCGAGGTCGGCGATGCCGTCGACAGCGATATACCGGCCTCGGTGGTTCAGCTGGCGCGCGAGTTGGAGCAAAAGCCCCGGCATCTGGGCATCCACTCCGGCGGCATGGTCATCTGCGATCGACCGATCGTCGAGGTGTGCCCGGTCGAGTGGGGCCGTATGCCCAACCGCACCGTGCTCCAGTGGGACAAGGACGACTGCGCCCGCATGAAGCTGGTCAAGTTCGACCTGCTCGGGCTCGGCATGCTCTCCGCGCTGCACTACTGCCTCGACATGATCGAGGAGCACCACCGGACGAAGTACACCGTCGACTCGATCCCCAAAGAGCAGAAGTGCGTCTACGACATGCTCGCCGACGCCGACGCGGTCGGCGTGTTCCAGGTCGAGTCGCGGGCCCAGCTGGCGACGCTTCCCCGCCTGCAGCCGAAGAGCCTTTACGAGCTGGCGATCGAGGTTGCCTTGATCCGACCGGGCCCTATCCAGGGAGATTCGGTACACCCGTACATCCGCCGCAAACGGGGCGACGAAGACATCGAGTACGCGCACGCACTGCTGAAGCGCCCGCTCGAGCGCACCCTCGGCATCCCGCTGTTCCAGGAGCAGCTCATGGAGATCGCCATTACCGCCGCGGGCTTCTCCCCCGCCGAGGCCGACAAGCTGCGCCGGGCGATGGGCTCCAAACGCGGGATCGAGGAGATCGCGACACTGCGCGAGCGCCTCTACGAGGGGATGGCCGCGAACGGCATCACCGGCGCCCTGGCCGATCAGATCTACGCCAAGATCCAGGCGTTCTCGTCGTTCGGGTTCGCGGAGAGCCACGCGATCAGCTTCGCCCTGCTGGTGTACGCCTCGGCGTGGCTGAAGCGGCACTACCCCGCGGCATTCTGCGCGGCGCTGCTGAACGCACAGCCGATGGGCTTCTACTCGCCACAGTCGCTGGTGCACGACGCCAAACGGCACGGCATCCAGACCCGCCGCCCGGACATCAACATCTCGAAGGCAACGGCCACCCTGGAGCCCGACGATGCCCCGGCGCAGTGCGGCCGCTGCCCCGAGCATGCGCCGCCGCAGCCGGCGGTACGGCTGGGCCTGTCCAGCGTCCGCACGATCAGCGACGACCTGGCCACGCGCATCGTCGCCGAACGTGACGAGCGTGGGGCGTTCATCTCGATGGCCGACCTGTCGCGGCGGGTGGGGTTGTCCGCCGACCAGGTCGAGGCACTTGCCACCGCCGGGGTGTTCGACAGCTTCGGCGGCACTCGCCGGGACGCGCTGTGGGGGGCAGGTGCGGCGGCCGCAGCGCGTCCCGGCCAACTCGAACTGGCCACGTTCGACGAGTCGGCCACCCCGCCCTTGCCCGCCATGACCGAGCCCGAAGGACTCATCGCCGACATGTGGGCCACCAACATCACCCCGGACCGCTACCCCACCGCACTGATCCGCGATCGCCTCGCCGCACTGGGCATCGTTCCGGCAGCCGAGCTGTACAAATGCGCCGACCGCAGCCCGGTCACCGTCGGCGGGATCGTCACCCACCGGCAACGCCCAGGCACGGCGCGCGGCATCACGTTCATCAACCTCGAAGACGAGACCGGCATGGTCAACATCGTCTGCCACGCCGCCGTCTGGGAGCGCCACCGTCGAGTCGCCCGGCAGTCGGCCGGTCTGCTCGTCCGTGGCCGCATCGAGAAGACCGACGGCGTGATCAACGTCGTTGCCGACTACCTCGAGACACTCCCGCTCGGCCTGCGCCCCAAGTCGAGGGACTTCCGATGAGCGACTTCCGATGGCGGCTCGCCGACGAGGAACGCGACGGGCAACCCGCGATGTTCGGTGTCGACGACCTGACCGGACCGCAGCGCGGCACCGGCCGGCTGTCTGGGCTGGAGTTCCTGCATGTCACTACGAAGCGCATCCTCAACGAGGTCCCGGCCCAATCGCGAATGCCGTTCCGCTGGACGATCAACGTCTATCGCGGATGCAGCCATGCCTGCGTGTATTGCCTGGCCGGCGACACGCGAATACTGCTCGCTAACGGGCACAGCAGGCAGCTGGCCAAGCTACGAGTGGGCGATCGGGTATACGGCACGGTACGAGACGGCCGTACCAGGCAGTATGTTCCCACCGCGGTGCTGGCGCATTGGCAGACTGTCAAGCCGGCATTCCGGCTCGAGCTGTCCGGCGGCACGATCCTCGTCGCCAGCGCCGACCACCGGTTCCTGACCAAGCGAGGCTGGCGGCAGGTCACCGCGCTGACGCCCGGCGATCGCCTCGCCGGCATGGGCGGGTTCGACGAGCCGGACGAGGACTCCCCGCTGAACGTAGCCAGCGTGAAACCACTCGACGTCGAGCTGCCGATGTACGACATCACGACAGGCACCGGAGACTTCATCGCCAACGGCGTCGTGAGCCACAACTGCTTCGCGCGCCCGACCCACGAGTACCTCGGCCTCGACATCGGCGCCGACTTCGACAGCAAGATCGTCGTGAAGATCAACGCCGTGGAGCGGCTCCGCGTCGAACTGGCCGATCCGAGCTGGACGCACGAGGGCGTGGCCATGGGTACGAACACCGATCCGTACCAGCGCTGCGAGGGCAAGTACCGGCTCACCCGCGGCGTCGTCGAGACGCTGACCGTGCACGCCAACCCGTTCTCCATCCTGACGAAGTCGCCGCTCGTGCTTCGCGACGCCGACCTGATCAGCGAGGCCGCGCGCAAGGCCGACGTCAGCGTCAACTTCTCGGTCGGCACGCTGGACGAACACGTATGGCGGGCCACTGAGCCGGGCACGCCGCACCCTCGGCGGCGCATCGACGCGATGCGCGCCCTGGCCGAGGCCGGCGTCGCGACCGGCGCGCTGATCGCGCCGGTGCTGCCCGGCCTGTCGGACTCGCCGGAGCAACTCGGCGAGGTGGCCCAGGCGATCCGCGACGCCGGCGGCCGCGTCATCGGCACGGTTCCGCTGCACCTGCGGCCGGGGGTACGGCAGCACTTTCTCGGATGGCTGGCCGGCGTCGACCCCGCGCTGCACGCCGAATACCGCCGCCGGTATGCCGCGAACGCCTACGCGCCGGCGCGGTACGCCGAGCACATCCGTGGCCTCACTTCGCCCCTTCCCGACCGAACGTAGCGGGCGCTAGCGTGATCGAAGGAGATCGTGAGCAGGCGGCGAACCGGATGGGGTGGTCACGTGAAGATCGTGGATATTCTCCGCCACAAGGGCTCCTCTGTTGTGACGATCACGCCGCACGAAACGGTGCGTGTCCTGCTCGCCCGGCTGGCCGATCACAACGTCGGCGCGCTGGTCGTCGCCGACGGGGATCAGGTTGCGGGCATCATTTCGGAGCGCGACATCGTCCGGCACCTCAACGACCGTGGCGAGCAGATCATCGACCAACCCGTGTCCGAGCTCATGACCGCGTCCGTTGTCAGCTGCAGCCCCACCGACGACGTCGACAGCATTGCTGCCGGCATGACTGAGCTGCGTATCAGGCACATGCCCGTTATCGATGACGGCGCCCTGGCCGGCATCGTGACGATCGGAGACGTCGTGGCCGGCCGCATCAGGCAGCTCGAGCAGGACCGCGGCCAGCTCGAGCAGTACATCACCCAGGGACGTTAGGTCCCGGCACCGGTATCCGCCGCAGTTCGGCGAGGAACGCGTCGAGGGCCGGACGCCGCGGCCCGAGGCCGGACGCGCGGGTCGCGGCGAAGATCGTCCGCTTGAGCCGGGGCCGCTCCATCGGCGTGATGTCGACGCCGGGCGGCATGTTGCGCAGTCCGAGTCCGGCGATCAGGGCGACGCCCAGCTCGGCAGCGACCAGGTCGAGCAGCAACGCGAACTCCAGCGCCCGGTGCCGGATGTCGGGTTCGAAGCCGGCGTCCCGGCATGCCTGCACGGTGGCCCGTCCGCACGGCGTGCCGGCATGGCTGGCCACCCAGGGCCGCTCAGCCAGGTCGGTGAGGCGTCCGGTCCCGCACTGCCAGGCACGCGGCGTCACCACGTAGAGCCGGTCAACACCGAGGCGATGCCGCTCGATGCCGTCCGGCGGCTGCCACGGCACGTGGTCGTATTCCTGGACGATCAGCATGTCGAGGGCAGTGGAGCGCAGATCCACAAGGCCCGGGTCGTCTTCGACCTCAGCCACCCGCACGTCAAGTTCGGGATGCCGCCGCCGGACCCGCGCCGCCGCCGGCGCCACCAGCGCGCCCGCCGCCGACGGGAACGATCCGATTCGCACCGTCCCGGTGACCGCCCGGCGCGCCGCAGCGAGCCCGGCAGACGCACCCTCGAGGGCACGCAGCACCTCTTCCGCGTGCCGGGCCAACGCCGCACCGGTGTGGGTGAGCACCACACCCCGGCCGGAGCGTTCGAGCAGGTCGCAGCCGGCCTCTCGTTCCAGCTGGGCGAGCTGCTGCGACACGGCGGACGGCGTGACGGAAAGAACGGCGGCGGCCGCGGTGACGCTGCCGCGCAGGTTCACCTCGTGCAGCACGCGCAGCCGCCGAGCATCCAGATCCATGTAGTAACGCTACATCGATTGGCAAGCAGAATGAACTGGACGTGCAAGGTCGCCACCCGCCACCGTGAACTGCGTGAAGGCACAACACCGCATGCTCGCCGTCCTCGTCACCGTCATCTGGGGTGTCAACTTCGTGGTGATCGACGAGGGGCTGCGCGACGTGCCGCCGCTCGTACTCACCGCGCTGCGCTTCCTCGCGTGCGCGCCGCTCGCGTTGCTCGTGCCGAGGCCCACAGCGAAGCTGCGCTTCGTACTGGGCTACGGCGCGGTGCTCGGCGTGGTCAAGTTCGGGCTGCTGTTCACGGCGATGGCGAACGGCATGCCGGCCGGGCTGGCCTCGCTTGTCCTGCAACTGCAGGCACTGTTCTCGCTCGGACTCGCCGCTCTCCTGCTCGGCGAACGCCCGACGCGAGCCCAGGCCGCCGGCGCCGTGGTAGCCACCGGCGGCATGGCCCTGCTGGCCACCGGCGGCACCGGCGGGCCCGTCGCGCTGACCGGCATGCTCATGACGATCGGGGCGGCCGGCGCCTGGGCGCTGGCCAACGTCATCGCACGAGCTAGTGGCGAGACACGGCCACTGTCCATGCTCGTCTGGTCGAGCTTGGTGCCGCCGCTGCCGCTGCTCGGGCTGTCCACAATCGTCGACGGGCCGCACCACGTCGCCCACTCGATCAGCCACCTCACGCTGCGCGCGCTGCTCGCGATCGGCTACGTCGCCTATCTCTCGACGCTGGTCGGCTTCGGGCTGTGGAACCGGCTCATCGGCACGTACTCGGTCAGCCGCGTCGCCCCGTTCAGCCTGCTCGTCCCGATCTTCGGGCTCACCGCGGCCTGGATCGCCCTCGGCGAACC
>JBKOXO010000149.1:0-4983 GCA_046744105.1 Actinomycetota bacterium
AGCACGATCAAGAGCGTGTTCGCCGACAGGGAGAGCGCAACCACCTTGGCCGATACGCCGCCGACCACGTTCGCGTAGGCGGGTAGTCCCGAATCGAGCGCGGCGTAGCCGGTGAGGGCGAGCAGCAGCCGTCAGGATCAAGGCACGCCGCAGCAACGGACTCGCAACGACCTCGCGATAGCCGGCCGGTCGACCGTCATCACTAGCCCGAGCGGGACGGCGCGGTTCCGCGATCGAGAACACAATGGCGGCGGCGAGCGCGGTGACGAACGCATTGCCTGCGAACAGCGCTTGGAAGGTGAGCGGCCGTGCGACGTCGACGACGGCGCCGCTGACCAGGCCGCCGAGGCCGATGCACGCATTGAGCACCGTGAAGTTCACGGCGAAGGCTCGTTGCTGAGTCTCACCGCTGGTCAGATTGGCGATCAGCGTGTTGTAGGCGGGGAACGTCGGGCCGAGCGCCATGCCTTGCAGCACCAGCACGGGCACGGCCCACGCAGCGGTGTGCACGAAAGCGAGCGCGACCTGTGCGACTGCCAGCAGCACCATCGCGGCGGCCAGCACCCGGCGCGCACCGATGCGGTCCATGAGTACACCGGAAACGGGAACGGCCACCAGTCCGACGACCCCGGGGACCGCCAGCAGCAGACCCGTGGTCGCCAGCTCGATGTGCCGGACGCGGTGCAGGTAGATCAGCAGCAGCGGCAAGGTCAACCCGGTACCGAAGGCGGATACCGCGTTGCCGAGGACTAGGCGAAGCACCGGTGTCGGCAGCCGCAGCATGATCGCAGTCTGTCGCACGCCCCGACATCGCTCGACGGGTTTTCTGTGGGGCGGTAGTCCGACCGCTGCTTCGGCGTAGGGCGAGGCCCCGAGCGGGCAGCCCGGGGCCTCGCGATCACGTGATCAGCAAGTGACGGTCAGGTAGAACGGCACATCGGAGAATGTGCCAGTGGGCGTCTGGATGGCGATAAACACGCCGTTGACGTTGCCCGACCGCGGCTCGACATCGAGCACGTACGGGGTGATGTACGGCGTCGCGTTGTATGTGCAGGCCGAGACGTCCCGGTCGAAGTCGACCTCGTACTCGCCGCTGCCGAGATGGATCGCGTTCGTAGTCCGCGAGCCGTGGAGGATGCTGGCGTTGCTGTTGAGGAAGGCGGACAAGGGCTTGACGTAGTAGCCGGTCACGTCGATCACGATGTGCGTCGCGTGGACCTGGGCGCGTACCGCGATGTCATTGCCGCCCGCGGGGTTGATCTGGAACGTAGCGCTGTCGGACACGTTGTAGACGTTGGTGAAATTCAGGAAATTCCGCTGCGGCTCCGTCGACCCGACCGGCCACAGATGCAGGTCACCGACGCCGGTCGCCGAGATCGACTGGATCACGGCGGTGACCGCGGTTGCCGACGCCGGCACCCCGCAGCCGCCGTTCGTCCCGCCCTGCGGCACGAAGCCGGTCGTGCCCGAGACGTGCCAACTGCGGACGCTGTTGACGGCGACCTGCCCACCGACCGACAGGCGAGTGTCCACCACTCGGCACTGCGGGATGGGCGTGTACTTCGATTCGGTACTGCTGTCGATCGCGGCCGGCGGCGCCGCTGGCTCCGCGTTCGGGTTGGCCGGCTGCGCGGGCCCGCCGCCGCCGTTCGCCCACGCCGCCGCCGCCCCGCCACCGGCGATCAGCGCCACCGCGCTTGCGCCGAGCAGCAGCCTACGAGAGATACGCATGTGTTCCCCCCCATCTCCGTGGTCCGGGGACCGCCCCAACGACGGCCTTATCGGACCGCTTTCGCGATGGAGGAGCGACCGCGGCTCGGTCTGATACCTCGCCATACCGTTGAGCCACTGGACGGCCCTGCGCCTGATCTTGATTGATTCAAGAAAATGCGCAATACTGCGGTAGGTGCCGACAACTTCGGACTTCGAGCGGATGTTGCGCGGGGCCGCGCTACGAGTGACGCGCCCGCGGCTCGCAGTACTGACCGCAGTGCACGGCCATCCACACGCAGACACTGACTCGATCATCGGCGTCGTACGTGAAGATCTTGGGGAGGTATCTCACCAGGCCGTATACGACGTGCTGCGAGCGCTGACCGTGGCCGGACTGGTGCGCCGCATCCAGCCAGCAGGCTCCCTCGCGCGTTACGAATCGCGGACCGGGGACAACCACCACCACGTCGTGTGCCGGTCCTGTGGTGTTATCGCCGACGTCGATTGTGCCGTCGGCGCCACACCTTGCTTGACGCCGTCCGACGACCATGGCGTCGCGATCGACGAGGCCGAGGTCATCTACTGGGGCCGCTGCTCCGACTGTTCGGCCGCAAAGACGTTCTGATCCGCCTAACCCTGGAAGGATTGCTATGACTGAGAACCACGATGCCGTCGTTCATGACGCGCAGGCCGGTGCCGAGTCTCGCTGCCCGGTCGCACACGGACGCGCCCCGTACCCCAGCCAGGGCGGTGGGAACCGGGGCTGGTGGCCCAACCAGCTCAACCTCAAGATCCTCGCCAAGAACCCCGCCGTGGCCAACCCGATGGGCGAGAAGTTCAACTATGCTGCGGAATTCGCGACGCTCGACCTCGCCGCCGTGAAACGAGACATCGAGCAGGTGCTGACGACCTCGCAGGAGTGGTGGCCGTCCGACTACGGCCACTACGGCCCGCTCATCATCCGGATGGCGTGGCACGCCGCCGGCACCTACCGCATCCACGACGGCCGCGGAGGCGCTGGGGCCGGCCAGCAACGCTTCGCGCCGCTGAACAGCTGGCCGGACAACGCGAACCTCGACAAGGCGCGCCGGCTGCTGTGGCCGGTGAAGAAGAAGTACGGCCGCAAGCTGTCGTGGGCCGATCTTATGGTCCTGGCCGGCAACGTCGCGCTGGAGTCGATGGGCTTTTCGACCTTTGGTTTCGGCGGTGGCCGTGAGGACGTCTGGGAGCCAGAGGAGGACGTCTACTGGGGCCCGGAGACCACCTGGCTCGGCGACGAGCGTTACACCGGCGACCGAGAGCTGGAGACGCCGCTCGCCGCAGTGCAGATGGGCCTCATCTACGTCAACCCGGAGGGCCCGAACGGCAACCCGGACCCGATCGCCGCGGCACGGGACATCCGCGAGTCATTCCGGCGCATGGCGATGAACGACGAGGAGACGGCCGCGCTGATCATCGGCGGGCACACGTTCGGTAAGACGCACGGCGCCGGCGATCCCGCGCTGGTCGGCCCTGAGCCGGAGGCGGCGCCGGTCGAGCAGCAGGGCCTCGGCTGGAAGAGCTCCTACGGTACCGGCAAGGGTTCGGACACGATCACCGGCGGCCCTGAGGTCGTCTGGACGCCTACGCCGACGACCTGGGACAACAGCTTCCTGGAGACACTGTTCGGCTTCGAGTGGGAGCTCACGCAAAGCCCGGCAGGCGCGCACCAGTGGGTGGCGAAGGACGCCGCCGAGATCATCCCCGATCCGTTCGACCCGACGAAGAAGCGTCGTCCGACGATGCTGACGACGGACCTCTCGCTTCGGATGGATCCGATCTACGAACCGATCTCGCGGCGCTTCCTCGAGCACCCGGACGAGCTCGCGGACGCCTTCGCCCGGGCGTGGTTCAAGCTGACGCACCGCGACATGGGCCCGATCGCCCGCTACCTCGGCCCGGAGGTCCCGAGCGAGTCGTTGATCTGGCAGGACCCGGTCCCGGCGGTCGACCACGAACTGATCGACGCGCAGGACGTCGCCGCGCTCAAGCGTCAGCTCCTCGACTCGGGGCTGTCGGTATCGCAGCTGGTCTCCACCGCGTGGGCGTCTGCGTCGACGTTCCGGGGCAGCGACAAGCGCGGCGGCGCGAACGGGGCACGCATCCGCCTCGAACCGCAGCGGGATTGGGAGGTGAATAACCCCGACGAGCTGGCGGCGGTGCTGCGCGCGCTTTCGGGAATCCAGGACGCCTTCAACAACGCCCAGATCGGCGGGAAGCGGGTTTCGCTCGCGGACCTGATCGTGCTCGGCGGGTGCGCCGCGGTCGAGCAGGCGGCCAAGAACGCCGGGCACGACGTTCAGGTCCCCTTCACCCCGGGACGCACGGACGCGCTGCAGGAGCAGACCGACATCGAGTCCTTCGCGGTGCTGGAGCCGACCGCGGACGGGTTCCGCAACTATCTCGGGAAGGGCAACCGGCTGCCGGCCGAGTACCTGCTCATCGACAAGGCGAACCTGCTCACCCTGAGCGCTCCCGAACTGACCGTCCTCATCGGAGGGCTGCGCGTTCTCGGCGCGAACTGCCAGGGCTCGCCGCTGGGCGTCTTCACCTCGACACCCGGGTCGCTGACGAACGACTTCTTCGTCAACCTCCTCGACATGGGCACGACCTGGGAGCCGACCTCCGAGGACGCCGAGACCTTCGAGGGTCGCGACTCCGCCACGGGTGAGCTCAAGTGGACCGGAAGCCGGGTCGACCTCGTCTTCGGCTCGAATTCCGAACTCCGGGCGGTCGCCGAGGTGTACGCCAGCGACGACGCGCAGGAGAAGTTCGTGCACGACTTCGTGGGCGCCTGGGACAAGGTCATGAACCTCGACCGGTTCGACGTGCGCTGACGCCGATGTCCGGGTCGGCCACCGGTCAGCCGGCCCGGACCCCCTCGATCCCGATGACCTTGGACTTACGGCTGAATAACGACCAGATCTCCAAGATCACGGGCGAGGGGTCAGCCGCTGCCGTCACCGACGGCGCGCGTGCCGGGAAGCCGCACGGTGACGGTCGTCCGGCCGGGACGGCTGCGCATGGCGGCCGTCCCGCCGTGCGCGCCGGCGACCGCGGCGACGATCGCGAGGCCGAGGCCGGTGCTGCCGTTGGTGTGCCCGCGCGAGCTGTCACCGCGGGCGAACCGCTCGAACGCCGTCGGCTGCACCGACTCCGGGACGCCCGGCCCGTCGTCGCTCACCGCGATTTGCACCACGCCCGCGACGTCCGGCCGGGTCACCGCCAGCG
>JBKOXO010000225.1:0-5787 GCA_046744105.1 Actinomycetota bacterium
GCCCACTAGGATCATCCGAGTGAACCCGCAGGAACTCGCCGCCGCCGTTTCGTCGGCCGTCGCGGCATGCCTCGACGCGCGTGAGTTCACCGGGACGCTCCCGAGCGAGGTCGTCGTCGAGCGGCCCAAGAACCGCCAGCACGGCGACTACGCCACCAACGTCGCGCTGCGCATGGCGAAGGGAGCGGGACGCCCGCCGCGCGAGGTCGCCGAGGCGATAGCTGCCCGGCTGCGCGCAACTGACGGCATCGCGAGGGTTGAGGTGGCCGGTCCGGGCTTCCTCAACATCACGTTCGCATCCGGGTCGCTGGGCCGACTTGCCCGCGCGATCGTCGACGCCGGTGGGGCATACGGGGGCGGCGACGCGCTCGCTGGGCGGCGCGTCAACCTCGAGTTCGTATCGGCGAACCCGACCGGGCCCGTCACCCTGGCCAGCACGCGATGGGCTGCCGTCGGCGATGCGCTGGCCCGGGTCCTCGCGGCGCAGGGCGCCGCCGTGACCCGCGAGTACTACATCAACGACCAGGGTGGGCAGATCGACCGGTTCGCCGCATCGCTGCTGGCGCGCGCGCAGGGCGAGGCCACGCCCACCGACGGCTACCCGGGCGAGTACGTCGATGAGATCGCCGCCGCCGTCGTCGCACAGGCGCCCGGCGTCCTCGACCTACCCCGTGACGAAGCGCAGTCCGTGTTCCGCCGTGAGGGCGTCCGGCTGATGTTCGATGAGATCACCACGTCGCTGTCCGCGTTCGGGGTCGACTTCGACGTGTTCTTCCCGGAGAGCTCGCTGCATGAGTCGGGTGCCGTCGACAAGGTGGTACAGGAACTCAAGGACAGCGGCAGCATCTACTCCATGGACGGCGCGTGGTGGCTGCGCTCGAGCGAGTACGGCGACGACAAGGACCGCGTCGTTATCAAGAGCGACGGGCACCCCGCGTATATCGCTGCCGACATCGCCTACGCCGAGGACAAGCGCCAGCGTGGCTTCGACCTGTGCGTCTACCTGCTCGGCGCCGACCACCACGGCTACATCGGCCGGCTCAAGGCGGCCGCGGCGGCGCTCGGCGATGACCCCGATGCGTTCGAGGTGATCATCGGGCAGATCGTACGGCTGGTGAAGGGCGGCCAGCAGGTGCGGATGGGCAAGCGCACCGGGAACATCGTGACGATGGACGACCTCGTCGACGCGGTCGGGGTCGACGCGGCGCGCTACTCGCTGGAGCGCGGCGCGATCGACTCGGCCCTCGACGTCGACGTGGACGTGCTCGTCAGGCGCACCAACGACAATCCGGTGTTCTACGTGCAGTACGCGCACGCCCGCCTGTCGTCGCTCGCCCGCAATGCGGCCGCGTTGGGGATATCCCGGTCGGGCGACCCGGACCTGTCGCTGTTGGACCACGAACGCGAGACCGAGCTGCTCGGTGCGCTCGGCGAGTTCCCGCGCATCGTCGCCTCGGCGGCCGAACTGCGCGCGCCGCACCGGGTCGCGCACTACCTCGAGGACCTCGCCGGCTACTACCACCGCTTCTACGACGTCTGCCGGGTGCTGCCACAGAGCGACGAGCCGGCGACCCCGCTCACCGATGCGCGGCTGTGGCTGTGCGAGGCCACCCGGGTGGTGCTCGAGAACGGCCTAGGGCTATTAGGAGTCAGCGCCCCGGAGCGGATGTGAGCCGCTCGGCGCATCCGGCCGGACCCAGGCATGCGGACGTGCTGCCGGAGCCGCTCCCGTCAGCTGCGCCGGACGACCTGAACGTGCTCGCGGCGGGCATCTGGCCGGCCTCTGCGCGGCGGATCGACGGCGAGCTGCACCTCGGCGGCCTGCCGGTCTCGACATTGGTGGCCCAGCATGCGACGCCGGCGATCTTCCTCGACGAAGACGACGTGCGTGAGCGTGCCCGGGCGTACGCCACCGCCTTCGCCGGCGGCGATGTCTACTACGCAGGCAAGGCGTTCTTGTGCACCGCCGTCGCCCGCTGGATCGCCGACGAGGGACTCGGCCTGGATGTGTGCACCGGGGGCGAGCTCGCCGTGGCGCTGGCCGCCCGGATCCCGCGGGACCGCCTTGCCATGCACGGGAACAACAAGTCGCGCGCCGAGCTCGAGCGCGCGGTGGCCGCCGGTGTCGGGCACATCGTTGTCGACTCGTTCGCGGAGATCGACCGGCTCGCCGATGTCGCCGCCGCGGCCGGCATCAGGCAGACGGTGCTGGTACGGGTCACCATCGGCGTCGAGGCCCACACCCACGAGTTCATCGCGACGGCCCACGAAGACCAGAAGTTCGGCTTCTCGCTGTCAGGCGGGCAGGCAGAGCAAGCGGTGGCCGCCGTGCTGGCCGCGCCGTCGCTGCATCTGGCCGGGCTGCACTCGCACATCGGCTCGCAGATCTTCGACACGGCGGGGTTCGATATCGCGGCGCATCGCGTCGTCGGGCTCGCCGCAACCATCCGCGCCCGGCACGGCGTCGAGCTCGCTGAGCTGAACCTCGGCGGTGGGCTCGGCATCGCCTACCTGCCCGACGATGATCCCGAGTCGCCGAAAGAGATCGCCCAGCGCTTGACGGCGATCGTCGAGCGCGAGTGTGCGGCGGCCGGCCTGGCCCAGCCGCGGCTGTCCGTCGAACCGGGGCGTGCCGTCGTGGGTCCGGCCGGCGTGACGCTCTATGAGGTCGGCACTGTCAAGGACGTCGTGCTCGACGGAGGCCATACCCGGGCGTACGTTTCCGTCGACGGAGGAATGAGCGACAACATCCGTACCGCCCTGTATGACGCGAGCTACACGTGCGCACTGGCCAACCGTGCCTCGACGGCGCCGCCGAAGCTCGCGCGGGTCGTGGGCAAGCACTGCGAGAGCGGCGACATCGTCGTGCGCGACACGTGGCTACCCGCCGACGTCCACCCCGGCGACCTCCTCGCCGTCGCCGGTACCGGGGCGTACTGCCGCAGCATGGCCAGCAACTACAACCACGTTCCCCGTCCGCCCGTGGTCTCCGTACGCGGCGGTACGGCGACCGTGCTGGTGCGCCGCGAGACCGAGGACGATCTGCTGCGCCTCGACACGGGGATCGCGCTATGAAGGTGGCCTTGCTCGGTTGCGGGGTAGTGGGCTCGCAGGTGGTCCGGCTGCTGCACGAGCAGGCCGACGACCTAGCCGCCCGTATCGGTGCCCCCCTCGAGCTCGCCGGGGTGGCGGTGCGGCGCCCGAACCGGCACCTCGACGTCCCGGCCGAACTGCTCACCACCGACGCGGCGCGCTTGGTGGCCCGCGACGACGTCGACGTCGTGGTAGAGGTGATCGGCGGCATCGAGCCGGTGCGCACGTTGCTGCTGGACGCCCTGCGCAGCGGCAAGAGCGTCGTCAGCGCCAACAAGGCACTGTTGGCCGAAGACGGTGCCACGCTGCACGACGCAGCCGCGGCGGCACAGGTCGATCTGTACTACGAGGCGGCTGTCGCCGGGGCGATTCCGCTACTGCGCCCGCTGCGGGAGTCACTGGCCGGCGATCGCATCAATCGGGTCATCGGCATCGTCAACGGCACCACGAACTTCATCCTCTCCCGCATGGACGCGACCGGCTCGGGCTTCGACGAGGCGCTCGCCGAGGCCACCGCCCTGGGCTACGCCGAGGCCGACCCGACCGCCGACATCGACGGCTTCGACGCGGCGGCCAAGGCGGCGATTCTCGGCGGGCTGGCATTCCACACCCGCGTGACTGCGGGCGACGTGCACCGCGAGGGCATCGGCGACGTGACTGCCGCAGACGTGGCCAGCGCCAAGGCGATGGGGTGCACGATCAAGCTGTTGGCGATCTGCGAGCGGGCGAGCGGCGCCGTGTCGGTGCGCGTATACCCGGCGATGATTCCGCGCAGCCACCCGCTGGCCACTGTCGGGGATGCGTTCAACGCCGTGTTCGTCGAGGCGGAGGCCGCCGGGTCGCTGATGTTTTACGGCCGCGGCGCCGGGGGAGCGCCCACGGCGAGTGCGGTGCTGGGCGACCTGGTCGCGGTGGCCCGCAATCGGCGCAGTGGCAGCCGGGGTGCCGGCGAGAGCGCGTACGCCGAACTGCCGATCTTGGCTATGGGCGACGTGATCACCCGCTACCACGTGGCGCTCGACGTAGCCGACCGGCCGGGTGTGCTGGCGGGCGTCGCCGGTGCATTCGCCGAACAGCAGGTCAGCATCCAGACCGTCCGCCAGGAAGGACGCGGCGATGCGGCGACCCTCGTCATCGTCACCCACAGTGCGGCCGACGCGGCATTGGCCAAGACGGCCGACCGGCTCACGGGCATGGACTTCATCCGGCGGGTCGCGAGCGTCATGCGGGTCGAGGGGATGCCCGGTGAATGAGGACGCGCTGGGAATGCCCCGCGCAGCCGAGCAGCGGACCTTCCCCGCGCGTCCGGACGCCTGGCCCGGCGTCATCGAGGCGTACCGGTCTCGGTTGCCGGTCAGCGACGCGACGCCGGTGATCACCTTGGGCGAGGGCGGCACGCCGCTGCTTTCCGCTCCCACGCTCTCGCACCGGACGGGCTGTGAGGTGTACCTGAAAGTCGAGGGCGCCAACCCGACCGGGTCGTTCAAGGACCGCGGCATGACGGTCGCGATCTCCAAGGCGGCCGAGGAGGGCGCCAAGGCGGTGATCTGCGCGTCGACCGGCAACACCTCGGCCAGCGCCGCAGCCTATGCGGTGCGGGCAGGCATGACGTGCGCGGTGCTCGTCCCTCAGGGGAAGATCGCGCTGGGCAAGATGGCGCAGGCGTTGGTGCACGGGGCCAAGTTGCTCCAGGTCGACGGCAACTTCGACGACTGCCTGGAGCTTGCTCGCAAGCTGGCGGTCGACTATCCGGTGGCGCTGGTCAACTCGGTTAATCCACACCGCGTCGAGGGGCAGAAGACCGCGGCATTCGAGGTCTGCGACGTGCTGGGCCGCGCGCCGGACGTGCACTGCATCCCGGTCGGCAACGCGGGCAACATCACCGCGTACTGGCGCGGCTACTGCGAGTACGGAACCGCGCCACGGATGTTCGGCTTCCAGGCGGCGGGAGCCGCACCCCTCGTGGTCGGCGCCCCGGTAAAGGCTCCGGTGACGATCGCCACCGCGATCAGGATCGGCAACCCGGCGTCGTGGACGGGTGCTGAGACCGCGCGCGATGAGTCGCGGGGTCTCATCGACGCGGTGACCGACAAGCAGATCCTCGAGGCGTACCGGCTGCTGGCCCGCTCGGAGGCGGTGTTCGTCGAGCCGGCGTCGGCGGCAAGCGTCGCCGGCCTGCTCGCCACGGCTGCCGACGGCCGGCTTGCCGCTGGGTCTGTCGTGGTGTGCACGCTCACCGGCCACGGGCTGAAGGACCCGGACTGGGCGATCTCCGGAGCTCCCAAGCCGATCACCGTTCGGGTCGACGGCCACGAAGCCGCCTTGGCGCTCGGACTCGGCTGATGGCGCGTCCGGCGTTTCGTGCGGGCACCGTGCACGTGCGCGTGCCGGCCACCAGCGCCAACCTCGGCCCGGCATTCGACGCGGCCGGCCTGGCGCTCGCCCTCTACGACGACGCGGTGGCCCGCATCAGTGACGACGGGCTGATGCTCGACGTGGCCGGCGAGGGCGCCGACGAGGTCCCGCGCGACGACTCACATCTGGTAGTCAGCACGATGCGCACCGTGTTCGGACGACTGGGTGGCCAGCCTCGCGGTATCGAGCTGGTGTGTGCCAACCGCATCCCGCACCGGCGGGGGCTAGGTTCGTCCGCGGCTGCGATCGTGGCCGGCGTGCTCATCGGCCGGGCACTGG
>JBKOXO010000013.1:0-6225 GCA_046744105.1 Actinomycetota bacterium
GTGGGCAGGCCGCGCAGTACCCGCAGGGCGACGGAAAGGGTGGCCAGGTCGACGTTGTCGCGAGCCAGTGCCTCGGCGATCGTGCTGTGCGCCCTGGCGACCCGCTCGGAGTTGGCCTTCTCCCAGAGTGCGAGTCGTTCCGTTGCGCTCATGGTGTCGTCGGTCGACCGCAGCACCGCCATGGTGATCGTCGACAGGGCGGCGTACAGGTCGTGGCGCAGCGCCGCCCGCGCCAGCGCGGACCACCGGTCGTCGCGCGGCAACTCGGTGATCTTGGTGAGCATGTCGTCGACCGAGAACCGGTCGGAGGCGGCGAAGTGCAGCTCCGCGACATCGCCGGCGCCGTGCCCGGTGGCCTGTGCGATCTCGACGACGTCCAGCAGTGAGAACGCGCTGAGCAGCCCGCCGATCCGGATCGCCAGCTCGCGGGGCAGTCCGACGCCGACGAGCCGGTCGGCGTCGGCGTGCAGGTTCTCCCGTTCCTCGCCGCGCAACAGGTCCGGGATGCGCGGCGTGAGCTCGCCGACCGTCGACGCAAACCGCTCGATCTCGCCGGCCACGTCCGTGATCGGGAAGCGCAGGTCGACCAGCCACCGCGTCGCGCGGTCGACGAGGCGGCGGATCTCGAAATACGCCGCGTGCTGCGCGGTCGTCGGCACGTGGTTGTCGAGCGCCTCGATGTCGGCCCACAGCCGCTCCAGGCCGAATACCTCGCGGGTGATGGTGAACGCTCGGGTGATCTGCGCCGGATCGGCTCCCGTCTCCTCATGTGCCCGGAACACGTAGGTGGTGCCGCCGCGGTTGACCATGTCGTTCACCACCCGGGTGGTGATGATCTCCCGATGCAGCGGGTGGGCATACGGGTCGACGTCCGGGTGCGAAGCGATCAACGGTGGGAAGTAACCCGACAGCACCCGGCCGAACCATGCCTCGTCGGGCAGCGTCGAGTCCTCGATCTGCTCGGTCAGCAGAATCTTGACCCAGGCAGCGATGACCGCCATCTCCGGCGTGTACAGCCCCTCGCCGGCGGCCTCCCGCGTAGCGATCTCGCGCGCCGACGGCAGGAATTCGAGGGGACGGTCGAAACGCCCTGACTCCTCCAGCGCGTCCATCAGCCGCGCGTGCACGGTCACCATCGCCGGCCCGATGTAGCGGGTCATCGCGAGCAGGACGTTCTGCTCGTAGTTGTCGCGTAACACGTGGGCGGCCACGTCGTCGGCCACCGCCGCCAGCAACTTGTTGCGCGCGTCCCGGTCGATCCGCCCGCTGCCAACGGCTCGATCGAGCAGGATCTTCAGGTTGATCTCGTGGTCGGAGATGTCGACGCCGGCAGAGTTGTCGATCGCGTCGGTGTTGATGCATCCGCCGGCGCGGGCGAACTCGATGCGCCCCCGCTGCGTGAACCCGAGGTTGCCGCCCTCGCCCACCACCTTGCAGCGCAGCCGCGATGCGTCGGCGCGTACGGCGTCGCACGCCTTGTCACCGGCGTCGGCATGCGACTCCGTCGACGCCTTGACATACGTGCCGACGCCGCCGTTCCACAGCAGGTCCACGGGTGCCACGAGGATGGAGTGGATCAGTTCGTTCGGCGTCATCGTCTCGATGTCGTCGGGGATGCCGAGCGCGGCCCGGGCCTGGGGCGTGATCGGGATGGCCTTCACCGTTCGCGGGTACACGCCCCCGCCGCGGGAGATCACCGACCGGTCGTAATCCGCCCAGGATGTGACGACGGCGCGAGACAGGTCGAACAAGCGCCGGCGTTCGGTGTAGGAGCGCGCGGCATCCGGATCGGGGTCGATGAACACGTGCCGGTGGTCGAATGCGGCCACCAGCCGGCTGTGCTCCGAGAGCAGCATCCCGTTGCCGAACACGTCCCCGGACATGTCGCCGATGCCGACGACGGTGAAGTCCTGTTCCTGGATGTTCCGGCCGAGTTCGCGGAAGTGGTACTTCACCGACTCCCACGCGCCGCGTGCGGTGATGCCCATCGCCTTGTGGTCGTAGCCCTGCGAGCCCCCCGACGCGAACGCGTCACCGAGCCAGAACCCGTAATCGGTGGCGATGGCGTTCGCTATGTCTGAGAACGTTGCCGTGCCCTTGTCGGCCGCCACCACCAGGTACGGGTCGTCGCCGTCGTAGCGGCGCACCTGCGGTGGGCCGACCACGCGACCGTCGGCCTCGTAATTGTCGGTGAGGTCGAGCAGGCAGGAAATGAACGTCCGATAGCAGGCGACGCCCTCGGCGAGCCACGCGTCGCGGTCGTCCGTCGGTGGGCATTTCACGACGAAGCCGCCTTTGGCGCCCACCGGCACGATGACCGCGTTCTTGACCATCTGCGCCTTGACCAGCCCAAGAATCTCGGTGCGGAAGTCCTCGCGGCGATCCGACCAGCGCAGTCCACCCCGGGCAACGAGCCCGAAGCGCAGGTGCACGCCCTCGACTCGCGGTGAGTAGACCCAGATTTCGTAACGCGGACGCGGCTGCGGTAGCTCGGGCAGCAGCCGGGGATCGAGCTTGATCGCCAAGGCCTGTCGCCGGGTGCCGTTGTCGTCGGTGCGGTACGCGTTGGTGCGCAGCGTCGCACTGATCAGCCGCAGCAGCGAACGCAGGATGCGGTCCTGGTCGAGGCTCGCCACCTCGGCGAGCTCGGCCTCGATCGCCTCGAGGAAGGTCGTCCCATCGGCGTCGACGACCTGGGCGGTGCCGGCGCGTCCCGGATCGAAGCGGGACTCGAATAGGTCGACGAGCTTGCGTGCCACCGCGGGATGTTCGGCCAGCGCCTGCTCGATGTAGCCCTGGCTGAACGTCGTCCCTGCCTGGCGCAGGTACTTTGCGTACGCACGCAGGATGGTCGCCTGCCACCAGGTCAGCCCGGCGCGCAGCACAAGTGCGTTGAACCCGTCCTGCTCGATCTCCTCCCGCCAGAGCAGCCGCAGCGTGTCAACCACGTTGGCGGCCCGGTCGGCATCCAGGCTGGTCCCGACCGGCAGGCGCAGCCCGAAGTCGTAGATGTAGGACGCCGTGCCGTCCGGGCGGGTGATCTCGTACGGACGCTCGTCGAGCACCTCGATGCCGATCTGGCTGAAGATCGGCAGCGCACGGGCCAGCGACAGCGGCGCGCCGGTGCGGTACACCTTCAACCGGCGGTCGGCGTCGTCGTCGGACGGCGGGATGTAGACGTGGAAGCTCATCCCGTCGTCGTCGGGCAGCGCCTCCATGCGCTTCAGATCGTCGACGGCCGTCCCGGCGCCGAAGTCCTCCTTATACGCCTCGGGGAACGCTCCGTCGTAGCGGCGCGCCAGTCGTGCGCCCTCCTCCTCGCCGTGGCCGACGGTGAGCAGGTCGGCCAGGTCGTCGCTCCAGCGCCGGATGACGCGCAGCACCTCCTGCTCGACCGCCTGCCGATCCGGTTGCGGCGGCGCGGCGCCGGGGCGAAGCGCAATGAGGAACTGCATCCGGGCCAAACCCAGCTCGACGATGCGGTCGTCGCGGCCGATAACGTCGCCCGGCCAGTGCGCCCCGATCACGTCGCTGACCCGGCGGCGCGTCTCCGGCCCGAACCGATCGGCCGGGAAGTACACAAGGACGCTGACGAAGTCGCGGTTGAGGTGAGTGCGGGCGAACACGCCCACCTGCCCGTGCTCGGCGCGCGCGACGACGAGCTGGGCGAGTCGGAGGAGATCCGCCGTCGGGGCTTCGAGCAGTTCGTCGCGGGGTAGCGTGCGCAGCGCGGCGAGCAGCTGCCGGCCGGTGTGGCTGGTGGCGCGCACCCCGGAGCGCAACAGGATCTCGGCGATGCGTTTGCGGACGACGGGCACGGTACGCACCGCGCCGTCCTCGCCGGTGGTGATCAGTCCGAGGAACACGTGCACCGTCTGCCCCTCGGTACTGCCGGCCGGTGTGACTACCGTGACGCAGTCGTAGTGCGCCGAGCGGCGCACCCGCGACACCAGCGGCGACTTGAAGATCACCAGGGGCGCGCCGCTGCGGAACGCCGGCAGCAGCTCGAGCGGCGAGATCGCGGCGTCCCCCCGCAGGACGCCCGTCGCGTCACTCGGCGTGGACGAGCGCAGCGGGCTGGCCAGGTCGTTGGCCGAATACGCAGCGTGCCCCAAGATCATGTAGCCGCCGTCGGCCAGCCAGCGGAGCAACTCCGCTGCCTCGGTGCTCGTCTCCCGATCGAACTGCCCCGGGTTGGCCTCGAGTTCGTCGGCCAGTTCGCGCACCATCTGATACATCGCCGGCGCGTCGGACACCGCGTAACGCACGTCGTCGAGCACCTTGTGCAGCGCGGCGGCCAGCTCTGTCTGGCGTGCCGAGTCGATGGTGTCGAGCTCGACGTACATCCACGACTCGACGAACGCCCCCTCGGGAACCTCGGCGTTGTCGTCGATGTCGGCGATGCTGGTGAGCCGGCCCGCATCGTCGCGGGTCACCACGAGCTGGGGATGCAGTGTGCGCTCGACCGGATGGCCCTGCCGGTCAAGCTCAGCGCGCACGGAGTCGACCAGATACGGCGCATCCGCAGTGACGATGTCGATCGCCGTCGCAGACCCGTCCACGTCGACGATCCGCAGCAGCGTCTCGTCGGGCCCGCGGGTCCTGCCGAATGCCAGCGCGTTGCGGGCCAGCAGCGTCAGCGCGCGGCTGGCCCGTCCGGGCAGCTGGCTTCCTGCGTGCGCCAGGTAGCGGCGCGAGAAGACGTCGAACAGCGCGTCCTGCGTCTGCGTCATGTGCTGTCACCTCGTTGTGACGGTTGCGGCTCCATCAGCCATCCTCGCATCAGCTGAGTCGGCTCGGGTCGATGCTCAGAACGCGACGCCCGGAGCGCCACACTTCGGCGACCAGTGGCACGCCCGGCCGATAGGCCAGGTGCACGTAGGACGGCGCGTTCAGCGCGACCAGATCGGCGCGCTTGCCTGGCGCGATCACGCCGATGTCGTCCCGGCGCAGGGCGCGCGCGCCGCCGGCAGTGGCGGCATGGACGGCTTCGGCGGGCGTCATGTGCATCTCGCGTACCGCCAGAGCGATGGCCAGCGGCATCGACGTCGAATAGCCCGATCCAGGGTTGCAGTCGGTCGCGAGGGCCACCTCGACCCCGGCGCCGAGCAGCCTCCGCGCGTCCGGGTACGGCGAGCGGGTGGAGAACTCGACGATCGGCAGCAACGTGGCCACCGTGGTGGACGCCGCCAGCGCGTCCAGGTCCGTCGGTGACAGATGCGTGCAGTGATCGGCGCTGGCCGCCCCCACTTCGACCGCAACCTCCACGCCCGGTCCAGGCCCCAGCTGGTTGGCGTGCACCCGGGCGCCGAGTCGCCGTGCCTGGCCCGCCCGCAGGACCGCCCGAGTCTCGTCCGCATCGAAGGCACCCTCGTCGCAGAAGGCGTCCACCCAGCGGGCATGCGGCGCGCAGGCGTCCAACATCGGGCCGCAGACCTGCGCCACGTATGCGTCACGATCGAGCTCGGGCGGCACCACATGCGCCCCGAGGAACGTGGTCTCCGGCGTGAACTCCCGCGCAATGCGTAGCGACCGCCGCTCGGTAGCGACATCGAGCCCGTATCCGGACTTGCACTCGAACGTCGTCACTCCGGCGCGCAGCAACTCGCCGGCGAGCCGCTCGACGTTGCCGCGCAGCACGGCGTCCGGCGCGGCGCGCGTTGCCTGCACGGTGGCCCGGATTCCCCCGGCGGCATAAGGCGTTCCTCGCATACGCGCCTCGAACTCCGCCGCGCGGTCGCCGGCGAACATGAGGTGGGCGTGCGAGTCGACGAAGCCCGGGATCACCGCCCGGCCGTCCAAGCTCACGCGCCGATCCGCCGCCGGTGCCGACGACGCCGGCCCAACCCACGCGATCGACTCGCCCTGCACGAGCACGGCGGCGTCGCGGATCTCGCCGAGCGCCGGGGCCTGCGTCGCGAGCAGCCCGATGCCCTCGAGCAGCGTCGCGGTCATGGTCTGCCCCAAATCACTGCGCTTTGGCTGCCGCCTTCATCTGCTGCTTGTAACTGCGCACCTTGGTAAGGGACGCGGCGTCCACCACGTCTGCGACCGAGCGGTGCACGCCGTCCTCACCGTACGTGCCCGCCGCCTCACGCCAGCCGGACGGCTGCACGCCGTACTGCTTGCCCAGCAGCGCGGTCAAGATCGCCGCCTTCTGCGCACCGAGGCCGGGCAGCTTGGCCAGCCGCGCCACCAGGTCGGTACCCGTGGTCGCGTCCGACC
>JBKOXO010000162.1:0-9963 GCA_046744105.1 Actinomycetota bacterium
GAGGTACGCCAGCCGTTCCAGCAACCCGCCTATCAGGAAGTAGAGCTGCCGCAAGCCCATCAGCGCGAACAGGTTGGCGGTCAACACCAGATACGGCTCCCGGGTGATGCCGTAGATCGCCGGGATGGAGTCGAGCGCGAACAGCAGGTCGGTCGTGCCCAGCGCGATGATCACGATCATCATCGGGGTGACGAGCCGCCGGCCGTCGCGTCCGCGCGTCACGAGGTGCGCACCGTGGTATTGCGTGGTCGAGGGCACCCGGCGGCGGACCCAGCGCACGATGCGTCCCTCGGTGTACTGGGCCGGGTCGTCGCCGCCGCCGCGGGCCAACCGCACCGCCGTATACACCAGGAATGCACCGAACAGGTAGAACACCCAGCTGAACGCGTTGATCGCCGCGGCGCCGGCGGCGATGAAGACGCCACGCAGCAGCAACGCGAGAATGATTCCGATGAGCAATGCCGTTTGCTGCAGGTGTCTGGGCACCCGCAGCTTGGTCATGATGATCAGGAAGACGAACAGGTTGTCGACCGACAGCGAGTACTCGGTGAGCCAGCCACCGAAGAACTCCGCGCCGTAGCGAACTCCGCTGACCATGGCAACACCCGCACCGAACAGCACTGCCGCGCCGATGAAGAACGCCAGATGGCGCGCCGACTCGCCGACGCTCGGCTCGTGCGGGGAACGTCCGATGTAGAAGACGTCGAAGATCAGGAAGGCGACTGCCAGTCCAACCGTCACGGCCCAGACCCACGGTTCGACGTGCATGCAGCCTCCGGCGCTCTGGCGTACTCATGCCGTACGGCAGTACGCGTGTGCAGCCGGAGGTCTCACCCACCCGTGCGGGCCGGCTCCCCGGGGCCATCGCTGGCCCGTGATGACGAAGAAGCCGCTAAGGGTTACTCCCCTCCAGTCCCGCCCAGTCTAGGTGATGCCGATGGGACGTGACTCAACAGGAAGCAACGACCAGGCGATGAGCAATCGCATACGGCGGATTTAACAGCCTGCGCCGCACCGGCGCTGCACGACGGCGTCCAGGAAGACGCTGCGAAGCTTCGCCGGGTCTTTGACGGCGTAGCTCTTGCCGCCGGTAGCCTTCGAGATCTTGCCCAGCGCGTTCAGGTCGGCGTCCGGGCCGAGGCCGATGGTGTACACCGGCACCGGCAGCAGCTTCGCCTGCGGGGTCTGCACCCCGGCGAGTAGCTGGCCAAGTGTCGGCCCGCCCGGGTCGACGTTCTGGCCGTCCGTCATGAGCAGCACCGTGTTGACCTTGGACGGGTCGTAGTTGTGCCGCACCGTGTTCACCGCAGCGAGCGTGCTGGCGTACAGCGCGGTATTGCCACTGACCAGCGAGGGCAGCGACTGGGCAGCGTCGGTGAGCGCCTGGCGGTGAGACTTACCGCCCGTCGTCGAGCTCATCTGAGCGATCGCGACGAGTTCTCGGTAGGCGGCGGGCGGCGTCAGGTTGGTCGAGAAGACCCACATGCCGAGGTTGGATGTGTCCGGGTAGAAGCCGATCGACGTCGCGGCCGACGCGGCGGCGAGCTGGATCTTGCTCTGGCCATTGCCGCCCGCCTCGGCCATCGAGCCCGACACGTCGATCACCATCAGCGAGTTGACATCCTGCGTGATCGCTTCCCACAGCCGCAGCGTGTCGACCCCTTGACTCGGCGTGGGCTTGGCCAGCTGCCGGATCGGTGCCGCGACCACGCCCTCGGCGGCGCCCACTCCTGGCACAGATGCCCCGCTGGGGGCGCGGAACCCGGCGGCGGCCAGGTAGGACTGTGCTGCCGGTGCACGCAGCTGCTGCTCGAAGTCGTCCAGGGCGGCGGTCAGCGCCGGGTCATCGCCGGAGCGGACCAGGCGCACCACCGGATAGTCGAGGCTGAGCGTGCCCTCGTCCGGGTAGATCGCCGCGGCGAACAGCGACTGCTTGGCGCGGTTGGCCTGGATCACCGCCTGCTCCGGCGCGGTGAACACCGGCGCGTGGGCAGGGTCCGCAGCGAGTTGCGCGAAACCCGCGTTGGGATCGGGAAGCGTCGAGTGGCTCAGCCGCAGCATCAGGTTGGCGAGCTGTGGGTTAGGTCCCTGGCTCCCCGACGTGACGAGCGTGTTCATGATCTGCAAACTGAGCAGTCCGTCCGTGTTCGACACGGGGTCCGGCACGGTCAACGGGAACGCGCCGGCGAGCGCGTTCTTCCAGTCCGGCTTGGAGATGAACTTCGATACCACCGACGGCGAGCTCACGAACACCAGTGGCGACACCGCGATGGGCGCGTGGATCTCGACCTGTGCGTTCTTGCCCGACGCGGTCAAGTCGTCGTTCAGCCGGTTCGCCCACGTGCTCGAGTCCGGGATCCACACAGACGCACTCTCGCCTGCGCCGGCGCCACCGGCGGCGAGGATCTGCTCGACGTTGCTGGACGGCAACGGCGTGACGTTGACCGCTACGCACTTGCCCTCGGCCGCGGGGTCGGTGTCAGTCCACCGCTTGGCGATCGTCTGCACAGGCCCAGCAATGCTCGGGGCGGCATCGACCGAGACCGTGAGGCTGCCATGACAGCCACCGGCCTTGTGCGAGGACCCACCGCTGCTCAGGAATACGACCAGGCCGCCGGCGAGGACGCCCGCTAGGACCAGCACGGCGACGACGAGCGTCAGCGGTACCCCTCCGCCTGAGGAGGGTCTCGAATGCCGGCCGGCCATACCTTCTCAGTGTGTCGTAGTAGTCGTCATGCTCAGGGCTCTACGGATGATAGGGCCTGTCGTTGATGCGGAATACCGCGTGTCACCAGACATGACCCAGAGTGCTGAACGTGGCACATTTAGTGAATAGCAAAATGCATGAACGCGGTGGAAACGCCGTCCGGTGCCTGACGGCATCATCGCCGCGCGTCGGCAGACGGTACGTGGCAGGCTCGTCGCTGGGGGCTGAGCGACCACGACAGGAGCATGCATGCAGGTCTGGCCGGGCAACGCCTACCCGCTGGGCGCGACCTACGACGGCTCAGGCGCCAACTTCGCCCTGTTCAGCGAAGCGGCCGAGCGGGTCGAGCTGTGCCTGTTCGACGCGGACGGGACTGAGACGCCCGTCGACCTGCCGGAGGTGGACGGCTTCGTGTGGCATGCGTTCGTGCCGGGCGTCGAGCCGGGACAGCGCTATGGGTACCGGGTCCACGGGCCGTACGACCCGAAGCAGGGTCTGCGGTGCAATCCCGCGAAGCTGCTCCTCGACCCGTACGCCAAGGCGATCGACGGCCACATCGACTGGCATCCGTCGCTGTTCAGCTACGACCTCGGGCAGCCGGACACCGTGAACACCGACGATTCAGCAGCCCACATGCCCAAGTCAGTGGTGATCAACCCGTACTTCGACTGGGGCGTCGATCGGCCACCTGGGCACTCCTACGCCAACAGCGTGATCTACGAAGCACACGCCAAGGGACTCACCAAGCAGCATCCGGAGATCCCCCCCGAACTGCGCGGCACGTACGCCGGCATCGCCCACCCGGTCATGGTCGAGCACCTGACCCGGCTCGGCGTCACCGCGGTGGAGCTGATGCCGGTGCATCACTTCGTGAACGACTCGCTCCTGGTCGATCGCGGTCTGTCGAACTATTGGGGCTACAACACCATCGGCTTCCTCGCGCCGGAGGTGCGCTACTCGTCCGCCACCGGCCCGGGCGGTCAGGTGCAGGAATTCAAGGCGATGGTGCGCGCGCTGCACGAGGCCGACATCGAAGTCATTCTCGACGTCGTCTACAACCACACTGCCGAGGGCAACCACCTCGGGCCGACGCTGTGCTTCCGCGGCATCGACAACCGCGCGTACTACCGGCTCGTTGACGACGACCCGCAGTACTACATGGACTACACAGGCACCGGCAACTCCCTCAACGTGCGCCACCCCCATGCCCTGCAGCTGATCATGGACTCGCTCCGGTACTGGGTGCTGGAGATGCACGTCGACGGGTTCCGGTTCGACCTGGCGTCGGCGCTGGCCCGCGAGTTCTACGACGTAGACCGGCTGTCGTCCTTCTTCGAGCTGGTGCAGCAGGACCCGGTAGTGAGCCAGGTGAAACTGATCGCCGAGCCGTGGGACGTCGGCCCGGGTGGCTACCAGGTCGGCAACTTCCCCCCGCAGTGGACGGAATGGAACGGTAAGTACCGCGACACGGTGCGCGACTTCTGGCGCGGTGAGCCGGCGACGATCGGGGAGTTCGCGGCGCGGCTGACCGGATCGGCGGATCTGTACGAGCACTCCGGGCGGCGACCTGTCGCGTCGATCAACTTCGTGACCGCGCACGACGGATTCACGCTACTCGATCTGGTCTCCTACAACGACAAGCACAACGAAGCCAACGGCGAGAACAACAAGGACGGCACCGACGACAACCGCTCCTGGAACTGCGGCGTCGAGGGACCGACCGACGACCCGGCTGTCCTCGCGCTCCGAGCGCAGCAGCGACGCAACTTCCTCGCCACACTGTTCCTGTCGCAAGGCGTACCCATGATCGCGCACGGCGACGAGCTCGGGCGTACCCAGCAGGGCAACAACAACGGGTACTGCCAGGACAGCGAGCTGTCCTGGGTCGACTGGGGCAAGGTCGATGTCGACCTGCTCGCGTTCACCCGGCAGGTGGCCGAGCTGCGCCGGCAACACCCGGTGTTTCGCCGACACCGCTTCTTCGACGGCCGGCCGGTGCGCCGCCGCGGCGCCGAGGCTTTGCCGGACATCGCGTGGTTCGCGACGGACGGCACGGAGATGACCGAAGAGGACTGGGAGGCGCCGTTCGGCCGAGCCGTCGCCGCCTACCTCAACGGCGAGGGGATCCCCGATCGGGACGCGAGGGGTGAGCGAGTCGTCGACGACTCGTTCCTGCTGTGTTTCTCGGCACACGACCAGCCGCTCGAGTTCCGGGTGCCTGGCGCCGAGTACGCGCCGACCTGGCACGTGGTGCTCGACACGGCTCGTCCCGACCTAGACGACGGCACCGTGGTTGCGGCGGGCGGCAGCGTGACCGTCGGGCCGCGTGCGCTCGTGGTGTTGCGGCGAGCCGAGTAGACGGGTGCGAGACGATCAGCTGCCGTCGGCCACGTACCGGCTGCAGATCACCGAAGCGCTCGACCTTTACGCCGCCGCCGAGCTGTGCGGGTACCTGCGCGATCTCGGCGTGGGCGCGATCTATGTCTCGCCGATCCTGCAGGCGGCGTCCGGCTCACAGCACGGCTACGACGTGGTGGACTTCTCGCGCGTCGACCCGGCGCGGGGCGGCGCGGCGGGCTGGCAGGCACTGGTCGACGCGGCGCGCCGGCACGGACTGACCCTGATCGTCGACATCGTGCCCAACCACGCCGGCGTCGCGGATCCCGGCGAGAACCCAGCCTGGTGGGACGTCCTCCGCCGCGGCCCGGCGTCACCATACGCGCGATGGTTCGACATCGACTGGTCGCGAGGCAAAGTGCTGCTACCTGTGCTCGGGGACGACGCCGGGCACGAGCTCATCACGGTGGACGGCGAGCTGCGTTACCACGAGCAGCGCTTTCCGCTCGATCAACAGCATTACGAACTCGTCAACTACCGGCGTGCCGACGCCGAGCAGAACTACCGCCGTTTCTTCGCGGTGTCCACGCTGGCGGGGCTGCGCGTCGAGGATCCGGCGGTCTTCGAGGCGACACACCGCGAGGTATTGCGCTGGGTCACGGCCGGCGAGGTGCAGGGCCTGCGCGTCGACCACCCGGACGGGCTGGCCGACCCGCTCGGGTACCTGCGCCGGCTGCGGAGCGCGGCGCCGGACACCTGGCTGCTGGTCGAGAAGATCCTCGAGCCCGGCGAGACGCTGCCCGCCTCCTGGCCGGTGGACGGCACCACCGGCTACGACGCGCTCGCCGAGGCCACCGGCGTGCTCATCGACCCGTCCGCCGAGCCCGCATTCGACGACCTGTACCGGGAGCTGACCGGCGACCACCGCTCGTTCGCCGATCACGTCGATGCCGGCAAGCGCCTGGTCGCCACGACGATCTTGCGCGCCGAGGTGCTGCGTCTCGCCCGGCTCGCCGGCATGAAGGGGGCCGAGGCCGCGTTCACTGAGCTGCTCGTCGCCTTTCCGGTGTACCGCTCCTACGTACCGGACGGACAGCCCTATCTGGACGAGGCGCTCGCGCGCGCCCGAGCGCGGCGACCGGAGCTGGGCGCCGTCCTCGATGCGCTCGCGCCGCGGCTGACCGACCCGGGTGACGAGCTTGCCGTGCGCTTCCAGCAGACGTCCGGCGCGGTCATGGCCAAGGGCGTGGAAGACACCGCGTACTACCGGTACACGCGGTTCGTCGCCCTGAACGAGGTGGGCGCCGACCCGGTGCAGTTCGGCCTGTCACTCGAGGGGTTCCATGCCACGCAGGCGCGCCGCCGGCCGCGCAGCATGACGACGCTCTCCACGCACGACACGAAACGCAGCGAGGACGTGCGTGCCCGCCTCGCCGTGCTGGCCGAGCTGCCCGATGAGTGGGCCGCCCTCGTGCGCCGGCTCATGCGCGCCGTGCCGGTACCGAACCGCGCGTTCGGATACCTGCTGTGGCAGACGTTCGTGGGTGCCGGTTTCGTCGCCCGCGACCGCATGCATGCCTACGCCGAGAAGGCGATGCGCGAAGCCGCTGATGGCACTGGCTGGCGCGAGCCCGATGCGGCGTTCGAGCAGGCGGTGCACGCCGCTGTGGACGCCGGTTACGAGAGCGCCGAACTGCGCGCCTTCGTCGACGACATCGCCGCGTACGGCTGGTCCAACTCGCTGGCACAGAAGCTCGTGCAGCTGACCATGCCCGGCGTCCCCGACGTCTACCAGGGCACGGAGTTGTGGGACGACTCGTTGGTGGACCCTGACAACCGCCGCCCTGTTGACTTCGCGGAGCGCCGTGCCCTGCTGGCATCACTCACCGGAGCGCCGCCTGTCGACGGCAGCGCAGCGGCCAAGCTGTGCGTGGTCGCCCGCACGCTGCGTGCCCGCCGCGAGCGGCCGGAGTTGTTCTGCAGGTACACGCCGCTGCGGGCCGTCGGCGCCGCCGCACAACACGCGATCGCGTTCGACAGGGGCGGCGCCATCAGCGTCGCGACGCGGCTGCCGGTCCGGCTGGCGCGCGATGGCGGCTGGCGGGACACCACGCTGCGGCTCAGCGCGCCGCACCGCGACGCGTTCACCGGGGCGGTCTACGCCGGTGACGTCCCGCTGGCCGAGTTGCTCGGATCGCTGCCCGTCGCTCTGGTGCTGCGCGCGTAGCGCACCAGCGCGGCATTGTCGGGAGCCGGACTGCCGTCCGGGAGGGTCACCGTGTCCTCGAGGCCGATGCGCGTGTCCAGCCCGAGTTGTACAGCTCGGCTGAATACCGGCCAGCACGTGGCACCCTCGCCATGCAGCAGGATCGGAACGTCGAGCTGGGCCAGTCGAGCAAGCGTCTCGTCGGCGGCGCGCAACCCTTGCGCGGGCGCGGGCTCGGTGACCTCGACCAGAACGCGCGCCACCCGGGTCGGGAACGCTGAGGCGAGGAACCGGTCGACCGCGTCCGTTGCCGTGAACAGCCCGGCGTGCACAGCGACGCCCTGGTCGAGAAGGGTGTCCGCCACCTCGTCGGCGCCGTCTTCGTGCCAGTTCACCGAGGCGTGGTCCGGCCGTACGCGCCAGCTGCGGATCGCGGCCACCCGTTGCCCGAGATCGGACGCCGTCCATGCTCCGGTGGTCACGCCGACCGGCGTGCTCGGCGCGCCATCCCTGATCGCGTCGATGAATCCCGCGACGTGTTCGGCGGCGATGCTGTCCGTGCCGGCGTCATTCTTCGGGTGGACGTGCACGTCGTTGATGCCGAGCGAGGCGCAGGTCACCACGTCGGCGGCAACCGCGACGGGCGTCGCCGGCAGCGCCGGGTGCGCACCGGGAGTCCGGGCCCCATTCGGGCAGAATTGCATGATCATCCCAGCGAGACGAGCCGCGCCCCGCCGTCGGACTCGACGACGGTCCCGGTCAGGTTCGGGTTGACCGCCGCCAGCACGACGGCCTCCGCCACGTCCTCCGCGGTCGCGATCCTGCCGATGGGCAGCGCCTGCTCAGCCTGGGCGAAGTACGCCGCGCGCGCCTCATCTGGCATGCCCGACCACCACGGCGTGTCGACCACGCCGGGCGACACCGCGTTCACCCGGATCGGTGCCAGTTCGACCGCCAACGGCTTGACCATTGCTTCGAGTGCGCCGTTCACTGCTGCCAGGCCGGCCGTCATCGGGATGGCGGAACGGGCACTGCCCGCACTGATGAAGGTGATCGATCCGTCGTCGGCCAGACGAGCCAGCGCGCGTTGCGCAGTGGTGACGTGTCCCCAGAACTTGGCCTCGAACGCCTCTCGTAACACGCCGAGGTCCAGCGACCGGAACGCGCCGGCGCCCGCTCCGCCGCTCAGCGCCAGCACCAGCCAGTCGACCCGTCCCACGGACGCAAGGAACCGCTCCACATCCTCAGCCGACGTCCCGTCGCACTGGTGCGTATGAAGCCGCCCGTCGGTCTTCGCGGCGGCCTCGAGCCGCTCACGAGAGCGGCCGGTCACGTGAACGGTGGCGCCGTGGTCGGCGAGTCGCCGCGCCGTGGCAAGCCCGATGCCCGACGTTCCCCCCACTACGACGGCAACTTTGTCAGTCATAGCTACTCTCCTTCCAATACGGAACGTCTCGTATTAATCTTGCACCGTGCCCATCCTCGATCGCAAGTCGTCCGCGTCCGGGGCCCGCCGCGGCCGGCCACGCAGCGACACCAGCCGGCAGGCGATCCTTACGGCCGCCCTCGATCTGGTCGCCGAGGTCGGCTACCGCGCCACCACGGTCGAGGGAATCGCCGGGCGATCCGGCACCGGGAAGCAGACGATCTACCGCTGGTGGCACGGCAAGGCCGACGTAGTGCTCGAGGCGCTGACCGCCGACGCCGCCCGGGTGATCCCCGTTCCTGACACGGGTGACCTGCGCGCCGATCTGCGCGCCTTCCTCGACGCGACGTACGCAGCCGCGCGGCGCCCGGGTACCGCGCCGGTGCTGCGCGCGCTCATGGCGGAGGCGCAGCTCGATCCGCAGTTCCGGCAGACCTTCGACGCCCGGTTCCTGCGCAGCCGCCGCGATGCGCTGACCACGCTGCTGCGGCGCCACTCCGAACAGCTGCGCGTTCCGGTGGGTACCGCAGCCGAGGTGGTGTTCGGCGTGCTCTGGTACCGCATCCTCGGGACACATCGCCGCCTCGACGCGGCGCTGGCGCGCGATCTCGTCGAGTTGTTGGTGGCCCCCGGCGCCAAGCGGTGATCTTGGACTTGTGGCTGCATAGCGACCAGAAATCCAAGATCATCGGCATAAGATCAATAGGGCGGCTGGAGCCGCTTGCGCAACCGCTCGACGTCCAGGTCCGTCTGCGGATAGTGCGGATCGAGCTCCTCGAGCACCTCGCACAGGATCTGCCCGACCGCCCAGTTGCGGTACCACTTATGGTCACTCGGGACCACGTACCACGGCGCGGCGTCGGTCGAGCAGTGCTCCAGCATGCCTGCGAACGCGGCCTGGTAGTCGGCCCAGTAGGCGCGCTCGTCGATGTCGCTCTCGTGGAACTTCCAGTGCTTGCCGGGGTCGTCGAGGCGGGCTAGCAGGCGCTCCCGCTGCTCGGCGTAGGAGAGGTGCAAGAAGCACCTGACGACCGCGATGCCGGCGGCCACGAGCTCTGCCTCGAAGGCGTTGATCTCGTCATAGCGGTGGCGCCACTCCTGCTCGGGAACCGTCTCGTGTACGCGGGGCACCAGCACGTCCTCGTAGTGCGACCGGTCGAACACTCCGACGAGGCCTGGCCCCGGGAGGGCGCGACGGATGCGCCACAGGAAGTGGTGGGCGAGCTCCTCAGGGGTCGGCGTCTTGAACGCGGTCACCTGTACGCCCTCGGGTCCGAGCAGGCCGAC
>JBKOXO010000085.1:0-6333 GCA_046744105.1 Actinomycetota bacterium
CTCCTGCACCGCTTACTTGACACAGACTGACCAGCATCCGAAGTGTCGGGTCCCGCTGCTCAGGTGACGTCGGCCGGCACGACGGTCCGCGCTCGCCAACGCCTGCCGCGCCGTGCACGTGATACCTGTCTGCCGGCTCGCGAATCGAACACTCCCCCGACGCGCACACCGCGTCGAATCGCTGCGTACAACTCCACCCTCGACCTTTCCGTGATCATCAGCCGGTCGCTGATCACGGTCAAGTGGAGCTACATCAAGCCGTCATAGCCGCCCGGTGTTGTGGCTCTGTTGCGTTGGGCGGTGCCTCGGTGCCGGACACTGGTTCGGAGATCGGTTCGAGGTCTGTCTCGTCGGCTCCAGTTGGATATCGCTTCCCGCGGGAGGTGATCGCGGTGGCGGTGCGCTGGTACCTGCGTTATGGGCTGTCCTACCGCGATGTCGAGGAGCTGTTGGCCGAGCGCGGCATCACCGTCGACCATGTCACGGTGTATCGGTGGGTACAGACGTTCAC
This sequence comes from Actinomycetota bacterium, assembly GCA_046744105.1. Classification (GTDB taxonomy): domain Bacteria; phylum Actinomycetota; class Actinomycetes; order Mycobacteriales; family Jatrophihabitantaceae; genus DASXRA01. The sequence continues at coordinate 512 of JBKOXO010000085.1, forward strand.
GGCGGAGTTCATCCACATCGCGCGAGCGGCGCGGCACGCGGCCGGTGATCGGTGGTTCATGGACGAGACCTACGTTAAGGTCGCTGGCCGGTGGACCTACCTGTATCGCGCGGTCGACCAGCACGGTCAGGTGATCGACGTCCTAGTCTCGACCCGCCGGGACGCGGCAGCGGCAAGACGGTTCTTCTCCAGTGCGCTTCGATTCGGACCGGGCCCGGTCGAAGTCGTCACCGACCACGCCCCGGCCTACCCGCAGATTGTGGACAAGATGGCTCCGCAGGCGCGGCATATCACCGAGCGCTACGCGAACAACTCCATCGAGGCCGACCACGGCCGGTTCAAGGCGAGGCTGCGCCCGATGCGCGGACTCAAACGCCTGGCGTCTGCGCGCACCATCGCGGTCGGGCATGCCTTCGTGCAGAACCTGCGACGCGGCCACTACGCAATCACCGCCGACCTGCCGATCCGTGATCGAGTCCGCGTCGGCTTCGACGACCTTGCTCTATCTCTGTGATCGCAGCGAATCGTCGCTGAATCCGGAACTGGCAGGCGTCGTCTGCAGCAACGCAACAGCGCCGCCGCGCCGTCCGCCTGGTCCATCTGCCGAACGGGCATTGTGCCGACGCCTTCATCGAGGCCGTCACGCCTGTCCTGACCACGCTGCCCGATACCGCGCGGCGGACCCTGACCTGCGACCAGGGCTCGGAGATGGCCCGGCACGATCTACTCGCCGATCACTTCGACGAGGGCGTCTACTTCGCCGAGCCAGCCAGCCCCTGGCAGCGCGGCACGAACGAGAACACCAACGGCCTACTACGGCAGTTCTTCCCCAAGGGCACGGACCTGTCCATCTACACGACCGACGACCTCGCCAAGGTCGAGAAGCTACTCAACGACCGCCCACGCAAGATCCTCAACTGGCGCACGCCTGACCGCGTCTTCGCCGCCGGGCTGACATGATGCTGAACTTGCTGGTGTTGCGACGGCCGAACGAATTCACCTTAGAAGCCACCCGGCGATACGGGGTCAAAATTCGACCGGCGTTGACAGAAGGTTCGCGTCACAGCGAAACTTCTCAACGAGATCGGACGCCCGCCAATGCATCTCCAGTCGTCGTCCCAAAGCATTGACACCAGCCACGAGCGATCGGCGGGGCACATCAAGTCAGGCAATGAGCCGCTACGACCAGATGTCGTTGCTCCGCCAGCCGGCGGCTCGTTTCGGTCCTGCCTCGACCAGCAAGTAGTGCCATCCCGCGTGCAGCGTCAGCATGGGCGCGGTAGGGAAGACGACATCCTCAGCGCCGGTATCGAGGTACGCGAGCCACCATGCTTGGTCGGCGGACCGCTCGCCGAGCAGATTCAATACCGCCTGATCGTGCTCGTTCCTGTCCTCGTTGTTGTCAGGCACATTGGACCTGGCATAGGCCGCGAAGACGGGAGGAATTGCGGACGTAATGGTCCGGCCACGGCTGGTGTCATCACGATCCAGGCCACCTCGGCGTCAGTCCCGATCGCCAACTCCCGCGGTCCTTCGCGAGTCTCATCGGAGCGGCACACTCGTCGTTGACCACGCCGCGAGCGTGGATCGTTTCCTGCGGGTCGGCACATGCACTCATACGAGCGCGAACGACGAACGTCCTCATCTGCTGCTGCGGGCGCCCGCCAGTCAACGCTGGCTGCTGTCGTCGTCCACATCGTAGACGGAGAGGAAGGCGAACTCGCGGTTGGCGACGGTCAGCCGGCTCGTGCGGCGTAGCGTAATGTCCCCGTTCGCGTCGAAGCTCCACCGGCCGAGCAGGCCGTCGTGGTCGCGCGTCGCCAGCACTGCTCGGGTGATCGCGGCGCGATCCTTGGCGCCGATCCGATCGATCGCTTCCAGCACGACGTGGCAGGCGTCGTAGGCCGACGCAGCGTACGACTCGGGCTCCGTGCCGTACACCCGCTTGAAGCGCTCGTAGAAGGCTCGCCCGGCGCCCTCGAGCTGCGCGGGCGGTACGCCCCCAAAGGTGATCAGCGTGCCCTCGGCGTAGTGGCCGGCGTCGGTGAGGAAGGCGCGCTCGAATAGCGCGTCGGGCGCCATCATCTGCACGCCGGGCAGCGCCTCGTGAAGGTCACGCCAGAGCGGACCGGCGCCGTTCTGGATGACGCCGCCGTAGTAGACGGCATCCGGTGCGGTCGCTGCGATGCGGTGCGCGAGCACACTGAAGTCTCGTGCTTTCGGCTCGATGCCTTCGGGCCCACCCAGTATCCGAAGGCGTCGTCGTGTGCAGGCGGCGGCGAACGGTTCGGCGACGCCTCGCCCGTAGGGCTCGGTGTCGTGCAGAACATAGACCGATTCGATGCCCACCTCGTTCGCCCAATCGGCGGCGGCGATCGCCTGCAGGTCGTCGGTCAGCACCGTACGCGCGTAATTGCGCACCCCGGTTGGGTAGTACACCTCGGGCTCGTCGGGCGCCCACGGCACTGGCTTGGTCAGTCCCGGATACGTGTTGCAGGGCGAGATCATCACCAGCGGCCCGGCACGGTTGAGGATCGGGAGCGAGTGCGGAGCCGCATCCGCGTCCAGCGTGCCGATGTAGGCAAGGACGTCGGGGTCGGCGGCCGCGTACCGCGCGTTCTCACGTTCCTTCTCCGCCAGCCACGATCCGTGCTCGGCGGTGCTGTCGTCGAGATCCTCATAGACAATCTCAGCACCGCCGACGCGGTAGTCGACGTCGTGGAAACAGAGCCGAATCGAGTTGACCACGGAGTCGCTTTGCCCGACGGATGAGCCCGAGCGGGTGAGGCTCGAGATCAGTTTGACCACCCCACTGATCGTCATGTCGTAATCCTTCGTCATCGGCTGCGGATAACGGTGTTGTCACCACCCCAATGCTGCCGGGAATGGACCGGGGTCAACCAGCTCCCTCGGGGTCAGGTTGTCGTTCGCTTCTGGGCTCCTTCCAGGGCGCGGGACACGGTGGAGCGGCCGATGTGCCGCGAATGGCGCGGTCGACTCGGCTGCCGATCGGGAGCGATCCGCGCCGACGACGAAGAGGTACACCGGATGCGCCGCCCCCGCGCGTACCACGTTCCGGGCATTGCCCTCATCGCCCTCGGCGCTGCCTGCGCAGTGCACGATCGCCCCGGCCCCATCCACCGCGGGTTTCGATCCGCTCGCCAGTGGCCAGATCGCCGGTGACGAACTCAATGGCGTCGGCGCCTTCGTGGTGGCGCCGACTGAGCACCCGCACGTCGCAGCCGGCACCCCACAACGGATATTGGCATGGCCGGTCACCGCCCGTCCGCCCCAGCAGCAACTGGTGCGCGGCGAGGGCTCCGGGTTTACCGCGTCACGGTGATTGCCACAAGCGCACGGACATGCGTTGAGTGGGTATCGGCAGTGAACGGCTGGTGTGCCGTCGAGATCGTGGTGTTGCGATGATGATTGGAGCCCGCGCTGTCACGGCGAGGCGGAGGTCCGAGCGGTTTCAATCGCTGCCACCAACGCTGCGTAGCTCTCATCGACGCGGCCGTCAGCCGAGTCCACGAGCAACGTGTCGGGACGACGAGACACGACATCCAGCAGCCGCAGGTACATCTCGGGTCATGCCGCGGTGCCGCCACTGCGATCCAAAAGCCGAGCGGCGTCGAGGTGCGCGGTCGTCTCCGGCTGCACCGAACGGTGATGGAAGCGGGTGGCGACGTGCTCGGGTCAGACATCAGCGCGTCTCGACGAACGCCGCGCCCGTCTGACGTGCCAACTGCTCCAGTTGCCGCACGAACTCGATCCGGCCCAGGTACTGCGGGACGATCACGTCTCGGTCAGCGAGTAGCTGTACCCGGGCCACCTCGATCGCCATGCTGCGCGCGATCAGCCCGGCCTCGGTTGGCCGGTCCAACCAGGCGCCGAGCATCGAGCGCAGGACGTCGAGGTCCAGGGCCAGTCGCCCGTATTCGGCGATCCAGCCCGGCTACGCGATCACGTAGGTCATCGCGTGCGTCGCGTTGCCGCACGCCGGCTGTACGCCGGTCAGCAAGATGGCCGGAGAATCCACGCATGGACAAGGACGCGCTGGTGCAATTCGTCCGTGCTCGGCGGCTGGCCGTCCTGGCCACCATCTCCGCTGACGGAATTCCGCAGGCCGCAGTGGTCGGCGTCGCCGCCACCGATGACGGCGAGATCATCTTCGACACGACCCGGACCTCACGCAAGTTCGTCAACCTCACCCGGCAGCCGCGAGTGGCCCTCGCGATTGGGTGCGACTGGGCCGACGAGCAGACCGTCCAGCTTGAAGGCACCGCCGGCGAGGTCCCCCACGATCACCCGGCGGTAGCCGCCTACTACCAGCAGTTCCCCACCGGACGCGAGCGCGCGGGCTGGCCAGGCATTGTCTACGTCCGGGTCCGTCCCGACTGGGGCCGTTACAGCGACTACCGCCCAGAAACCTTCGGCACCCATGAAATCCCCCTAGCGCGATGAAACGGGGCCCTGGGGTGGGACATAGCCAAAATCCATGGGGAAGGCGGTTGCCGGAACTCGATCGCGAAGATCTGCTCAAAGCCTGCCGTGCCGACCTGCAGATTGTGCTGGACCTGCAGTCCTGATCTCGAGGCGCTTGGGCCACACGCCGCACCCGAGGCGATCCGCCGCCAGCCTGCAGCCCGAGCCTGCACGTCGCGCCGCTGCGTACCACGCATCGCGAACCCGATGCACCATGCTCTCCGTGGTGCGCTGGTCGTGTCGCAGATCAGCAGCCCGGTCGCGCGCACTCCGTTGCCGGCGAGGTGGCCGGACGAGGTCCGCATTGTGGTGCGCCGATGCCTGCCGGACGGCTCGGCGCTTCATCCCGGTGTATCGACCCGGGTCGAACCCGGGGTGACCAGGGTGCACGCCAGGGGGCAGCACTGACGCGAGGGAGTGGACGGTTCAGCCAGGCTGGCCGGGTCAAGCGAAGTGCGAGCGGGCCTGCGATGACCTTCTCGCGACGATCGCCTAGGTCACAGCAAATCCACCGGCCAACACCCTGAAAGTAGGCATAGTCATGCGGAGATTGGCTATCGCTCTGGCAACCGGAGGAATCACCGCGATCCTGATCGCTCAACCAGCGGCTGCTACCCCAGTCGCCGACAGTGCGAACTGTTGGGGAGTCGTCACCTCCCAGCGCGCCGTGGCCTACCAGGACATCGGCGAACATGCGTCGTCATTCGAAGAGCCGCGCCTCGGACTCGGCAACGTGTCACGAGCCGTGGTCGGTGAGGACGCGCACCCAGGCGACCTTGGCGCCCTGTTCGCCGTGACCGACGGCCTCGACGCCACCAACTGCCCATAACCCAAGCACCCGCCCGCGTAGCGGGAGGATCCTCGTAGAGGCCTCGGAGCCGCCGGATCAGCCGACCCGGCAGGCGAGCAAACCCGCAGCTCGGCCTGGCGCGCGGCACCGAAAATGCGCTTCGCCTCCGCCTGGCGCCTTCGGCGAGCCACTGCGCCCGACGGCATCAGTGGCGTCGCTATCAAGGGGCAGGAGGCGTTCCTAGAAGGCGATGTCTAGCGCCTACGAGCGGTGCACCACATCGGAAGTCACCGGCTGGCGCAGGACGTCCGTCGCTATGCATGGCAGGCCGGGGTCATTTGACTGGGTCGAAGACGTGCTCGAATGGGTCGTTCTGCGCTGGGTGAGGGATAGTTGGGAACGCCTACGGGAGAGGCGGCGAGACCTAGGTGCCGTCATCGCCTGGTGTGCTCCCGCTGATCGGTTCGTGCACCAAGACCGGGATCTGGCGGTCGGTCTTGCGTTTGATAGTCGACACAGTTGCATGCACGTGCGCATGCAACTGTGT
>JBKOXO010000014.1:0-7676 GCA_046744105.1 Actinomycetota bacterium
GTATCGATGAGATCGTGTTGTCGTTGACCGCCCGCGGCCTGACCACCGGCGACATCGCCGCGCACTTCGCCGAGGTCTAAGGCGCCAAGGTCTCCAAGGACACCATCAGCAAGATCACCGACAAGGTGGTCGAGGAGATGACCGAGTGGCGCAACCGGCCGCTGGATCGCGTCTACCCGGTTGCGCGGTCCAACGCTTCTGGCGGCCGCTGCGTGATGCTGACCATGCCGACGATGCGTCCGCGCCGTTCGGTGGTCCGCCGGGTCTTGCGCAGCGCTCGCCCGGTGCGCAGGCACTTGACCAACTCCCGACGCAGACCACCGCGGCCTTGCACGTAAAGGCTGCGGTAGATGGTCTCGTGACTCACACGCATGCCCGAGTCATCGGGGAACAGGAGAACCAGCCGCCGGCTGATCTGCTCGGGGCTGTCTTTGGCATGCAGCCGATTCTGCACATGCTCGCGGAGCCTGTCCTCGAGCGCGAGCATCCTCACCTTCGGCCGCCGGGCACGCTGATCAGCCAGGGCCTGGGCCACCGACGCCCGGTAGCCCGACTTTCGGCGGACAGTCCCACGCCTCAGCTCCCGGCTCACCGTCGACGGCGAGCGCCCCAACGCCCGCGCGATCGCACGCACCCCATCGCCCGCGGCCCGACGACAGCTGATCTCCTCCCGCTCCGGGAAGGAAAGACGGCGCGCGCCAATCGGGATCTTGTCGGCGGGAAAAGGGTCAGGCATCACTCCGCCAAAGTGCCGGAACCACCGCCAGGCAACGGTGATCGACACTCCGACAGACGCCGCCGCCTCGGCGACTACCATCCCCGACCTCACCGCGGCCCAGAAATCACGCTGCACCGCCACCGGTATCGCCGGCCGGCCACCAATACTCACACAGCACCTCACTGATCAAGGTGTTGCGTTGACCGGTTGAATCCACCCCGCGCTGAAGTGCCTCTACCTGGTCACCCGAGCCCTCGACCCCACCGGGCGAGGCCGGGCCCGCTGGATGATCCGCTGGAAGCCAGCGCTCAACGCCTTCGCGATCACCTTCGCCGGGCGGCTCGTCCCCAGCACCACCAACTGAACCGATCATGGCCAGTTACACCGTTGGCCGGACACTCCCGGCGGCGCTGTTCGGGATCGAGGGTCTACTCGTTCCACCCGACGTTGTCCTACAGTCGCAGCAATGCCTCCGGGCAGGGTGCCTCTTGACACTTCTTCTTCAGCGTGAGCGTCCAACAACGGCGGCGGATGGGTGCGAGCCGGAGCAGGCTGCGTCGACCAAAGCGAGGGTCCCTGTCCAACGGAGGATGTCCCGCGCGTCGTTGATTTTCGGTGGCGGTCCTTGTGATCGTCAGGCGGCGATCACGGAGTCATTCTGACTGACGACACTGACGTTTTCGGCAGCGGCATGCGCGTCGAGAGCGCGCCGGAGAGCGGCGAGGTGCAGGTGGCCGTTGACCCGGCGGAACTGCTTGCCGGCCTCGGCCATGCCGGCAGCGCACCAGCGCAGCGCCATGTTCCCGCTCTGCCAGTGCTTGACGTTGCGGCTGTGGGTGCGGGCGATGGAGATCATCGACTCGATCGAGTTCGTGCTGCGCAACGTGCGGGCCAGCGTCGGCGGCACAGCCAGGCGTAGCACGGTCAGCGTCTCAGACAATCCCTCACGCAGCGAGGCCGCGGCACCGGGGTGGGTGCGGTCGAGTTCCTTCGCGAGCGCCTCGAGCTGGGCCTCGGCGGCCAGCGCGGACTCGGCGTGGTAGGCACGACGCATCCGCTTGGCGACGGTGCAGGCGAGCCGATCGGGCAGCCGATCAGTCACGTTCCTCAGCTTGTGGATCTGACACCGACCGATCACCGGGTGATCGAACACGCGGGTCAGCGCAGCCCGCAGTGCCTTCGCCCCGTCGATCACGACCAGGATCGGGCGGGTCGTGTCCAGGCCACGCTCGCGTAGCCCGACCAACAGGTCGGTGACCACGGTGGTGTTCTCGGTGTCGCCTTCGACCAGGGCGAGCGGATGCTTGGTGCCGTCGAGGCCGATCCCGAGGACGGACCACGTCAGACCGGCTCATGCCAGCCGACTGCGTCTGTCCACCGCGAGTCAGGAGCAAATGCGACGGGCCCACACATCATCGTCTCGGCCCACGTCGCCGGTCAGTGCACCACCGTCCGCGCCACCACCAGGCAACCCGGGCGGGTGAGAAGACGACGAAGGTTCTCGGGCGCCCGGGGACCAAGACAACGTAACTATCATGCCGATGATCGGCCTAGCGCGCGCTGACCACCTCCGGTGCGCTGTCGACCCAGTCGGACTCCTCGTCGGGAGGTTCGACCGATACGCGCGGGGTGATTCGGTTGAGCCACTTGGGGAAGTACCAGTTGGCGTTGCCGAACATGTGCATGAGCGACGGAACGAGCATCGTTCTGAGGATGAAGGCGTCAAGGAACACCGCGGAGGCAAGTCCGAGGCCGAAGATCTTGATCGGTCGGCCGGGCGTCAGCATGAATCCGAGGAAGACCGCGATCATGATGATCGCCGCTGCGGTGATGATGCCGCCTGTCTCGGCCTGGCCGACGGTGATGGCGCGCCTGTTGTTCTTGGTGTGCACCCATTCCTCGTGCATGCGGCTGACGAGGAACACCTGATAGTCCATCGACAGCCCGAACAGAATGGCGAACAACATCACCGGGATCCAGGCATCGATCGGTGCGCCCGGTCCAGCCCCCAGGCTGTCGGAGAACCAGCCGTACTGGAAGATCGCTACCACGAGTCCGAACGCGCCAGCTGCCGCCAACAGGTTCATGACTGCTGCTGTCAGCGGGATGACCAGGCTGCGGAACGCGATGAGCAGCAGGAGGAATGACAAGCCGACCACCACAGCGATGAACAAAGGCATCTTGCGGCTGAGCACCTTGGCGAAGTCGACGTTGATGGCCGTGTCACCGTAGGCATAGATGTGGTTCGCCGTGCCCTCGTACAGCGGCGGGAACACATCCGAGCGCAGGTGTCGGACAAGTTGGTAGGTCTTCTCCGACTGTGGCGAGGTGGTCGTCTTGAACGACACGAAGGCGATGTTGTTCGTGATCGGCACGATGGCCAGGCTGGTTGTGTCGACGCCGGGCGTGGCCGCAAGCGTGTCCGACACGCGGCGCAGGAACGCTTGGTCGGACGCACCGGGCCCGTGGAGGACCGCCTCAAGGGTGGAGTTGTACCCGACGCCGAACTCCGTACTGATCAGGTCGTATCCGATACGGGTCGTCGAGCTCTTCGGGTCGCTGCTCTGGTCGCTGTTGCCCAGTCGCATGGCGAAAAACGGGATCGCGAGAGCGATCATGAGCGCGCCCGAACCGATCGCGACGAGGACGCGGCGGCGGGCGACGAACTCCGACCAGCGGGCCCAGAACCCGAGTGGGCGGCCGCTGATGAAGTTGCCGGCCCGCACGGCCGCCCGCTGCTTACGGGGCAGCACCTTGAGCCCGAACAAGCTGAGTAACGCGGGCAGCAGGGTCAACGACGCGACCATGGTGAAACCCACCGCGATGGCGGTAGCCACTGCCATGCCGTTGAAGAAGCTCACGCCGAGTGCGATTAGACCGAGAATGGCGATACATACGGTGGTTCCGGCGAACAGCACGGCGCGTCCGGACGTGTTGATCGCGGTGACGATCGACTCGTGCATGCGCATGCCGCGCCGAAGGTTGCGCCGATGGCGCGTGACGATGAACAGCGCGTAGTCGATGCCGACACCGATCACCATCAGTTCGGCCAGGTATGGGGTGATGTTGGAAACGTTGATGCCGTGGCTGAGGATGTAGATCACGCCGAGGCCACTGATCAGAGCGACGGCCGCGCTGGCTAGCGGTAGGACGGTCGCGGCGACCGTACGGAAGACCAGCGCGAGGATGATCAGGGCGGCGAAGAAGCCGATGAAGATAGATGGGCCTGAGCCCTCACTCTGCCCGATACCGGCGAAGGCGTTACCGGTGAACTCGACCTGCAGCGACGTACTGCGCAGCGATTTCAGCGATTCGTAGACGTTCTTGAAAAGCGTCTGGTCGTAATGGTTGCTCTGCCAGGTGATGGTGACCAGGGCGGTGTTCGAGCCACGCGCGGTGTTGAGCAGCTTGGGGTTCCCCGGGCCTACCGCACTGGAGTTGGAGCAATGGATCGACTGCCAGGGCGTGGAGATCAACGCTACGCGATCACCGGACGTGCAGAGCTTGGCCAGCGCAGGTTGCAGTTGTGGCGGTGCGCCGGAGAACGCGGCGTTGTTCGTGTTCTTGATGACCATCGTGCCGGAGGCGCCGTTCTGGTTGTCCTGGCCGGCGTTCTTAAGCAGGTTCGCCACGGTGGCTGTCTCGGTGTGCGGAAGGCTGAAGGTGTCCTTATAGGCCGCCCCGCCCATCGCGGCGGCGATGGCTTGCACCCCGATGACCAACACGATCCAGCCCGCGATAACCAACCACCGGCGGCGAATGGCGAACTCGGCAATCGTCTTCATCTGTCCTCCAAGTGGGGGGCGCGATGGCGCACACACCTCACCGGCCCCCGACGGACTGAGGTGAAGGTGCTCGAAGATCCCAGGCCCCGTGCGTCCAGGCTAACTGGACCTGCACGGGCATTTCAGCCGCAATAATGGATCCGACGCCTCGAACGCTACTGCGAGCGCGCTAGGCGAGTCGCCGCCGCCAGGCGTGCGAACAAGGAGCCGGCGCGATCCCGGTCCGCGTCACGTTCGGCTCGCTCCGGGCGACCACGGCGAGTTCGAGCTGTGCGCCGGGGCCGCTGGGTTCGACGGCGTGCCGGACTAGGTGACCAATCTTCGTGTCCGCCTACCGTGGGGCCTGACCGGTTTACCGGTGAGCATGGTGTTTCTCGGGCCTGCCGGTGCGCGAGGTCATCGGCGAATCAGCATGGGCGAAGCGCTCCTCCAGCGCCCCCATGTTGAGGATCTGTTGCACGCGCCATGCATCCCGTTCGTAGTGGAAGCTGAAGAAGACGGCCATCGATTCCTCCCTGGACTACCGGCGAGTCCATTTTGCTGGACCGGCGCGCGTGATGATCAACGGCCCAGCAGCTTCAGCAAAGGTGACTCCGCGTCAAGGTCAGCCACCGGGCCCTCTAGGCATCCGAGCGATGTATCGACGAGCTGACGGCCAGCCATCGTCAAGTCGGCGACGCAGCACACTCGGGCGTGTGGTCCTGGTCCTTCAGACTCATTGTCGTCGTGAGGTCCCGAGCGCGCCGGGGCGCATAACTACGGCGAGTCGAGCGAGCCTCAGCGCGTCAGAAGCGCGCATAGTCGGCGTACTGCGTGACCGCCGTGCTCTGAGGGCGTGAGGTGCGTTTGGACGGCGCTCGCGGAGCGTGGTCAGGCGCGGCCTGCCAAATGCACTGCGACCTCGGCGCGGCACTGAACACGGTCGCGTGGGCGCTGCGCGGACCTGCGATGCTGCGCCACACCACGTGGTGATTGCCAGCGCACCGGCTGTCTCGGCGGTAGCACAGCCGAACTGCTGACTGGTTGCTGCTGAGGAGGCCCACCGAGTGGAGCCCACCGATCATGGGGCTCGACTACGGACAAGACAGGGCTGCAGGGATTACAGCGCTCGTGTAATTCGGTAGTGGCGGTTGGCTCAGGCTGGTGAATGAGCGCACGGCGGCTGGTCGCGGGCGGCTTCTAGTGCACCGGGATGGGCATCGGCTCCACGGAGATCGTTTGTGCCGCGGCGGCGCGCACCTGATGATGCCTGTTGTGGGTGCTTCGAGAAGGCGTGCCACTGCTGGATCGCCCCGCGCTGCCACCTACCTGCGGGTCTCGACCGAGGGCCAGGTCGACGGGACCTCGATCGACACCCAGCGCGACCAGTGCCGCAAGCTGGCCCGGCGGCATGGTTTCGCCCTGGCCGGCGAGTTCGTCGACGCCGGCGTGTCCGGGGCGGCATCGTCGCGGCCGGCATTGGACAATCTGCTCGCGGCCGCCGGTGTAGGTGAGATCGAGGTCATCCTGGTCGCCAAACTGGACCGGTTGGGTCGCAGCCTGCTGCACCTACTCGAGCTGATCGAACGGTTGGACGCGCTCGGGGTGCGGGTGCTGTCCGCCTGTGAGGGCATCGACACGAGGACCCCTGCCGGGCGGATGATGCTGCAACTGCTCGGAGTGTTCGCCGAGTTCGAACGCGAACGCCTGCGCGAACACTCCCAGGACGGCCACCACCGGCGCGCGCGCTCGAGGGTTCATCGGCACCACCGCGCCGTTCGGGTACCGGGCGGTGCCCGACCCCTCCGGGGCCGTCGGGTTCGTGCTGGCCATCGACCCCACTCAGGCGGCGTGCATCCGCGAGATGTACCGGCTGCTCGTGCACGAGCGCGTGCCGTTGACCCGGGTCGTCAAACAGCTGAACGCGGCCGGGCACCGCTCGGACAGCGGCGCCTGCTGGACGAAGCAGACCTTGTCCCGGTGGGCGCACGGGGACGGCCCGAGCACCGCCGCCGGCGCGTGGCGCTGGCGCGAGCTGAGGGTCCCGATCCCACCCATCCTCACCGCCGCCGAGCACGCCGAGTGGATGGCCTGGAAACGAGACACCGCGACGCCGGCAACACGCCACGCCACCTACCTGCTCGGCGGCCGAGTCCGGACCCCGTGCGGGCGGTACTTTCACGGCCGCACGGCCGGCACGCAGAACCCGGTCTACGTGCCGACACCGGCAGCAGACACCCGCCGACGGCCCGGACCGCTGCGCGTGCCGGTCCATCCGGGTCGAGCGGCTGGAGCCCTGATGTGGGGACGAACAAGCCAATCAGATTCGCGACTGAACAAGCAGAACGGACGGCTCATGTCGCGCGGCCTTGATCCTCGGCAGCCGCGCGTGTAACGCGCAAGCGCGTCAGCATCGAGCTGCCGCACAGACACCGCGCCGGCTTCACGGTGGCCCTCATGATCGGTCCCGAGGCGCAGCATGCGATCAGTCAGTTGATGGCCAGTAGCGCCGCGGATGCATCCGTCTTATTGCCTGCGGTTGAGCCAACGGCGATGCTGGGAAGACCAGCGACAGTGGCCGGCAGCGAGGGAGGTGCGCGTTGTTCGAGGCAGAGGACATCCGGGACTGGCGTGGGCATGCTGTCGTGGATCTTTCGGGTTCGAAGATCGGCAGCCTGGAGGCGGTGTATTTCGACACGGCGACCGAACAACCCACCTTCGCCACAGTGAAGGTGGGCATGGTCGGCCGGCACCGACTCGTGTTCGTCCCGCTGTTCGAAGCGCGGGTGTCCCCAGGGCACGTCCGCGTCACCGCGGACAAGAAGCTAGTCAAGGACGCGCCGGCCATCGACACGGACGGTGAGCTCACCGCAGCCCAGGAGCCAGCGGTCTTCGAACACTACGGATTGCGTTATGAACCGGGTACATCAGGCGAACGTCGCCTGGGACGGAGGTGAACCGTGCTCGCGGTACTCCTGACCCTGATCATCGTGTGGATCGTGCTCGGCATCATCGGCTTCGTGGTGCACGGCCTGTTCTGGCTGTTCCTCATCGCCTGCGTGCTGTTCCTGGCGACCGTGCTCGGCGGTGCATTTCGTCGTGGACGCCGCTCCGCCGGCCGCAGCCGCTAGCCGTTCTGGCCAGAGCGGGGGCCAGCAACCGATCCACTGCATCCCAAGGATCTCGCCGACGAC
>JBKOXO010000128.1:0-7163 GCA_046744105.1 Actinomycetota bacterium
TCGAAATGCAGGTATCCGACGCCTCCCGCCTCGTCGTAGACGATGTCGCGGAAGGTGTCCGCTGTTCCCGTCCCGGGCGACAGGTGGAGGGGTACCGGCACTTCCGGGGCGTCCAGGCGCGCTCCGGACTGCGCCAGGGCATTGGCCGCAGGCAGCTTGAGGAACGTCCGCGTCGGCTTCCGCCGCTGCTTGAGGTGGCTGATCCAAACAGCGCCGTCGACTGTGGCGCGGCAGATCGCACCGTCGCGCTGGGCGATGACCTGCCCCGGGCTGCCGCGAAGCGCTCGCTCTCCATGGGCACCGAACAGGTGGAACTGGCTGCCGCCGATCCAATCCAGCACGCCCGGTTGGCCCTCCGCCGCGCGGATCTTGCGCAGCACCACATCGGTCGGGTCGGTCGACCAGTCGATCATCCGGGTCTCCTGGCGCATGAGTGGACGTGCCTGCCCACCTGTGGCAAGCCCGTTCGGCTCGACGCCGTCAGGGGTGTCCCGCCCGCGAGCGAACGTGGTCACTGCCTCGACAAGTGCCTCCGTGGCCGCGCGGCGGACCTCATGCCGGTACAGACCGGTTTTGGTGGTCGATCGGAGTTCGAAGGTCCTGGTAGCCCACACCGGCCCGGCATCGAACTCGCCGTTGGCCTCGAGAACGGTCACGCCCCATTCGGACCGGTCGAGTTGGATGGCCCAGTCGATCGAGGACGGACCGCGATCACCGATCGGGCCGGGATGCACTATCAGGCACCGATACCGCGACCACACCGCCTCGGGGATCATCTTCTTCAACATCGGGCACACGATCAGATCCGGAGCATGGCCGCGCACAGCGTCCTGCATCGATTCCGGCGACTCCACCACGCACACCTCGACCTCGTGGCCGAGATCGGTCAGCGCGACCTGAGCAGCCTGGCTCAAGCTGCCGTGCGCGGAGACCAGAAACAACACCCGCACCGTCCGGGTCATCGGCGACACGCAGACCATCGCCCCTCCCTTCGCTAGAACGAGGAGCGCCCACGGACCGCGGCAGATACGACGCCAAGCCGAGCGGCGCTGGGCGCCTCTGTTTGAACCATCGCGGGCTAGCCACCGTTCAGTAGCGTCGGGGGCGGTTCACATGCCGGGCGCGCGATGCCGCCGGATCTGAGCTCTGCAGGGACGACGGGCGGGGGAGCAACATATGACGGCTTCGGTGGGGATCGCGTTCACGCCGTTCGAGGACCGGGTTGAGGTGATTGAGCGGGCCGCGGTGCTGGCCGAGCAACGGGGACTGGAGTCGGTCGGGGTGGCCGAGGCGATGACCCTGGCGGCGCCGATCGTGCTGGCCCGACTCGCCGAGCGCACCGAGCGGATCAGGCTGGTGAGTGGCGTGCTGTCGGTGTGGGGTCGCACCCCCGCGACGCTCGCGCTCACCGCTGCCGAGCTGCAGCGGGCCTCCGGCGGCCGCTTCCTCCTCGGTCTGGGCGGCAGCACCGCTCCGATCACTGAGGGCTTCCACGGGCAGCCGTGGCAGGCGCCGCTGCGGAAGCTGCGCGACACCCTCGTCGCAGTCCGCACGCTGCTGGGCGGTGGGCGGCTCCCGGAGGTGCCAGACGGTGTCCGAGCGCTGCGGCTGGGTTGCCCGCCGACGGTACCCGTGCCGATCGCGCTGGCCGCGATCACAGCGCCCAGCATCCGGTTGGCCGGCGCTCTGGCGGAGCACTGGCTGCCATTCCTGCTCCCACCGGCGGCCCTGGACGCGGGCCGCGAACTCATGGCCGGCGCCGCGGCCGGAGCGGGCCGCACCGACGCCGCCACGGTCACCGCCTCCGTCCCGCTCGCCCTCGCCCCGGATCGCGACGGCGCCGCCCGCATCGCCGCCCGCTGGCTGGTCACCTACGCCACCCGGATGGGGCCGCTGTATCCGAGGATGCTGCGCGAGCACGGCTACCACCGCGAGCTGGACGCGGTCCTCGACGCCAATCCCGACCCGCACGACGCACGCCTGCCGGCCGCGGCCGAGCGGCTGGCACACGATGTGTTGCTCTACGGCACCTATGACGAGGCGCCGCAGCTGTGCCGGGCGTGGGTCGAACACGCCGACGCCCTGGTGCTCGTCGCCCCCTTCGGCGTGCCCGCTGAGCAGATCGCCGACACGGTCGAGGCGATCAGCCGACCGTGACAGAGCGCGGGCGCCAGCGCTTCCACGTCACCTCGGCGGTCGCGCGCTGCTTACCGTCGAAGAGCAACTCCACGGCACAGGTCATCTCAGGCTCGCTGACAGCCGTAAGTACCGCCCGCAGCTCCACCAGCTCGTGCAACGGGGCCGGCCGCAGGAACCGCACGTCCAGCCTGGCGGTGACATGGGACAGAGCGGCACCCGGCAGCGGCAGCCAGCCCCGCTCGGACGCCTCGTACATGACCGCCGCCGCGCTGTGGCAGTCCAGAAGCGTCGACATGATGCCGCCGTTGAGAAACCCGACCCCGTTGTCGTGCTCCGGCCACGGCCGGAACGTCGCCACGATCACACCGTCGCGCGGGTAGCTCTTCAACCGCAGCCCCTTCGGGTTGCTCGGCCCGCACCCGAAACACGCCGCTTCTTGATACAGCCGATCCTGAATGCTCGCCTCGCTCACCACAGCAGGAAATCACAGCCGCGCCCAATCGAAAGAGGCGCCGCTTGACTCGCCGTGAGGTACGGACCGGGGGAGCTCTTCCTGGTCCATCACCCCGGGGAGTGTGACCGTGACCTCGAGGCCGCCACCGTTGCGCGGTCGCGCACTGACGGTGCCGCCGTGCACGGTGCCGATCGACGCGACGATCGCGAGGCCCAGGCCGAAGCCCTCGCCGGTGGTCCGGTCGGCCAGGCGCTGGAACGGTTGGAAGAGGCGCTCGACGTTGCCGGGGTCGACGACCGGGCCGGTGTTGGCGACGTCGAGCCGGGCCTGGCCGTGCTCGGTGCCGGTGCCGATCCAGATGTCGCCGCCGGGCACGTTGTAGCGGACGGCGTTGCCGACGAGGTTCGCGACGAGACGCTCCAGCAGGACCGGGTCGCCGGATGTGACCGCGGGCTCCAGGCAGGCGTGCACCCGGCGATCACCCACGTCGGCGCCGTCGAGCACGTTCTCGGCAGCGGTGGCCAGGTCGACCTCGTCGTGGACGGTGAGGCCGTGCTCGTTGCTGGCGAGGGTGAGCAGTGCGTCGACCAGCGCCTCCGCCTGGTCGACGGCGAGCCGAATGTCGTGGCCCATGCCGCGCAGTTCGGCCGGGGTGCGGTCGGGTTTGGCGAGGACGACGTCGACGGTCGCGCGCATGACGGTCAGCGGCGTGCGCAGCTCGTGGCTCGCGTTGGCGATGAACCGCTGTTGGCTGTCGAATGCTGCCTCGAGCCGGACGAGCATGTCGTCGAACGTCTCGGCCAGTTCGCGTAGTTCATCGCGCGGGCCGCTCAGGGCGACGCGGGTGGAGAGGTTGCGCTCGGACGCGGCGCGGGCGGCTGCGGTGATCCGGTGGACCGGGCGCAGCGCCCGCCCGGCCACTATCCATCCGGCTAGCGCGGCGAGGACGATCACCACGGCAAGCGTGATCAGTGAGTACTGCAGCAGGTGCGACAGTGTGGCGTCGCGCTCGCTCTGCGCGGCCCGGTGCTGGAAGAAGGTGTCGCACTTGTCGAGGAGGTTCACGTCGGGATCATGGGTGGCGCGGGCTCGCTCGCACTGCGCCTGGAATGCCGCCGGGTCGGCGGACTGCGCGAAGGAGAACTCTTCGCGGCCCGCGACCAGGTTGTGTGCGACGAGCGCGTAGCTCACGGCCACGACGATCGCCCCGCATGCGGCGAACAGGCCGGTGTAGATCAGCGTCAGCCGCACTCGGACGGTCAGCCGAGGCCCGGTCACATCCGGTATCCCTTACCGACGACGGTCTGGATAAGCGGTGGCTGGCCGAGCTTGCGGCGCAGCCGCGTCATCGTCACCGAGACGATGTTGCTGAACGGGTCGGCGTTGGCGTCCCACATGTGTTCGAGCAGTTCCTCGGCGCTGACCAGTGCGCCGTCGGCGGCCATGAGCATCTCAAGGATCCCGAACTCCTTGCGGGTCAGCGACAGCGCACGCGTGCCCCGGCTGGCGCGGTGCCGGGCGCGGTCGAGGGTGAGATCACCGCAACGCAGCACCGGCGGCGCGGACGGCGCGCGGCGGCCCAGTGCCCGCACCCGCGCGATCAGCTCGTGGAACGCGAACGGCTTGCCGAGGTAGTCGTCGGCGCCGAGCTCGAGCCCGTCGACGCGGTCGTCGACGTGGGACGCGGCGGTGAGCATGAGGATCCGCGACTCGGACGAGCCGGACAGCGTCCGACACACCTGGTCGCCGTGCATGACGGGCAGGTCCCGGTCGAGCACGATCACGTCGTAGCCGGCCTGCCGCGCGGCATCCAACGCGGACGCGCCGTCGAGGACGACGTCGACGGCCATGCCGGCATCGCGCAAGCCCTGCGCGACACGCTCGGCCAGCGTCGCGTGGTCCTCCACCACCAGCACCCGCATGGCGATCATTGTGCGCCGCGCGGGGTGACATCCGTCCGACATCAGGGTTAGCGGTGATGTCACTGATGCCCGCGTAGACCTGCCCGCATGAGAAGGATCCTCGCGATACTGGCCGTGCTCCTCGTAGCAACGGCCTGCAGCAAACAAAGAGACCCCGGCATCGCCTCGGTGACCAGCGGCGCCGCATCGAGCAGCTCGTCTTCGCGGCCGAACAGCGCGGCGGCGTTTCAGCGCTTCGCGGGGTGCATGCGCCAGCACGGTCAGAACGTGCCGGACCCGGATGCGCAGGGGAACGTGGACATCCACCCGCCCGCCGGCGGTGGCGCCGCGGCGTGGGACGCGGCGATGCAGGCGTGCCAGCACTACCTGCCCGCCGGCAACGGGTCGGGCTTCGATCCGCACGACCTGGACAAGCTGCGGGCGTACGCCGCGTGCATGCGTCAGCACGGCATCGAGCTAAGCGACCCGGATCCGACGACAGGCAAGGGCAAGTTCGAGGGCCGGCTGGCGCATGCCAGCAGGGCGCAGATCGAGAACGACCCCGAGTACAAGGCGGCCAACGACGCCTGCAAGGACAAGCTGCCCAAGAATGGGAAGGACCAATGAGCCGCACAGGGCGGGTGACGCTCTTCAGTGTCGCGGCGCTGGTGGGAGTGGCAGCCGTGGCCGCGGCCACGGTCGGGTTCGGCGGCCGGGGCTCACCCCAAGCCTCGGGCACGACCGGCCTGCCGCCCGCGACCGCGCCAATCACCCGCACGACGTTGGCGCAGGCCGAGCAGGTGAACGGCTCGCTCGGCTACGGCGCCACGTACACCGTCAGCCCGTCTGGCAGCGGCACGATCACCTGGCTGCCCGCCGTGCGCGCCGTGATCCACCGCGGCCAGGCCATGTACCGGATGGACAACCAGCCGGTGCCACTGTTCTACGGCCACCTGCCGTTCTACCGGCAGCTGACCTCTGGTGACACCGGCCCGGACGCCGCCGAGTTGGAGCGGAATCTCGCCGCCCTCGGTTACACCGGCTTCACCGTCGACGACACTTACACGTACAACACCGCGCTGGCGGTGCGCGCGTGGCAGGACGACCTCGGGCGGACCCAGACCTGGACGTTCGACCCGGCCAGCGTGGTGCTCGCACCCGGCCCGGTGCGGATCGCCTCGCTCGCTGCGCAGCTCGGCGACCACGCGTCAGGGCAGGTGCTCACCTACACCGGGACGACCCGGACCGTCCACATCGACCTGGACGTGGCGCTGCAGCAGCTGGCCAAGCGCGGCAGCGCCGCGACGATCCGGCTGCCCAGCGGCACGACCGTCGACGGCACCGTGACCGACATCGGCTCGGTCGTGGCCGCGCAGGCAGACCAGCCGGCGACGATCGGAGTGACGGTCGCCATCGCCAACCAGGGCGCCCTCGGCACGCTCGACCAGGCACCGGTGACCGTGAACCTGGTCTCCGCCACGGCGCGCAACGTGTTAACCGTGCCCGTCGCGGCGCTGGTCGCGCTCGCCGAAGGCGGGTACGGCGTGCAGGTCGTCACCGGCTCGACGAGCCACTACGTAGCCGTGCACCTGGGCATGTTCGCCAATGGTCGCGTCGAGATCTCCGGCACCGGGCTGCGCGTCGGCATGCGCGTCGGAGTGCCGTCGTGATCCGGCTGGACGGGGTCGGCAAGAGCTACCCGGGCGGCGTCGCGGCGCTTCGTGACGTGTCGCTGACGATCGAGCGCGGCGAACTAGCCGGAGTGGTCGGCCCGTCCGGATCGGGCAAGTCGACCATGCTGCACCTGATCGGGGCGCTGGACCTGCCCACTAGCGGCACCGTGACCATCGCCGGGCGCGACCTGTCGCGGCTGTCCGACCGGCAGCTGTCGGCGCTGCGCGGCCGGGTCATCGGTTTCGTGTTCCAGTCGTTCCATCTCGCCCAGGGCATTTCGGCTCTGGACAACGTCGCCGACGGGCTGCTGTACGCCGGGGTGCCGCTACCCGAACGGCGCCGGCGTGCCGCCCGCGCGCTGCAGCTCGTGGGGCTCGACCATCGCCGCGACAACCGCCCGCATCAGCTTTCCGGCGGCGAGAAGCAACGCGTCGCGATCGCCCGCGCCGTCGTCGGCGACCCGGACCTGCTGCTGGCCGACGAACCGACCGGCAACCTCGACTCCAGCTCCGGAGCCCAGGTGCTGCGGCTGCTTACTGAGCTGCATTCACGCGGCACCACCGTCGTGGTGATCACCCACGATGGCGACATCGCCGCGAGCCTGCCCCGGCGCATCGAGCTGCGCGACGGGCAGGTCGTCCGATGATCGCGCCGTCCCGGTTGCTGCCCCGCGACGTCATCCGCGTCGGGTCAATCGGCCTACACACCCGTCCGCTGCGAGCATTTCTGTCCGCGCTGGGCATTGCGATCGGCGTCGCCGCGATGATGTGCGTCGTCGGCATCGCCAGCTCCAGCCACGCCGACCTCGACCGGCAGCTGGCCAAGCTGGGCACCAACCTGCTGCGGGTCGCACCCGGCGAAACGGTCTTCGGCGAGCAGTCGCACCTGCCCGTCGAGTCGGTCGCGATGGTCGGCCGCATCGCCCCGGTCACCTCCGTCACCGCCACCGCGCCGCTGACCACCGCGCACGTGTACCGCACCGACCAGATCCCACC
>JBKOXO010000124.1:0-9840 GCA_046744105.1 Actinomycetota bacterium
GACCCTGCCCCTCGGGCTCTCGCTGGTAATGGCGCTCTCGGCACTCGGCGGCCTCTGGTGGCCACAGTCGGTGCAGCCAGACTGGATGAGCCGCATCTCGCCGGCGGTCTTCACCACCTGGTCGATGCGCGGCCTCAACGATCTGATCCTGCGTGAAGGTGGCCTGCAGGCCGTGCTGCTGCCGGCCGTCGTGCTCCTCGGCTACGGGACGGCGATGCTCGCCGTGGGATTGCGTCTCTTCCGCGTTCGCCACAGCGCGCGATAGCTAGCGGTACGCGCCCAGACCGGCCACCGGCCCGCAGCATTGCGAACTTCGACCGATGTCGCCCTCCGCGTCGCACACATGCCGCGGCCCCCGAGCAAGGACTGTCTGCCGAAGTCTCGGCATACGTGCCGAAGTTCGGCAGGCACCGGGCTCCCTCCGTGCTCTCCAGGATGCGAGCCCGGCGATGGCCCAGATTGTGCACTCGGGACGTTTCGGAGGTTCATGGAGATGCGTGTGCTGATCATGGTGAGCGTGCTCGCGGTCGCGGCCCACGCGTCCGCGGCGTGCCGATGGTTCGGGACGCAGGTCGAATGTGGGGTCGGGGCGAGCAGAGTGGTGATCGGCACGCAAGCCGCCACGGTACCGACCTACGCACGGTCGCTCCTGATACCCTCATTCCACGGCGACAGCGGACTCCGAGAGGACCGCGCGGTACCCTGGCGCCGGTTCGAGATTGACCTGCAAGACGTCGGCGCGGACCCGAGCCTCTGTCGGAAGATCGGGAACGAGACCTACTGCAACTGACACCTTCATCGTGAAGGATGGACGAGCGTGACGCCCAAACGACGAGGCTCCTGATGCCGACGTCGAGAGGGAATCTCCGCCCTGGCGCGGCAATCTCCCAGCAGGACGCGGTGCACGGAGCCGCCGCAAGGCAGCAGCCCGCCCGCGTCGTGACCTTCCGCCTGCGCGCGCGCTCCGGGTCGCGGGACGCCTCGCGGTCGGTGACGTCGCTGCGCTCGGCGGGTGACCGAGTCGTGATTCCAAAGGGCGGATGGCTCATCGTGGCCGTGGGTTTGGGCCCGCTCTTCGCATTCGTCTGGAAGTTCCTCCCTCGTTGACGGACATGGCCGCGTGGCCTCGAGACGACGCTTCGTCACATTTGCCGTACCATCGGCATCCAATGCTCCGCGAACACCGCAGACTCCGTGTGTGGACGTCGTTTTCCTCTTCGTGGCGCTCCGGTGCGCGACGGCACGGCCCTTGCGAACCCTTGGCGTGGTGCAACGCATGCCCCAACGGTCGTCTGCGAGTTTGCTTGGTCACGTCCTGCCCCGCGTGCTCGGACGCCCCGATCCCGTGGCGCCCCCAATCGACGGCCAGACTCGGGGCTGCGTGGGGTCGCGCTCGCCTGCCTCGTGGTCGGACAGGTGCGCGTTGCGCGCGCCGGGCGGGGTCGTATGAGCGCGACGCTTTCCGTCACGTACCTGGCGCGGCACGGTGAGACGGCCTGGACCCTGACCGGGCAGCATACCGGGCTCACGGATCTCCCGCTGACCGAGCGCGGCGAGCGAAACGCCCGCCGGCTCGGGGAACGGCTGAAGGCGCTCACGTTCGCCCGTGTGTTCACCAGTCCCTTGCGGCGTGCGTTCCGGACCTGCGAGCTGGCCGGCTTCGCCGCGGTCGCGAAGGTCGATCCCGATCTGGTCGAATGGAACTACGGCCAACACGAGGGCCGTCGCACTGCGGAGATCCTTGCGGAGCGTCCCGGCTGGCGGCTCTTCCGCGATGGCTGCCCGGCAGGGGAAACGCCGGACGAGGTCGGCGCCCGGGCCGACCGCGTGGCGAGTCGTGTGCGTGCCGCCCAGGGAAACGTGCTGCTTTTTTCGAGCGGGCACTTCCTGCGGGTGCTCGACGCGCGCTGGCTCGGTGTCGAGCCGGGGGCGGGCAGATTCTTCCTTCTGAGCACGGCGAGCCTGAGTGCGCCCGGATACGAGCACGACCTTACCCAGCCGGTGATTCGACTGTGGGACGATACTCGTCATGTGGGCTTGTGATGCGGGACCGCTCGCGCCGACGGAACGAGTCCATCTCAGCGTCGGCGAGGTAGCGCAGGGTGGGACAAGTGACCGAAGGAGATGATCGAATGCCGACGACGGGACTAGGAGATTTGCTCCGCTACACCCGCGCTACGGCGATCGTGGGTGACATTCTGAAAATCCGCGCCCACGAGATCGGCCTGGGCGACATGGCGCTCGTCGAGATGCCCGACGGTGAGCAATCGCTGGCCCAGGCGATCCAGCTCGACGGGGATGAAGTGTCGTTGCAGGTCTTTGGTGGCGGCGAAGGGCTTTCCACGCAGGCGACCGTGCGCTTCCTCGGGCACCCGACGCAGGTGACCTACTCCCCGAACATCCTGGGCCGCGTCTTTCGTGGCGACGGGCAGCCGATGGACGGAGGACCGAACCTGTCGGGGGATCGCGAGGTCGATAGTGGCGGCCCCTCCGTCAACCCGGTGACGCGTGTGGTCCCGACGAAGATGATCCGCACCAAGGTGCCGATGATCGACGTCTTCAACTGCCTGGTCGAAAGCCAGAAGATACCGATCTTCTCGGTAGCCGGCGAACCCTACAACCAGCTGCTGGCACGCATCGCCATCCAGGCCGATGCGGACATCATCGTCTTCGGCGGCCTCGGGCTGATCTTCGACGACTACTGGTTCTTCCGCACCCGATTCGAAGACGAGGGCATCTTCAGCCGCACGGTGATGTTCGTGAACCTTGCTTCTGATCCGATCGTCGAGCGCGTGCTCGCTCCGGACCTGGTCCTGAAGGTCGCGGAGCGCTTCGCGGTGGAGGAACACAAGCGCGTGCTGGTGTTGATGACCGACATGACGGCGTATGCCGACGCGCTGAAGGAGATCGGCATCTCGATGGAACGGGTTCCCTCGAACCGCGGGTACATCGGTGATCTCTATAGTCAGTTGGCGGTGCGCTATGAACGCGCCTGCAGCTACAAGGGGGCGGGATCGGTCACCATCCTGGCGGTGACCACCATGCCGGGCAACGATGTCACGCATCCCGTGCCTGACAACACGGGGTACATCACCGAGGGACAGTTCTATCTGCACGACGGCATGATCGACCCGTTCGGCTCCCTCTCCCGCCTGAAACAGAATGTCATCGGCACCGCGACGCGTGAGGATCACTCCCAGGTCATGAACACCATGATCCGGCTCTATGCCGGTGGCAGGGAAGCGCAGCAGAAGCAGGCAATGGCGTTTGATCTATCCGCCTACGACCAGAAGCTGATCCGGTTCGCGGATACGTTCACGACCCGATTCATGAATCTCGACGTGTCGATGCCGCTCGAGGAAGCGATCGACGTGGGATGGGAGACTCTAGCGGAATGCTTCGAGCCAGACGAGCTCCTGATGAAACGGGAACTGATCGCAAAGTACTATCCCCACAAGAACCCCGCCCCCACGGCGAGCGTAGAATCCCAGCCGAATCCCTGAGATCTGGACATGGCGACGATTTCGTTGAGCAAGAGCTCGCTTCAACAGCAACGCGCCCGCCTGCAACTATTCGAGCGCTTTCTGCCTTCGCTCGATCTGAAGCGTCAACAGCTCACGGCGGAGTACAAGAAGTCCATGCAGGTACTTGCGGAGGCCGAGCAGGGTGCTGGGAAGGCGAGCCGCTCGTTGACCGGATTGCTGCCCATTCTCGGCAGCGCAACGATGAAGCTGTCCGGGCTGGTACGCATCCGCCGCGTCGACATCGGTGAGGAAGACGTTCTCGGAGTTCGCCTGCCGGCGCTGCGGGGCGTCGAGTTCGACGAAGCGGCCTATTCGTTGCTGGCGACGCCGTTCTGGATCGACGATCTCGTGACCTGCCTCAAGGAGGTCGCCACCTATCGCATCCGTCTGCACGTGTATCGCGAGCGGGTGGCCCGGATGCAAAGTGCCGTCCGGCGCATCACCCAGCGTGTCAATCTGTTCGAGAAGGTGCTCATCCCCAACGCCAAGCGGAACATCTCGCGCATTCAGATCTTCCTCTCGGATGTCGGGCGGGCGGCGGTGGTGACCTCGAAGATCGCCAAAGGCAAACGCGCTCGTCAGGCGGCAGGCGCCGAGGATCCTCGACAGGAGAATGGTTGATGTCGATCGTGGCGCTCTCGAAGGTGACGTTGTACGGCCCGGCGGCCGAGAAGGACGCCGTGCTCGACGGGCTCCAGGGTCTCGGGTGTGTGCATCTGAACAACCTGCGGCCGGGGACTGCCGAAGGGGTCGACCCCGCACCCTCGTACCCCGACGCCCGCCAGGCGTTGCAGTACTTGCTCGACAGCCCCGTGCGCCGGCGCGCGCCGCGACACGGCGCGCAGCTCGACGTCGAGGCGCTGGTGAAGGAGGTGCTCGACGTCCGCGACCGCTCGCGGGCCCTGGCCGAGGAGCGCGAGCAGCTGCGCAAGTGGATCGCCGACCTCGGGCCGTGGGGGAACTTCGAGCTGCCGGCGGAGTGCGCCAACCGGGGCGAGTTGCGGTTCTGGTTCTACATGGTTCCGCACCATCAGATGCGACGCCTCGATGCGGTCACGCTCCCCTGGAGCGTCGTCGCACGCGACCACCGGTTTGCCTACGTCGTGGTAGTGGCCGCCGACCAACCTGCCGGCATGCCGGTGCCGGTGGTGCCGCTCGAGCCCCGTTCGGTCGCGCAGATGCGCGGGCGTCTGGAGCAGGTCGAACGGGAGCTAGAGGAGCTCGACTACCGGCGGATCGGCCTGACACGACACAGGAACGTGCTCCGCGAGAACCTGGACCAGGCCGACGATCGCGCCGCTCGACAGCGAGCCGGACTGCGAGCACTGGAACGGGACCAGGTGTTCGCCGTGCAAGGCTGGGCACCGAGCGCGCGGGTTCCGGCGTTGCGCCAGTTCGCCAGCGAACGCCGGCTGGCCCTCACGATCGAGGGCCCTGGCCCAGGGGACACGCCGCCGACCCTGCTCGACAACCCGCCGGCACTGCGCGGCGGAGAGGGCCTGGTCGAGTTCTACATGACCCCCGCGTACCGCCTGTGGGACCCTTCGAAGGCCGTGTTTCTCGCGTTCGCCGTGTTTTTCGCCATGATCTTCTCCGATGCGGGATATGCCGCGCTCCTGGGAGTCGTTTTGTTGGCGATGTGGAAGCGCATGGGGCGCACCGCAAGCGGTCGCGGCTTGCGCGACGTGATGCTGGCGCGGGTCATTTTCTCGATCGTTTACGGCATTCTCGTGGGAACGTACTTCGGTGTCGAGCCGCGCGCGGGCTCCTGGCTCGCGTCACTCCATGTCCTCGATGCCAGCAATCAACGCTTGATGATGTGGATCGCGATCGGGATCGGAGCGGTGCACCTCACCTATGCCAACCTCGTCACCGTCTGGTGGCGCCGGCATTCGTCCACGGCGCTGAGTGCACTGGGATGGAGCGCCGTCATTCTTGGCGGCTTCTGTGTCGGACTTGGGAAGGGCTATGCGGACATCCCGGCGCTTACTTCCCTGCCCAGCATCGGGCTGTGGGGTCTTGCGCTCGGCGGGCTACTGGTGCTGCTCTTCACCAGCGAGCGCCCATTCAGCCTCGCGCCGAAGCATGTGTTTGGCCGACTCCTGGACGGGCTGAAAGGGGTCACGGGACTCTCCAAGGCCTTTGGCGACTTCCTGAGCTACCTGCGGTTGTTCGCCCTGGGGTTGGCCTCGATCAAGCTCGCGGAGGCTTTCAATGGCCTGGCCGCCACGTCCTTCGCATCCAGAGGCGTGGGGGTGTTGCTCGGCCTCTTGGTCTTGCTCGTCGGCCACAGCATCAACTTCGCCATGGGGATCATGAGCGGGGTCGTGCACGGCCTGCGCCTCAACCTGATCGAGTTCTTCAACTGGAGCCTTCCCGAGGAAGGGGAGCAATTTCTGCCGTTCGAGAAGAAGGCACTGAAAGCAGAGGAATAAGGAGACATCGATGGAGAATATACTTTTACTGCTGGGATGGGTCGGCATCTATTCCCCGGTCGCGCTGGCGGCAGTCGGGAGTGCGATCGGCTGTACGACGGCCGGAAAGGCAGCGTGCGGGGCCATTCTGGAAGTCGACGGTGGCTACGGGCGGTACATCGGATTGTCGGTGCTGCCGTCCTCGATCGTCATCTACGGCATCGTCATCATGTTCAGCCTTACTCGGCCGGTCGTGCCGGCGACCTCGCCCGGCTTGTTCGGCGTGGGGCTGCTCGTGGGCGTGGCCATGCTCTACATCGGCATCCTGCAAGGTGAGTGTTGTGCTGCCGCGATCAACGCCAGCAAGGGCAAGCCGGCAATTTTCGGGATCTCGGTCACCCCGGCGGCGATCGTGGAAGGGTTTGCCGTGTTCGCATTCGTGTTTGCCCTCATCGTCAGCGGTGCGATCCCGAAGGGGTGAGTCGAACATGACGTCGGAAGAACGGATCGAGTCGTCGGGAGCCGGCACAGCACCTGCTCCCCAAGAGACCCCGCAGGTCCCTGCGGTAGAATCCGCTGGAGTCGAGATTCTCATCGGCCGGCTGCGCGATGAGGGGATTGCGCAAGGCCGAACTCAAGCCGAGGCGCTCGTCGCCGCGGCGCAGCAACAGGCCGCCGACATCGTTGCCACAGCCAAGCGGGAGGCGGAGGCCGTTGCGGTCAAGGCCAACGAGGAGGCCGGGAAGCTGAAAACAGCAGGCGAAGACGCCATTCGTCTGGCGATGCGCGATACGATGCTGTCCCTGGAAGGCGACCTCATCAACCGGTTCCAGAACATGTTGAGCGGGCTGGTGAAGGGAGTGCTCGAGGATCCAGCATTTCTCCAGCGCCTGATCCTGGAGGTTGCCGGCAAGGCGGCGCCATCGGTGGAGCGGGCGGAGCTCCTCCTCCCCGCCGAAATCGTTCCGCTGGAGGATCTACAGCGCAAGCCCGAAGAGGCCAAGCCGGGCACGCTGTCGCACTTCGTGCTCTCTCTGGGCGGAGGCTTGCTGCGTGAGGGCCTGAGCCTCGGCATAGCCGACGGCCCTCAGACCGGGATTCGAGTGAAGTTGGACGAGAACATGCAGATCGATCTGACGGAGTCTGCTGTCACCCAATTGTTGCTCCGCCACATGCTCCCGCGGTTCCGCGCCTTGCTCCGCGGCGCCGTGGTGGTCGACCATGGCGACACGAAGCCGCCTCAGATGGCAGCCGCCAGTCGGCCTGCAGCATGAACGCGAGTACAGATCTCCCCCTCGAAGGGAGATGGTCAGGACAGGGTATCGTGCGCTCGAATTCCTATCATATGCTCGTGTCCAGCCTGCCGGTGCTACCGCCTCGTTTCGAGGTCGAGAGACTGCCCATCACGCTCGAACGGCTCCAGGCGCGCCTTCGCATGCTCGAGCCGGAGGATTCCACGCAGGTGAATCGCATGCTGGACATCCTCGCGTGGAGCCGACAGGTCGTGGAGGCGACCGACGCGGACGTGGTGAAGCGATACGACGATCTCATGCGAGACGTCACTAACCCATTGGTGCGCGATGTGCTCGGTGTTGGCATGGACGTGCGTATGATCGTGGCGGCGTTACGGCGTCGTCACCATGGACTGGGCGCGCCTGTGTTCGGGTTCGGGCAGTGGTCCGGGCACATCCGTCGCCACTTCAACCAGCTCGACTTCGGGCTTGGTCACGTCCTCCCCTGGCTTCGTGAGTTCGATCAACTGCTCGAGCACGAAGACGTGCTCACCCTCTACCGAGGGGTGTTGGGGAAAACCTGGGCATACGTGAGGAAACGTATGCAGGACTACGACTCCTTCAGCTTCGAAGCCGTGCTGCTGTACATCGCTCGCTGGGACATCATCCGCCACTGGCATCAGCTGCAGGCCGAACGCGGCAGGGCGGTTTTCGAGGCACTCGTCACGGAGGCTATGGGCGAACATGCCAAATTCTACGCCTGAAGCGCGCGTCATCGGGGTGACCGGGAACATCGTGCGCATCGAGAGCGAGGCGCCGATCACGAAGAACGCCGTCGCGTTCGTGCACGTGGGGGACGCGCAACTCAAAGGCGAGGTGCTGCGCGTCCAGGATCGCCGCGCCAACCTGCAGATCTTCGAGGAGACCCAGGGCGTCCGTGTCGGAGCACGGGTGACCCTGACGGAGGAGCTGCTGTCTGCCACCCTCGGCCCGGGCCTGCTCGGCATGGTGTACGACGGTCTGCAGAACCCGCTCGAGACCCTCGCCAAGCGGGATGGCTTCTTCCTCGTGCGCGGTGAGTCAGTGGCGCCGCTCGACCCGGGGCCGAAGTGGGCCTTCGTGCCCGGCCGCCAGGCGGGTGAGCGCGTGCACGCCGGTGACGCCATCGGCACGGTGCAGGAACGCCGCTTCCTCCACAAGATCATGGTCCCATTCGACGAGCCGGGAGAGGTCGAGATCACCTCGATCCAGCAAGGCGACTTCACCGTCAACGAACCGGTGGCCCACATCCGCGATGCGGCCGGTCGGCAGCGCGAGCTGACCCTGTCGCAAACCTGGCCCGTGCGGCGGCCGCTCCCTCAGAGACTGCTTCGCCGCGGGCTGTGCGAGCGCCGCTATCCCGTCCAGCCCCTGACCACCACCATCCGGTTGGTTGACACCTTCTTCCCGATCGCGCTCGGAGGCACGGCGTGTATCCCTGGCCCATTCGGGGCGGGGAAGACGGTGCTCCAGGGCCTGATGGCTCGCTATTCCATGGCCGATGTCGTCATTCAGGTCGCCTGCGGCGAACGCGCCGGCGAAGTGCTGGAGACGATCGCGGATTTCGCCACGATGAAGGATCCGCGCGGTGGCCTGCTCATGGACCGCACGGTGGTCATCTGCAACACCTCATCGATGCCCGTGGCGGCGCGTGAAGCGTCGATCTACATGGGGATCACGCTGGGCGAGTACTACCGGCAGATGGGGCTCAACGTGCTCCTGATCGCCGACTCCACCTCACGCTGGGCGCAGGCGATGCGCGAAACCTCCGGGCGCCTGGAGGAAATTCCCGGCGATGAGGGCTTCCCGGCGTATCTCGACTCGGCGATCAAGGGCGCCTACGAGCGCGCAGGCGTGTTGCAGACGAACGACGGGGCGATCGGTAGTCTGACGATGATCGGCACCGTGTCGCCCGCCGGCGGTAACTTCGACGAGCCGGTCACGCAATCGACGCTGGGTACCGTCAAGACGTTCTTGGGACTGTCATCGGCGCGGGCGTACAAGCGGTTCTATCCGGCCGTCGATCCGCTGATCTCCTGGTCACGGTACCTCGATCAGCTGCGGCCATACTTCGACGAGCACCTGCAGCCCGGTTGGACGGACGCAGTGCGCGACCTCTCCCAACTCCTCCATCAGGGGGAGAGCATCTATCAAATGATGCAGGTCACAGGCGAGGAGGGAATCACGCTCGCGGACTACATCACGTATCAGAAGTCACTGTTCGTCGACATGGTCTACCTGCAACAAGACGCCTATGACAAGGTGGACGTCTCGGTGCCCCTGGATCGCCAGAAGGAGGCCTTCGCACTGGTCCGTGGGCTCGTGCAGCGAGACTACCCATTTGCCGACAAAGAGGAAGCGCATCGCTTCTTCACGCAGCTCACCGGGTTGTTCAAGAACCTCAACTACAGCGCCCGGAGCGGCCCGGAGTATACCGCGTACCTGACGCAGATCGACGATCTCGTGAAGACGCTCGGTCGCACCAGCGCCGCCACGGCTGAGGCGCAGATCGCGCCTCGAGTTTCGCCGAGGTCGTCGTCCCTCCCGAGAGGTGCGGACAGCCCGAGCGCTCCAGGATGATTTGCGAGTAAACAATCGATGGGCTCGGGAAGGATCGAAACTCATGAAGAT
>JBKOXO010000004.1:0-10186 GCA_046744105.1 Actinomycetota bacterium
CGAATGCTGCCGAGGCAGCGCTGGTCACCGGCGTCGACGTTCGGGCGGCAGGCACCCTCGGCGAGGTCATCGCATGGCTGCGCGATGAAGGGCCCGTCCCGCCCGCCGCGGTACCGGGCCGCGGCGAGATGCTGGCAAGCCGCGGCGCGGACCTTGCGGACATCGCCGGACAGCAGACCGCAAAACGTGCCCTCGAGCTTTCCGCGGCCGGTGGCCACCACTTGTACCTGGTGGGGCCGCCAGGCGCCGGCAAGACGATGCTCGCGCAGCGGCTACCCGGCCTGTTGCCGCAGCTCGACGACGCTGCGGCTCTTGATGTGACGGCCGTCCATTCCGTCGCCGGCCGCTTACCCGAACACGCCTGTTTGCTGCGACGCCCGCCGTACCAGGCGCCGCACCACACCGCGTCGGTGGCCGCGCTCGTCGGCGGGGGATCCGGGCTCGCGCTGCCTGGCGCGATCTCGCTGGCCACCAGTGGCGTGCTGTTGCTCGACGAGGCTCCCGAGTTCAGCCCGGCTGCGCTGGAGGGGCTGCGGCAGCCGCTGGAGGAGGGACGCGTCGTCTTGCGGCGCAGCCAAGGCGCCGTGACCTATCCGGCTCGCTTCCTGCTGGTCCTCGCCGCCAACCCGTGCCCGTGCGGCAGCCGGCAGCGCGACTGTACGTGCGCACCGGCCCAGCGGCGGCGCTACCGCCTTCGCCTGTCCGGCCCGCTGCTCGATCGCATCGACATCCGCCTCGCGGTAGATCCGGTGTCACGCGCTGAGCTGCTCGCCGAGCCGTCCGGCCGGGAGTCGAGCGCCGAGGTCGCGGCGCGCGTCGCGGCGGCGCGCATGGCGGCCGCCGAGCGCTGGCGGAGTTCGGGCTGGCGGACGAACGCCGACGTGCCAGGGGGCGTACTCCGCCGTCAGCCCTGGCGTCTTCCGCGTGCCACGCTGCTTGCTGCGGAGCGACACCTGGACACCGGCGAGCTGAGCGCCCGCGGCTTCGACCGCGTGCTGCGCGTTGCGTGGACCCTCGCCGATCTCGCCGGACGCACCACCCCGGGGACGGACGAGGTGGCGGAGGCCGTGTTCTTCCGGACTGGCCGCGCAGCGACGTGGGCAGCATGAACGCGTCGTCGTCCACGGCTGTCAGCGACGAGGTGCTCCTGGCCAGGGCGTTCCTGTGCCGGGTCGCGGAGCCTGCGTGTGTCCCGCTGTGGGACTTCGTGCGGCGCGAAGGCCCGGTCGCGGCCGCGGCGGCGATCCGGAGCGGTAACGTGCCGACCGAGGTCGAGGCTGCAACGGCGGCGCGGCGGGGATCCGCCGACCCCGAGGCCGATCTCGATGCCGGGCTGCGCCACGGAATGCGGCTGGTCGTACCCGAGTCGCCGGAATGGCCGCATTTCGCGTTGGCAGCACTCGAGGCGGCCGCGCTGCGTCTCCTGCCGTCCTATCGTGCCGGCACCGATCAGCGTCGCGACGGGGGAGACCCGGCGCCGCCGCTGGCATTGTGGGTTACTGGCCCCGGTGAGCTGGCGTCGGCGGCGGTGCGGGGCGCCGCGATCGTCGGCTCGCGTGCGGCCACGGCCTACGGCGAGCACGTAACGGCCGAGCTGTCCTATGGGCTCGCGGCACGAGGGTTCGACATCGTGTCGGGCGGCGCGTACGGCATCGACGCGGTGGCACATCGCGCCGCGCTGAGCGCCGAGGGGCAGACCATCCTGGTGTCGGCCGGAGGGCTGGATCGCCCGTATCCGCCCGGCAACGCCGCATTGCATAAGCGAGTCGCGGAAACGGGGCTCCTGGTGTCCGAGAGCCCACCGGGTGCTGCCCCGCACCGGCGTCGCTTCCTTACCAGAAATCGCCTTATCGCGTCGCTGGCCACCGGGACGGTGGTGGTCGAGGCAGCGACGCGGTCTGGCGCGTTGAATACGGCCCGGCATTGCCAGCTGCTCGGGCGCACGCTCATGGCGGTGCCCGGGCCGATCACCTCGCCGATGTCGGCGGGCTGCCACGCGCTGCTGCGCGGCGACGGCGTTGGGCGTGCGGTGCTGGTCGCGTCCGTCGAGCACGTACTCGAGGCGATCGGCACGGCCGGCGAGGGACTCGACGGCTCGGCGTCAGCGGGCGCCGCCGCGGCTGGTGACCAGCTGCGGCAGTGCATCGACGAGCTCGACTCTCGAGCGCGACGGGTATTCGACGGGCTGCCGGTGCGGACGCCCGCTCGTGAAGACGAGCTGGCCCGGCGGGTGGGCTTGCCCGTCGTCGAGGTGATCCGCGCATTGCCCGCGCTGCGACTTGCCGGGCTCGTGGAGTCCACGGACGAGGGGTTTCGTATGGCGGCGGCGTTTCGCAAGCGATCGCATCCGCCATGAGTGCGCGCCGCCGCGCCGGAACTGGGCCGGCGCTCACCCCGACGCCGGGCACGCCTGCTTGACCCCGGACTGCTCGACGGTGGGCGCGCCTGCTTGACCCCGGACTGGCTTGCTCGCACGGTCGGGGCGTGGCCTCGCGAGCAATGGACCCCGCCCCGCTCGAACACGGCAGCGCCCTTCGCGCTGAGCGCCGTGTCCGGGTCGCCGAGCTTCGGGCCGCGTTGCCGCCTCCGATGCGTGACGCCCTGTCCGGGTTCGAGCGGCACCTGCGCCTTGAGCGGAACCGATCGCCGCACACGGTGCGGGCGTACACGGGCGACCTCGTCAGCCTGCTGGACCACGTGCGTCGGCTCGGCGGAGCTCGGGTCGCCGACATCGACCTACGGGTGCTGCGCAGCTGGCTGGCGATGCAGCGCGCGGGCGGCGCTGCCCGTAGCACGCTCGCACGCCGCGCCGCATCGGCCCGCGCATTCACAGCTTGGGCGCGGACGGCCGGCCTGACAGAGACGGATCCCGGGCAATTGCTTGCGAGCCCGCGCCCACAGCGCACACTGCCTCATGTGCTCGGGGTCGACGAGGCCACGGCGCTGATGGAGTTGCCTCTAGAGGCCACCGCGCTCGGGCGACGGGACCGGTTGATCGTCGAGCTGCTCTATGCCACGGGGATCCGGGTCGGCGAACTCGCGCGCCTGGACATCGACGACATCGACCGCCACCGCCGCGTGGTTCGCGTGTTCGGCAAGGGCAGCAAGGAACGCACCGTGCCGTACGGGAGGGCGGCGGACCGGGCGCTCGACGAGTGGCTGCGCTTCGGACGGCCCGAGCTGGCCCGGAAAGCCAGCGGTCCCGCGCTGCTGCTCGGCGCACGAGGGAAACGCCTCGATCCGCGTGCCGTACGTCGGGTCGTCCACGAGCATGCACGCCGGCTGCCCGGCAACCCCGAGCTCGGCCCGCACGCCTTGCGGCACACCGCCGCCACGCACCTGGTCGACGCCGGCGCCGACCTGCGTGTCGTGCAGGAGCTGCTCGGCCACGCGAGCCTGGCCACCACGCAGATCTACACGCACGTGTCCGCCGAGCGATTGCTGCGCGCGTACCGGCAGGCCCATCCACGCGCATGACCCGTGGGCTGGAGTCATCGGCCGGGCGAGCGCCATCCGCCGGGCCTGCGTTAGCGCGGCCAGGGCAATAACCGGACCGGACCGAGCGGGCGGAGCAGTATCAGCGGGTCGAGGTAGACCTCGCCGCGGCGAGCCCCCCAGTGCAGGCAGCGCCCGGGCGGCCATGCGTCGTGCTGGCCGGACAGCCGCCCGATCGGCTGGCCGCGCGCCACAGCCTGGCCCATCGCCACGAAAGCGCGCATTGGCTCGTACTCGGTGCGAATGCCATCAGGATGCGCGATCACGACCACGCCGCGGCCTGCGACCGCGCCGGCGAAGGTGACCCGCCCGGCGCCGGCGGCGAGGACCACGCCGTGCAACGCCGCAGCGAGATCCACGCCACGATGCCCCGGCGAGTACGGCGTCGGCGGCGGTTGAAATGGCCGCAGCACCCGCAGCGGTCCCGCGATCGGCGCCGTGTAGGAGGCGTCGGATACCGGGCTGGCGGCATCCAGGCCCGATTGCGTAGCGGCGGGTCGCGATCCGGTGATCGCGACCGCCGATCCCGCGGGCAGCAGCAGTATCCCGGCCAGCACCAGCCGCAACACCCACCCGCCGTATCTGACAGTCATGCAGTCAGGGTGCCGTGCCTGCACGCCTCGAGTGCTGCTCAATTGCCAGGCTGTGGATAACCCCAGCCCGTCGTCCACAGGCGTTGACAACCCGCCGCCGCGCCGTCTAGGGATGCCGCCTCGCTGTGAGTAGGGAGTTGTTCCGATGCCCGCACGCTCCTTAGGCGGGCACGCTCGTTTGGTCGACGGAAACGTCGCTCACAGGAGGATCACGATGGCGCACTTTCCAACGGTCGCGGCGGAAGTGGAGGACGCATACCGTCGCGAGCGCACCACGGCACAGCTCCGCGCGACCGGTAGCCGATCGCATCGGCGCAACCGGGGTGTCGCCAACCGGGTGCGTTGGCACCATCGCCGCGATCGCGTCGCCCGCTGAAGGACGCAGGCGCCCATGACGGCGACCCGACCGGCGGCAGCACGGGCTGGGACGCGCGCAGCCGGGACAACTGCGAGCAATAACGGCGCTCAGGCCAACAATTCGGAATCGGCGCATCGACGTTTGTCGGCGCCAGCAGTCAAGATTGCAGATGTGCCCCGTCCGACGACCCCGTTGATCGGCCGCGCCACCGAACTCGGCATGCTGCAACGCAGTGTCGATGAGGCGGCGGCGCGGGCTGCCAGTGCCATGCTGCTGTCCGGCGACGCCGGCGTCGGCAAGACGCGCATCCTGGCCGAACTGACCGAGCGCACCGAGAGCGCCGGTGTCCTGAACCTCATCGGACACTGCATCGACTTCGGCGACGCGGGCCTGCCGTTCGTGCCTTTCAGTGAAGCGTTCGGCCGCCTCGCCGCCAACCATGCCGAGCTGAGCGACGAGTTGCTCACCGAATACCCGGCCATCGCCCGGCTGATGCCGACGCGGCGGGTCATCAGCGCTCCCGCCGCCGAGCCTGACGACCGCATTCAGCGCGGCGTGCTCTTCGAGGCGGTGCTGGGCGCGCTGTCTCGGCTCGCGGAGAAGTCCACGGTGCTGCTCGTCGTCGAGGACGTCCACTGGGCAGACCAGTCCACCCGCGACCTGCTGGGCTTCCTGCTCGCGCGGCTGCGTGACCAGCCCCTCGACATCGTGATCAGCTACCGCAGCGACGACCTGCATCGGCGCCACCCGTTGCGGCGCGCGGTCGCCGAGTGGGCCCGGCTGCCGCGCGTTGTGCGGCTGCATCTGCCTCCGCTCAACGCCGACGAGGTGCGCGAACTCATCCACTCGCTGCACCCTGGACCGCTCGCTGAGCAGGACCTGCGGCAGATCATCGATCGTGCCGAGGGCAACGCGTTCTTCACCGAAGAGCTGGTGGCCGCCGCGGCTGAGTGCCCGCAGCAGAGCATGCTGCCGGCCGAACTCGCTGATCTGCTGCTCGTCCGCCTCGACCGGCTCTCCGAGGAAGCACGCCGCATCGCCCGGGTCGCCGCAGTGGCCGGTCGCAGGGTGTCGCACGCGCTGCTGGCGGCCGTGGTGGACGTCCCTGACGACATGCTCGACGCGGCCCTGCGCGAGGCGGTCGACGCGCAGATCCTCGAGCCCCGTGGCGACAGCGGCTACGGCTTCCGGCACGCGCTGCTCGCCGAAGCGATCTACGACGACCTGCTGCCGGGCGAGCGGGTGCGCATCCACGCGGCGTACGCCGCCGCGCTCCAAAAGGCCGTCGAAGGCACGGCCGCCGAGCTGGCGCGTCACGCCCGCGAGTCGCACGATCTGTCCACAGCCTTCGCCGCCAGCATCCGCGCCGGCGACGAGGCCATGACGGTCGGAGCCCCGCAGGAAGCGCTTCGTCACTACGAGGTCGCCCTTGAGCTGCTCCCAGCGGTGCCGGAGGCCGACCGGGTGGAAGAGCCGGAGCTAGCGGTGGCCGCCGCCGATGCCGCCGTCGCGGCAGGGCATCCGTACCGCGCGGTGCAACTGACGCGCGAGGCGCTCGACCAATACCCCACGGACAGCGATCCGCGGCTGCGCGCCAAGCTGCTGTACGCGCTGGCCACGGCCTCGGTGGCTGTAGACGGCGACTTCGAGGTGTTCACCGCGACGTCCGAGGCACTGCGTCTTGTGCCGGCCGACCCGCCAAGCACCTTCCGCACCCGCATCGCGTCCCTGCACGCCCATGCCGCGATGGCACTCGACCGCCTGGACGACGCGGAGCGGTGGGCGAGCGAGGCCGTCGAGGCCGCCACCGCGCTCGGCCACCCAGAGGCAGCCGCCGACGCGCACACGACGCTGGCGATACTGCACCGCCGCGCCGGCGAGCCGGCGGCCGCGGCACGCGGCCTTGCCCAAATTGCCGACGAGGCACGCCAGGCAAGCGAGGTCACCGCTGAGCTGCGCAGCCGCTACAACCTCGGCAGCCTCTACTACGACCAGGGCGACCTGCCGCGGGCGATCGAGGCCTGGGACGCCAACATCGTCCGAGCGCGCGACCTCGGCCGCCCATGGACGGCGTACGGGCTCGAGTCGCGGGTCATGGCCAGCATGGCGAGATACGCCAGCGGTGACTGGGACATCAGCGCAAACCTGGCCCGAGTGGATGACGAGTCGCCGCCGGCGCTCGCCGAGGCGATGCTCGCCGCGGCGGGCATGGCGGTGAGCGCCGGACGCGGCAAGACAGCCGCGCTCGAGCTGGTGCCCGTGCTGCGTCCTTGGTGGCAGCGTGACGGACTGATCGCGGTCCTGTCGGGCGGGGCGGCCATTGACCTGTACGTGGACGACGGCAAGTCCGAGGCGGCATTGCGCGTCCTGGAGGCGCTGGTCGCGGTTGTCGGCGAGCTCTGGCAGCAACCGTGGTTTCTGGGCCGGATCCGCCTGTCCGCGCTGGGCCTCGCCGCGCTGTCCAGCGCCGCGGCGAGCCAGACCAGCGAAGACCGCATCGGCTCCGTCGAGCGGGGCCGCGAGCTCGTTGCGGCCGGACGCACTACGTTGCAGCGCGGCCGCCCGTTTGGTGGCCGGCTGGGCGTCGAGGGCGTTGCCTGGCAGGCGCGCATGGAGGCCGAGTGGGCGCGGCTGCGCTGGCTCGGCGGCGTGGATCCACCTCACGTGGACGAACACATCGGCCTTTGGCAGCGCACCGTCGAGGCGTTCGGGTACGGGCACGTGTTCGAGCAGGCGCGGTCGCAGGCTCGGCTTGCCGCCGTGCTGCGCGCGGCCGGGCGAGCCGGCGAAGCGGCCGAACAGGCCAACCTGGCCAGGGAGACAGCCCGCAGGCTGGGCGCACGGCCGCTGCTGGACGAGCTGCGCCAGCTCGGCGAGTCGCGAAGCCTCAGCGCTTCGTCGAACGCGCTCACCCAGCGTGAGCGCGACGTCCTCGCGCTGATCACCCAAGGCAGCACCAACCGGCAGATTGCTCGCCAGCTCTACATCAGCGAGAAGACGGTGAGCGTGCACGTCTCGAACATCCTCGCCAAGCTCGGGGTGCGCGGCCGCACCGAGGCGGCGGCGGTGGCCCGCCGCGACGGCCTGCTCAACTGAGGTGGAGGGCCACGAATTGGGCGTGGCCTACCGGTAGCGGCTAGACTTCGACGCAGCGACCCTCAGGGGTCGACTTCGCGTGCCCGCCCACAACGTGGGTAGGCGGTCATCCTCGGTCCGACCGGTCAGTCCGGCCGGCAAGAACGTGGCCGCGACACCGGGCACCAGGGCGGCGGGCCACCCGGCCCGTCCGCGGCAACCGAGGTTCGCGCGCCCCGGCGCGCACGCACAGCAAGGAGGACGACCGGCATGGCCGTCGTCACCATGAAGGAAATGCTCGACTCCGGCGTCCATTTCGGGCACCAGACCCGGCGCTGGAACCCGAAGATGAAGCGCTACATCTTCACCGAGCGCAACGGCATCTACATCATCGACCTGCAGCAGACGCTGTCCTATATCGACCGCGCCTACGAGTTCGTCAAGGAAACCGTCGCCCACGGCGGCAGCGTGCTGTTCGTCGGCACCAAGAAGCAGGCGCAGGAGGCGATCGCCGAGCAGGCCACTCGGGTCGGCATGCCCTACGTCAACCAGCGCTGGCTGGGCGGCATGCTCACGAACTTCTCGACCGTCTACAAGCGGTTGCAGCGGCTCAAGGAGCTCGAGTCGAGCGAGCAGGGCGGCTGGGAAGGCACGGCCACCAAGAAGGAGCAGCTGATGCTCCAGCGGGAGAAGGACAAGCTCGAGCGCACGCTCGGCGGCGTTCGCGAGATGAGCAAGGTGCCCAGCGCCATCTGGGTCGTCGACACCAAGAAGGAGCACATCGCCGTCGGCGAGGCGCGCAAGTTGGGCATCCCGGTGATCGCGATCCTCGACACGAACTGCGACCCGGACGAGGTCGACTACAAGATCCCGGGCAACGACGACGCGATCCGCTCGGCCGCGCTGCTCACCCGCGTGGTGGCCGACGCCGTCGCCGACGGTTTGGTCGCCCGCGCCGCGGCCGCGGCCAGTGCGGGCCGCGACGAGAAGCCGGAGCCCGGCCAGCTCGCCGCCGACGAGCCGCTCGCGGAGTGGGAGCGCGACCTCTACCAGCCGGCCGGGGCCGCTGCGTCCGAGACCGACGCCGCCGAATCCTGAACCCCTTCGAAACCGAGGACACCGACAGACGATGGCGAACTACACCGCCGCTGACGTGAAGAAACTCCGGGACGCCACCGGCGCCGGAATGATGGACAGCAAGAATGCTCTCGAGGAGGCCGACGGCGACTTCGACAAGGCCGTCGAGGTCTTGCGTGTCAAGGGCGGCGCCAAGGCCGCCAAGCGTGGCGTCGAGCGCACCGCATCGAACGGGCTCGTCGCCGCGGCCGAGGGCGCGATGATCGAGCTTGCCTCCGAGACCGATTTCGTCGCGAAGAACGAGCAGTTTCAGACCCTGGCCGCGGACATTGTCGCGCACTTCGCGAACTCGAACGCCAGTGACGTGCCGTCGCTGCTCGCCGAGAAGCTCAAGGATGGGCGCACCGTCGCCGAGAACATCGAAGCGCTTGCCGCGGTGATCGGTGAGAAGCTCGAACTACGCCGCGCGGTCAAGGTCGACAGGCAGGTCGCCACGTACCTGCACAAGAAGGCTTCCGACCTGCCGCCCCAGGTGGGTGTCCTCGTCCAGTTCACCGGCGACGACCTCACTGCCGCCCGCGGCGCCGCGATGCAGGTGGCGGCGATGCGCCCGCGCTACCTCACCCGTGACGACGTGCCCGCGGACGTCATCGAGTCCGAGCGGCGCATCGCCGAGGCGAAGGCTCGCGAGCAGGGCAGGCCCGAGGCGGCGCTGCCCAAGATCGTCGAGGGCATGGTGAACGGCTTCTACAAGACGAATGTGCTGCTCGAGCAGGAGTCGGTACAGGACAGCAAGAAGACTGTGAAGGCGCTGCTGGACGACGCCGGCGTGACCGTCACCGGGTTCGCGCACTTCGAGGTGGGCGCGGCCTGAGCGCTCCCTGCCAAGACTGATGAGGCAGGATCACACGCAGACGCAGCGCGAGAGGAGCGGCCGCCGATGACCGACGAACGGACGGCGGCCGCCTCCCCGTCTCAAGGCGGCTACCGCAGGGTGCTGCTGAAGCTGTCCGGTGAGACGTTCGGCGGCGGTTCGGTGGGCGTCGACCCCGATGTGGCCCAGTCGCTCGCCCGGCAGATAGCCGAGGTGGTCGTCACTGGCACGCAGGTTGCCGTTGTGGTCGGCGGAGGGAACTTCTTCCGGGGCGCCGAGCTGTCCCAGCGCGGGATGGACCGTGACCGCGCCGACTACATGGGCATGCTCGGCACGGTGATGAACTGCCTGGCGCTCCAGGACTTCCTCGAGAAGGCCGGCGTCCCGACGCGGGTGCAGACGGCGATCACGATGGGCCAGGTGGCCGAGCCGTACGTCCCCAGACGCGCCGAACGGCACCTCGAGAAGGGCCGTGTGGTGATCTTCGGCGCGGGTGCGGGCTTGCCGTACTTCTCTACGGACACTGTCGCCGCGCAGCGCGCGCTCGAGATCGGCTGCCAGGTGCTGCTGCTGGCCAAGAACGGCGTCGACGGGGTGTACGACGCGGACCCTCGCACCCACCCGGATGCCGTCAAGTTCGACACGATCAGCTACGACGAGGTGCTCCGGCGCGGGCTGCAGGTCGCCGACGCCGCAGCGTTCAGCCTCTGCCGG
>JBKOXO010000110.1:0-5431 GCA_046744105.1 Actinomycetota bacterium
GCCACAGCCGCAGGATCTCCCTCACTTCGATCACCGATACCTCCCGGTACGCCATGCCGCCAAGACAGCGGCCACGCGACCGGAAGCGACCGAGCCACGCCGGGGTGGTCCCATCACCGAGAAGACCGGCGGTCCCACTACTGGCAAACAGGTGGTCCCATGCCCATGGCAAACCGGGGCTCAAACGGTCCCATGATCACGGCAAGCGACATTCTTCGCGCGTGCGCCACGGCTTGGACCAGTGCCGGTCGAATCGTGACGGACCGGGCGCCCATCTATCCACGCATCGTGGACGAGATGGCGCCAGGGGCGCGGCACATCACCGAGCAAATACGTGACGGAGAATGTCAACGGTGCACGGCGCAGCAGTGTTTTTGCGGTGGTGTGCCCCGCGGTAACTGCCGGAGACCGGCGGTCCGCAGCCGCGATCAAGGTGGAGCGCCCGGTTGGACGAACGACCTAATGGGCAGATGAGCAGGTCATCGCCGACGAACGACCGGGCGTTCGAGCCCTGTGTCAAGATCGCGGGACCTGCTCAGCCGATGTCCGCGCCTTTCCCGCTCCGGCACCGCGAGTCCTCGATGAAGACCGGCGCGGATCGAGCTGGCGTTGCAGCTTTGAGCCCTGTTGATCAAGCGGAGTGCGTCTCCCTGACGTCCACGGATGCGCCTCCGGCACATGCGCGTCCGGTGAGTGAGCGGTTCGGCGGAGTCCGTATTCCGTGATGGAACTCGCTCAAATGGCAGACGAGTTCTGTTAGACATTGGTGCGTGAACCCCGCCTACCTTAACTACTCATCGCGTAAGGATCGCCTCAGCGGCGGGTCGCGCCGGATTCCGATCGAACGCCGGCCGGACGCTTCGAGGTATGGACCAAACGAGTCGTCAACAACCCATCGCTTCGGCTGCTTCTGCTGCACGGCGGACCCGGCGCTACACAGCTTGGTGATCTTCAACATGATGATGGACGTCCCTGCCTTTAACGCGTACGCGCGCGAGGTCCTGATGCCGGCGATGGATCAGGAAGCGCTGGCGGAGATCCAGGCGTTGGAGGCTGCCGGCAAGTACGAGGACCCGCGGTTCATGCAGCTACTGATGCAGCATCACTACGTGCACCACGTGCTGCGGATGCCCGCCGCCGACTGGCCCGACCCCGCCCGTCGCGGCCTCGATCACATCAACGCGGCCATCTACGTGAAGATGCATGGGCCTAGCGAGGTGGGAATATCGGCCTCGGCCACGCTCGCGGAATGGAGCCGCTTTCAGGACCTGGGGCGGATCGACGTACCGACCCTCGTCGAGATCAACAGCTGGAAGGGTTATTGTCCTCGCCAGGGTGTTGGCGAAATAGGTGCCTCGGCGCCGGCTCGTCGATGAGCGCGTGCGATGGGCGCGATCTCGTTCGGTGGACTGGCGATCGTCGCAGCGGCGGCTCTGGCGGCCCCGCTTGCGCTGGGGCTGTTCCCCCGGATTCGGTTACCGGCGATCGTGCTCGAGATCGTGCTCGGCATCGTGATCGGACCTCACGTGTTGGGCTGGGTTTCGATCGACACACCGATCCAGGTGATGAGCCTCCTCGGGGTCGCGTTCCTGCTTCTGCTCGCGGGTCTCGAGGTCGACTACGAGCGATTTCGCGGTCGCCTGCTCCGCCTGACCGCGTTCGGCTATGCAATCTCATTTGGGCTCGCGCTGCTAATCGGTCTTGTCCTGCATGCAGGCGGTCTCGTCAAGTCGCCGCTCCTGATCGGCATCGTGCTGTCGGCGACCTCGCTGGGGATTGTGATTCCGGTCCTGAAGGACGCCGGTCAGCTCGCTACGCCGTTTGGACAGGTGGTGGTCGCGGGCGCCTCGATCGCCGAGATCGCGACGATCGTCTTGCTGTCGCTCTTCTTCTCGGGGGAGTCCAGCGGCATCGGTGCGAAGCTGGTGCTGCTTGGCCTGTTCGGGCTGTTCGTGCTCGCGGTCGGGGTCGCCGTGCTCGGCGCCGAGCACTCGATGCGCCTCTCAATGACGCTAGTGCGTTTGCAGGACACAACCGCGGAGATTCGCATCCGCGCGTCGTTCGCCTTGCTGGCCATTTTCGTCGTGCTTGCCGAGCGGCTCGGCCTGGAGGCGATTCTCGGCGCCTTCCTCGCCGGCGCGATACTCAAGCTCCTGGACCGCGACCAGGCACTGACCCACCCGCAGTTCCGCCAGAAGCTCGAGGCGGTCGGCTACGGCGTGTTCGTCCCGGTCTTCTTCGTCGCGACCGGCGTGCGGTTTGACCTGACGGCGCTGTTTGCGAGCGCCACCAATCTCGTGCGCGTGCCGATCTTCCTCGCCGCCTTGTTGATCGTCCGCGGCCTGCCCGCGCTTCTCTATAGATCCTTGGCAAGTCGCACGCAGACACTCGCCGCCGCACTGTTGCAGGCAACCTCCCTCAGCTTCCTGATCGTTGCGGGTCAGATCGGTGTACAGCTGGACCTTCTCCGCCCCGCCGTCTACGCGGCCCTGGTCGCAGCCGGCCTCTTGTCGGTGCTGCTCTTCCCGGCGGCGGCGCTGACGCTGCTCCGCTCGGCTAGGAACAGCCAGTAGGGGTCTGACCAGGCCATGCACGGGCGCGACCCCGGCGCGCCTGGCGCAAAGTTGCGCGCGAGAACACTCGACACTGCCGGAGCAGTGCGAAGGTTCGGCGACATCGATCTAGTCGCGATCTGAACGGAGGTCGAGATGGACCAAGAAGCAGTCGGTTACGAGCGCGACATCCGCCCGCTGTTTCGCGAAAGGACGTCAGCACGATGTCATGGGCGTTCGACCCTGGCGTCCCACGAGGATGTGCGCGCGAACGCACACAAGATCCTCGTGCGGCTCTCGAACGGGTCGATGCCCTGCGACGGCGCTTGGCTTGAGGAGACGATCTAGGTTTTTCGCGGCTGGGTGGATGCCAGCTGCCCGGCCTAAGGACGGAGATCATGGAGCTCCAGGTCGAGTTCGAACTCGCATGTTCTGGATGGGACCCGGAGTCCGAGGTCACGCACAGCGTGACCGCCGAGTGCGAACAACGAGCTAACCACGGAGTGTGAGTTCGGGGTCGCCCGAGCGCTCTGCGGACTCCCTCGTCGGCGACCCGCGCCTCTCCCTGCCCCGGCATCGCGGCG
This sequence comes from Actinomycetota bacterium, assembly GCA_046744105.1. Classification (GTDB taxonomy): domain Bacteria; phylum Actinomycetota; class Actinomycetes; order Mycobacteriales; family Jatrophihabitantaceae; genus DASXRA01. Next base: position 3,137 of record JBKOXO010000110.1, read on the forward strand.
ACGCCGCGCCCAACGGCCGGATATCACCGCGCGAAGCGAGGAAGGGAGCCCGCAGCGCAACCTTTAGGGCGCGACCGTGACGACGGCGAGCTTCTCGCGGCTCTGGCTGCGCGACGGGGCGGTTGTCGCGGGGATGAACGTCAACGTGTCGACGGGACCGACCATGCGGCGACGCTGATCCGCTCGCGCCGCGCAGTGGACGCGGTCGCCCCGAGCGACCCCGACACGCCGCTCCATTTGCTCGCGGCGGACGGTCGCGCGACACTGACGGGAGGACTCAAGATGGCGCCAAATCCAAAGCTGCAGCAGCTCCACGACGCCGGTGTCTACGATCTGGCTGGACACCCTGTCGCGGCGACTGCTGCAGAGCGGCGAGTTCGCTGAGCTGATCCGCGACTCCAGCGTGACGGGAGCCACTTCGAACCCGACGATCTTCGCCAAGGCAATCGAGGGGTCCGACCTCTACGACGCCCAGCTACGCCGCCTGGTCTCGCGCGGACAGCGGGACACCCACGAGGTGTTCTTCTCGATCGCGCTCGAGGACGTGGGGAACGCCGCCGAGCTGCTCCGCTCCAAATACGACCGCACCGCGGCGACCGATGGTTTCATCTCGTTCGAGTGCACCCCGGATCTGGCCGACGAGACCGACACGACGATCGCGCAGGCAATCGATTTGTGGCAGCGCCTAGATCAGCGGAACGTGATGATCAAGGTACCGGGCACCGAGGCCGGCCTGCCGGCGATCGAGGAGCTCACCCGCCGCGGCGTGAACGTCAACATCACCTTGCTGTTCTCGATCGAGCGCTACGAGCAGGTGATCGACGCGTACCTGCGCGGCCTCCGCGCGCGTTCGCAGGCCAACGAGCCGCTTAACTCGATCACCTCGGTGGCGTCGTTCTTGCTGTCACGGATCGACACCAAGGTCGATGCCCGGCTCCCCGCCGACTCCGCGCTGCGCGGCAGGGTGGCGCTGGCGACCGCACGCGTCGCGTACCAGCGCTACCTGGCCAAGTTCGCCGGCCCGGAATGCGACACCCTCGAGCGCGCCGGTGCGAAACGGCAGCGGCCGTTGTGGGCCAGTACTGGGACGAAGGATCCGCGTTACTCCGATGTGCTCTAAGTCTCCGAGCTGATCGGACCCGACGTCGTCAACTCGATGCCCGAGCAGACGCTGCGCGCGTTCGCGGACCACCGAACCGTCGCCCGGACGCTCGACACGGACCCGGCCCAGGCCCAGCAGACGCTTGCGGACGCTGCGGCGGCCGGAATCGAACTCAGCACGATCACAGGCGAGCTCGAGCGGGAAGGCGTGCAATCATTCTGTGACTCCTACCACCGGCTTCTGGACTGCATCGAAGCAAAATCGAGAGTCTGCCCAACCCCGGAATGACATGATCGGCCTCGATCTGCGGCAGCCGCTGCCGGTCGAGGCGGGTTGAGTCACCCGCGCCGCTCGAGGACGCGCGGCGCGTGCTCGGGGACCGGCGGGTGGGCTCTGGTCAAATGATCGGGGGTCTGCTGCTGGAGACCCGTCCGTCCTATGCCGCGTTGCTCGACAGGACCGAAGAATCGCTTAGCAAGCTGCTTCTTTTCAGCGCACCGGCGGGTGCCAGGGGAGCCAAGAACGCTTGCGTGACCGCGGCGTCGATCGCGACGCCGCCGACGCGTAGGTGTCTGGTGCCACGCCCGTCGACGAGTTGGCCGGTGCCGGTGCAGTAGTAGCCGGGGGTGGACTTGGACGGGCCGTCGTAATACACGGCGAGCTTGCGTCCGCACGTCCCGCAGGTCGGCAGGCCTTGCAGCAGGGCAGAGCTGACCAGGCTTGATCGCTGGACACGTCGGTCCAGTTCTCGGCGCCCTCGCTGATGAGGTGAGCGCTCATCGCTTCGTCGAAGAGGTCGACTCCGAACCCCCAGTCGTATTGGCGCCACGTCGCGGCGAGGCGTCGGCCCGCGTCGTCGAACCTTGCTTGGACTGGATTACGGATGATCAAGCCGTCCACTCAGCTGGCGGCCAGTCCGGCAACCGTGTCGGGCACCCCACCGAACTCGCCGGTCGCCGTGAGGCGGCCACCTTGGCCTACCGCCCAGCCGCACAGCTTCTGCGCGTCGGCGTCAATCGCGTACAGGTAGCGGCCATCACCGGAGATCGCTGCGTCGCGCAGGCCCTTCCGGCCCTGCCCGGTAGAGCCCGCTACCGGGTCGTGCAGCGTGAGGCTTCCATCGGCGGTGATCTCATAGCACGACACCGTGCAGTCGCCGAAGTTGGTGACGTAGGCGAAGCGGTCGTCGTTTG
>JBKOXO010000138.1:0-14590 GCA_046744105.1 Actinomycetota bacterium
GTGTCCCACAGGGACAGGTTGGCGTACGGCGTGTAGTCCTGCGCCTGGTGCACTGTCTTGTCGAAGCCGATGTAGCGCCCGTCCACGTCGCCGACGAGGTTGGGGCCGAGCATCGAGTGGTACAGCGCTGTGTAGAAGGACACCTGCCGGTCGTGCGTACCGCCCGCGATCTCGATCTGGTTGAGCCGAGCGTTCCAGGCGTCGTGGGCGGCCTGCCGCACGGTGTCGAAGTCCTGACCGGACGCCTCCGCGGTCATGTTCTTCTGGGCACCGTCAATCCCCGTGTACGACAGGGCGATCGTCGCGGTCACGCTGCGATCGGTCGTCGTGTCGAACGTGACGTATGCGCCGTTGCTCGACTGCCCGGCCGCGGAGTCCCGCGATCCGGCGGTCATCGCGCCACCGGACCAAGTGCCGAAGGCAGAGAACGGCCGGTTGAAGCGCGCGACGAAATAGAGCGTGTGCTCGTCGTGGCCGGCACAGAAATGCCCGTCGTGGATGTAGCCCTCGATGGTGTCGTTGCCCACGACTTTCACGTACGAGTCGAAGACAGCCATGCTTGCCTTGCCGGTATTGAACAAGACGTTTGCCTGCGATCCGGCAGGGAACGTGTAGCGCTGCCAGCCGGTCCGGTCGGTGGCGGTCAGTTCGGTGTTCACGTCATATTTCGCGAGATGGACCTGGTAGTAGCCGGGCTGCGCCTGCTCGTCGCTGTGCGAGTAATCCGACGCGTAGGAGTGGTAGTCCGTCGTGGTGATCGGCCCGGAGGTGGGCATGATCGGCAGCTCGCCCTCCATGCCACACCCGACACCGGACAGATGCGTCTGGCTGAAGCCGTAGATCGTCGGTGTGTCGTAGTCGTAGCCCGTGGCGCCGCCGTTGTCGGGGCTCTCCTGCGCCATGCCGAACGGCATGGACGCCCCAGGGAATGTGTTGCCGAAGTTCTGCGTGCCGATGAACGGATTGACGAGCGCGGTCAGGTCCGGCAGCGCAGCGGCGGACGCCGTGGCCGGGACGGTAAGCATCCCGGCGTACAGCAATGCTGCGGAGACGACGGCCGCGACCGCCCGCCTGGGCTTACCGTTCATGGTCCTCACCATCACTTGAAGGTCACGGTGACGTGGGAGAGGCGCCCGCCCCAGCCGTCCTGCGGGAAGCTGTCCGTGACGCGGATGTAGACGGTCTTCTCCGTGCCCAGGAACGCCGCGATGTCGATCGTGCGGTCGGCCTTGTTGGAGCCGTCACGGATCTGCTGCGTCTCTTGCAGCACCGTCGTCCAGTTCTGCCCATCGGTGCTGGCCTGCACCAGGAACTCGTTATCGATCGACAGCGTCACCGAGCCACTGGTCGTGTCGGCCGGCAGCGGGAACCGGTACACGAAATAGTGATCGTTGTCCGCGAAGCGGTTGCCGGCACCGTCGATCTGCGAGCTGTCGGCATCCCACAGCCAGGGCTGCTCCGCGGCCGTGCCCGTATCGAAGTCGATCTTGTGCGCCACGGTCACGGTGGCAACTGCCCGCACCGCAGCGCTGCCCGCCGTGCTCACGGTCGCGCCCACGGTGTACGTGCCATCGGCCGTACCCGCCGGTATGGTCACGGTGAGAGGCACGGATCCCTCAGCCGGGCTGCCGTTCGAGTTCAGAGTCAGCACCGTGCTCGCCGGCGTCACCGTCCAACCCTTCGGCACGTCGGGCGTCACCTTTACGCGCGCCTGGCCGGGCGCCGTCGCCTGGACGTCAAGCGTCAGCTTCTCGGTCGCGGCAGTGCCGGCCGACGGGATGACCACGCTCTGCTGCGGCGACAGCGCCGCGCCCAGAGTGCGGTTGGCGTTAGTGGCCGGCGGCTGACCGAGCAACTCGATCTCCGACAGCGACGTGGTCGGCTCCCCGCTGTTGGCGATGACCCGCAAGCGGTAGTAGCGGTAGTCCTTCGAGTTGGCGATCGGGAACGCCCTCGTGTACCGGCGCCAAGGGAACGTCTGGTTGGTCCGGCGGTCCAGCGTCGTCCACTCGACATCGTTCATCGAGCCCTGCAGCTCCCAGCTCGCTGGGTCGCCGGCCTGGGAGCCGGACGTCAGTGTGTAGTAAGTCGCCGTGCCGGTGCCCGCCGCGGCGAAGTCCCACACAACCGACGGGGTCTTCGTCGGGAACGCCACCTCGGTGCTGGACGAGTTGTCGAACAGCTTGGCGGCATCGCTGCCGTCGCTGCTAGACGCGGTGCCGTGGTTGGGTCCGGTCAGATCTTGCAGCGGCTTCGCCGCCGACGTGCCGTTTGTGATCGACGGCAGCACGTCGTGGTCGCCGGTGCCCCACGCCGACGGCTGGGGACCCATGTCGAAGTCCAGCGTCGCACCGCTCGCCAGCTGGTCTTGCGTCAGGTAGACCTTCGACTGCGCGACGCCATTGACCTTCAGTCCCTGCACGTAGACGTTCTGCGGACTGTTGTTGTGCGCGTTGATTACGATCTGCTTGCCGTTCTCCAAGTGGATCGTGGCTTGAGTGAACAGCGGCGACCCGATCGCGTACGTCGGCGACCCCATCTGCAGGGGGTAGAAACCGACCGAGCTGAAGATCTGCCACGCCGACATCTCGCCGTTGTCCTCATCGCCCGGGTAGCCCTCGCCGATGTCACCGCCGATGAACGTGCGCGACAGCGCTTCGCGGACGATCGCTGCGGCCTTCGACGGCTCGCCCGCGTAGTCGTACATGTAAGGGATGTGGTGCGACACCTGGTTGCTCAGGCCCCACTGCCCGAGGCGCACCGCCTTGGCCTCGCGCATCTCGTGAATGACGCTGCCATATGAGCCCGGGAACGTGGCCGTCTCCGGGATGCTGAAGAACTGGTCGAGCTTGGCCCCGAGCCCCGCCCGGCCGCCGTAGAGGCCCGCCAAGCCCTGGCCGTCCTGCACCGCATGGAACGCGAAGTTCCACCCGTCGGTCTCGGTGAATTCGTAACCCCAGACGCGCGGGTCGAAGTCGGACGCCGACTGACGCCAGTGACCCGACGCGTCCTTGCCCTCGAAGAAACCTACAGCTGGGTTGAACAAGTTGACATAGTCCTGCGCGCGGTTGAGGTAGTACGTGTAGTTGTCGAGGTACTCCTGATGCCGCGGGTCACTGGCGTCGGTCGTGACGTACAGCTTCTTCGACATCTGCGCGATGCCGTAGTCGTTGAGGTAGTCCTCGAGCGACCAGGACGCGCTCTCGGGCGTCGAAGTCGGCGTGTATCCGAGGAAGATCGACTGATCGAGTCCCTTGCGCCCGATGTTCTGGCTGGGCGGGGCGACGGAGGCGTCTTTCAGCGCCGCGTCGTACATGGCGTGCACATCGAGGCCCGGTACGCCTTTGAGGTACGCGTCCGCGAACGCGACGTCGGAACTGGTGCCCGTCATGCTGTTTGCGTAACCCGGTGCCGACCACCGGGCGATCCAGCCACCGTCCTTGTACTGCTGGACGAAGCCGTTGATCATCTCACCCGTTTCGACCGGGTAGAGCAGCGAGTCCAGCGGCCATTCGGTTCGGTACGTATCCCAGAACCCGTTGTTGACGAAGACCTTGCCGTTCACGATTGGCGCCCCGGTCTCGGTGCCGGTCGTGCCGGGAGGTACCGGGTCCGACGAGTCCGACGACTGCACGACGTGCTTCCACACCGGTGAGTCGGCGGTGCCGGTGTTCTCGTACGCCTCGTTCGGATACAGATTGAGCCGGTAGAGGTTCGAGTACAGGGTGGTCAGCGCGTCGTCGTTGGCGCCCTGCACGGTGATGACGCCCAAGACCTTGTCCCACATGGCCTGCGCCCGTGCCTTGACGGAATCGAACGTGTCGCTGGACGAGATCTCCAGACCCAGGTTGTGCTCGGCCTGCGAGACGCTCATCAGTGAGGTCGCGATGCGCATCGTCACGACCTTCGTCGCGCTCGTGTCGAACTTGAAGTACCCGCTGACGTTGCTGCTGCCGCTACCGCCGGTCAGCGTGCCGCTGGCGACGACCGGCTGGTCGAATTCGGCGTAGACGTACATCCGGGTCATGCCATTGGACTGGCCCGACGAGACGTCGGTGTAGCCACTGATGCTGTTGCCGGCCGGGTCGAGGACCAGTCCGCCGTCACCGTTGATGTTGTCGAAGACGAGGTTGGACGCGTCGCCCGTGAACGTGAACCGGAACATCGCCGCGTGGTCGGTCGGCGTGATCTCGGTCTTCATGCCGTTCTGGAACGTGACGCCGTAGTAGTGGGGTAGCGCGATCTCGTTCGCGTGATCGAACGGGAGTGCCCGCGCTGATCTATCCGCGGTCGGCGTGCCGCCCCCGGCTTCGGGCATGACCTGGAATGTCTGCCGGTCGCCTATCCACGGGCTGGGCTCGTGGCTGAGCGAGAAGGCCTGCATCATCGGCAGGTTCTGCGCATTGTTGTCCGCCTGATAGCGGTAGAACCACGTGTTCGAGCCGGCGTTCGTCGCAGGCGACCAGAAGTTGAAGCCATGGGGTACCGCGATCGCCGGGAAGTTGTTACCGCGCGAGAAGCTCGAGCCGGAATTAGTGCCACGAGTGGTGATGACGTGATCCGAAGGATGCGTCGAGGTGTTGTGGGCCGGTGCTGCCGTCACTGCGACGTCGTCCAGCCAACCGCTGAAATCCGCTGGCCCGCTGGGCTTGTCGTAGCCGACGAGGATGCGGTCGATCGTCTTGCCGGCGGCCACGGCACCGATCTCGGCTATCTCGTGATTCCACTGGTCGGTGTAGAGGATGTCGGAGTCGCCCTGCCCCTGCGGGTTCACCGGCTTGCTGTGCTGGTCGAGCGCGTCCAAGTCGGAGAGGTACGTGCCGTCGGTGAAGGCGAGATCGACCGCCGCGTAGGTGCTCGGGTCGCTGCTGTCGCCGGACGTCGACTCCGGGAAGATCAGGTACGACAGCTCGGTCGTCGGCGTGACCGGGACGTTGACGTCGTAGAGCTTGTCGTAGGCGTAGCCGTGTCCGGTGGCGTACTGGTGGCCCGCGTAGTGCAAGGACGCTACACCCGTCCAGCCGACATTCGGCCGGACGTTGTAGCCGCTGCCGGGACCAGTGCCCACAGTGGTGGTCATCGACACGCCCCAGGCCTTGGTCGCGCCGTCGCCGCTGGTCTCTAGCGTGCTCGTCCAGTCAGGCTGCGACTGACCGGCCTCGAACGACGTCGAGAAGTCGCTCGCCGAGCTCTCTGGGCCGGCCTGTGCGTGCGACACAACCGCCTGCGCCGCTGCGAGCGCCAGCGTGGCAACCGCGAGCGACGCTAACGCCCGGACGGCTCGGCGCATCACGGAGCTCAGGTAACGATCGGCAGAATCCACGAGGCACTCCAGCCAGGCTTGGGGCATGGTCCGACAACGATGTCATGGGCACGCTAGGGGCGCAGGCTCATCCCGTCAAGCCTTCGGCGAGTTGGCCGCCTGCCCAGCGTTGATCATCTCTGCTGAACTCGCGAAATTCGGCGGCTATGGCAGCGTTGATCAAGAGGTAACCGGTGTCGGCGTAACATTCGAGTGTTGCCGACACCGTTGTCATCCGGGAACTCTTGTCCGCTAAGGGCACGACGGGCTTCGACGCGGACAACGTCAGCCACACGACGTTGCGTTGCTAGTGGTGAGGCTGCACGGGTTCGACATCGTGGAAGGTGGCGGGCGATGAGGTGCCGGCTGGGACGCCGATGTGGCATGGCAGTAACCGCGCTTGGTGTCGCCGCGTTGGTGGCTGCATGCGCGTCGGGTGCGGACGCGCCAACGGGCGCGTCACGCGTGAGCAACGGCGGCGGCTCGGGGAGTCCGCCCCCGCTGGACTGCACCGAAGGGATCGGATTCAGCGCCGACTTCGGCGGCTCCCCGGATGGCGAGCCCACCCCGGAGAAGGCGGTCGCACGCTACGTCGCGCAGGGCGGCGGCGGCATTGCCCGCTACCTGAACCCGCCGCCGACGTGGCAGGTAACCCGCGAGGCCGATGCGGCGACATTCTGGGCGGCCCACGTCTCGTTGCACGTGATCCGGTTCCCGACGGGCGGCTGGAGCGTAGACAGCGGCCAATACTGCAACTGACGCGTCGGACTCATTTTCGCTGGCGCCGCGCTACCTCGCCGGAAAGAATCGATGCCATGCGACGCTTTCCGGCAAGTCCGATCACCGCACTGGTCGACGAAACTCCGCAATACGACCTGGGCGAGAGCTATTGTCGCGAGCTCACCCTGGGCGAGCTGCTCAGCGCGGACGAGATCGCCGGCTTGTCGCAGATCCCTCTGGGCTACGGAAGCTCGGCCGGCGCGCCCGACCTGCGTCAGCTGATCGCCGATCGCTCTGGCGTCGCACGCGACGAGGTGCTGCTGACTACCGGTGCCGCGTCCGCGCTCTTCCTGCTCGGGCTGCTGTTCGGCGACGACGACAGCGAGATCGTCGTCGTCAGGCCCTCGTTCCCGCCGATGCTGGACGCGCTGCGCGGGCTCAGCGCCCGCGTAGCCACGGTGCAACTTCGCTTCGCGGACGGTTACCGCCTCGACCCGACGGTGCTGCGCGAGACGCTGTCCGCGAAGACCCGTCTAGTCATGCTCGCCTCGCCGCACAATCCCTCCGGCGTCGCCGTCAGCCATGACGACATCGAGCGCACGCTGGCGGCCATCCAGCACGTCTGTCCCGACGCCGTGCTCGTCGTCGACGAGATCTACCGTGATGCCACCCACGGGCAGGCACCCATCCCGCCGTCCGCCGCCGCGCTGTCCCCCAAGGTGATCACCTGCAGCTCGCTGTCGAAGGCACACGGAGCTCCGGGGCTGCGCATCGGCTGGCTGACCATTCGTAACGCCGAGCTGTATGAGCAGCTTCGCCTGGCGCGGTTCAACTCCGCGGTGTCCTGCGGCACGCTCGACGAGGTGCTCGCAGCCCGGATCCTGCAACGCGTCGAGGAGATCCTCGCGCCCCGCCGAGCGTTCCTCGGGGACGCTGTCGGCGTCGTCGCGAACTGGCTTGCCACACATCACGGCCAACTGCGGTGGGTTCGCCCCGACGCGGGCGCCTTCTGTTGTGTGCAGCTGGACGCCGACGCCTTTCCGCCCGCCCGCATCCAGCACTTCTATGCGGCACTGGCCGAACGTCAGGTCGTCGTCACACCCGGCGACTGGTTCGGGGACGATGCGCACGTCTTTCGTCTCGGCTTCGGCTACGAGCCGCTCGACAAGCTGCAGACCGGACTCGAGATGATCACTGAGGCGCTCCGGGCCTCGGCGACGATGTCGCAGCCGGCGGCAGCCCCGGTGCGCTGACCTGCTATCCGCCAGCCTCCTAGCACAGGGGTACCGACGCAGCGAGCTGGTCAGCCAGCTCCTGACGATGGCGCGCTTCGACGCTGCGCCTGCGTCGGCGCGGTGCCGGCTCGACCTTGCGAGGCTCGTCCGCGAAGCGGCCGGGGACGCGCGGGCCGTCGAGCCGGTGCGTCGAATCACGGTGTACGCGGGTGAGGGTCCGGCGTGCGTGCAGGGCGACGGCGCCCAGCTCGCCATGGTGATCAGCAACCTGTTCGCCAACGTGCGCGTCCACGCCGGAGCTGCCGCGGAGGTGACGGTCACGATCGAGCAGCACGACCGACGGCACGTGCTCGAGGTCGCCGACACCGGGCCGGGCGTGCCTGCGGACGCGCTGGCGCACCTGTTCGACCGGTTCTACCGGGCCGCGCCGGGCACACAGCGGGGACACGGCGCACTCGGTGAGCAGCGGCACCGCACCATGGCGTCGTGCCGGCGCGCTGCCCGCTCGTGCGGTGCGAGGCACGGACGGGTGGCGGAACTCGTCCAGCCATGATCGGTGCGTGTGATGCCAATCGGGTCAGCGTGGCCGGTTCGTGGAGGTGGCGCCTTGCCGCTGACGCGCCTGGCCTACGAGCCACTGGCGCCGCCCACTGCTGCTGACCCTGCCACCAGGCCGGTTTCGTAGGCGAGCACGACGGCCTGAACCCGATCGCGCAACCCGAGCTTGGTCAAGATCCGGGCCACGTGCGTCTTGACCGTGGCCTCGCTGAGCGTCAGCGTGGCGGCGATCTCGGCGTTGCTCATGCCGCGTGCGACCAGGCCGAGCACCTGCCGCTCCCGTGGGGTCAGGGCGGACAGGTTGCACCCCGGCGAGCCAGGTAACGCGGCGGTCTGGTTGGGGCTCGGAACGAAACGTTCGACCAGGCGGCGGGTGATGGAGGGTGCCAGCAGCGCGTCACCGGTACGCACCAGCTGGACGGCGGCAACCAGGTGCTCGGGGGTGACGTCCTTGAGCAGGAACCCGCTCGCTCCGGCGGCCAGCGCCGCGTACACGTATTGATCGAGGTCGAACGTCGTCAGGATGATGATTCGCACATCGGCCGGAGCGGGACCGGTCGCCAGGATGCGCCGAGTGGCCTCGATCCCGTCCAGCTTGGGCATGCGGATGTCAATGAGCGCGACGTCCGGCTGATGCTCGAGCACGGCCGCGACCGCTTGCGTGCCGTCGGCCGCCTCCGCGACGACCTCGATGCCTGCCGATTTCAGGATCAGCCGGAACCCGCCGCGTACCAGCGCCTGGTCGTCGGCGATCACCACCCTCATGCCGCGAGCCCCGTTGGCATGACCGCGCGCACCTGCCAGCCTCCGCCCGGCCGCGGCCCGGCGTCGAGCTCCCCGCCGTACAGCGACAGCCGTTCCCGCAGCCCGAGCAGGCCCCGCCCGGGCGTGCCGGCACTGGCGCCGCAGCCGTTGTCGCTGACAGTGATCACCAGCTTCTCCCCCCACCGGACCATGACGGACGTCGTCGCCTGGCCGGCGTGCCGCAGCACGTTGGTCAGGGCTTCCTGGATAACGCGGTAGGCAGCCAGGTCGGCGCCGGGCGGCAGCGGCCGCGGTGTCCCACTGACCGAAAGCTGCACGGGCAGCCCGGCGGCGCAGACACGGCCGATCAGCGTGTCCAGCTCGCCCAGCCCTGGCTGCGGACGCAGCGCGACGTCGTCGCAGGACGGACTGAGCAGGCCGAGCAGATTCCGCAGCTCGGCCATCGCGGTCCGGCCGCCGGCCTCGACGGCGAGCAGGGCCTGTTCTGCCTCGGTGGGCGAGCTGGCCAGCACGCTGCGCGCCGCGCCGGCCTGCACGACCATCACGCTCACGTTGTGCGTCACCACGTCGTGCAACTCGCTGGCGATGCGGGCCCGCTCGGCCTCGATGGCGCGCCGCGTCGCGGCCTCGTGCTCCTCGGTAGCGCGGCGCAGCCGCGTGGCGGAATCGTGCAGGCGTCGGCGCAGTTCCCGGATGCCCAGCCCAGCGGCCGCCGCCGGCACGACGGCGAACAGGGCAGTGAACCGGCCGGGGAACCGCGGCAGCGTATCGGCGAACGTCGCGGTCACGATCAGCGTGACGACCAGTACGGCACCGATGGCCAGCTTCCGGTACCAGCTGTGTACAACCGCGCTGTAGGCGGCGAACACCGCGGTCGCGAAGGCAATCGGTGGGACGTTGTTATCGCGCAGAGCGACGATGGCGCCGACGATCAGGAGCCAGACCGTGATCGGGTACAGCCGCCGGACCGCCAGCGGCAGCGCAGTCAGCGCCGCGGCGACGAGCGTCGTCGTGGCTACGTGGGGCGAGACCGCCTGGTTCACGACCTCGAGTTTGGAAACGAGAACGCCGTCCTGACTGCTGTCACGCGCCACTTCGAGGACCGCGACGGCCGCCGCACCGACCGCGATGGTGGCGTCCAGGGCGAGCGCCCAGCCGGATGGCGTGCTGCGCGGTTCGGCCCGCCGGAGGTCGGCAAGCAGCTCGCCGGCGCGTCCCATAGGGCCATTGTCGTCGTTCCTGGGCCGGAAAGCATCGTTCATGATGACTACAGCGCTACATCAAACGGATGACTGCGGCGGCCCGATCAGCCGATTACGGTAGGCGGTTTCGTCATCGCGGGCGACGCGGCGGCGGGCCACGCGGATCTACGGTCCCCGGCATGGACGCACTGGTTCAGCTCGAGTACGTGACGAAACGATATGACAACCGCACGGCGCCGGCGGTCGCAGACGTCAACCTGACGGTGGCCCCGGGCGAGGCGGTCGCGATCATGGGGCCATCCGGCAGTGGCAAGTCGACTCTGCTCAACCTCATCGCGGGGATGGACCGACCGACGAGCGGCACGGTCCGGGTCGGCGACCAGCAGGTCGACACGCTCAGCGAGACCGCCGTAGCCCGGTTCCGGCGACGGCACGTCGGGATGATCTTCCAGTTCTTCAACCTGCTCGACGACATGACGGTCATGGACAACGTGCTGCTGCCGGCTCAGCTCGCCGGCGTGCGGTCGAGCGCGGCGCGGGCCCGCGCGGAGGAACTGCTGGTGACGCTGCGGATCGCGCACCGGCGAGACGCCTACCCGGCCCGGCTGTCCGGCGGGGAGCGGCAGCGGGTAGCGATCGCCCGGGCGCTGGTGAACCGGCCCGCGGTGCTGCTGGCCGACGAGCCGACCGGGGCGGTGGACAGCGCCACCGGGGCCGAGATAGGTGCGCTGTTGCTGGAGCTGAACTCCTCCGGCCAGACGCTGATCCTCGTCACCCACAACCCGGAGTTGGCGGCCATATACACACACCGGGTCATCGGGCTCGCCGACGGGCGGCTCGCGTCGGACCTGGCGGCGCGACCGTGACCGCCGTCATCCGCGCAGCCCGCGGCGGCTTGGGCGGACGCCGGCTGCAGGCAGTGATCATCGGCCTGGTGGCGCTGGCGGCCACGGCCGCCTCGACGCTCGCTGTCGGCATGCTCGTCGACGCGCACAATCCCTTCGACCACGCCTTCGCGGCGCAGCACGGCGCCCATGTCACCGCGGACGTCGACACCTCCGTCGCGACATCGGCGCAGCTCGCGGCTACGACGCGGCTGTCCGGCGTGACCGCGACGGCCGGGCCGTTCGCGGTGGTCTCGGTCACCGGCAACATCGGCGCGCCCGGCACCCCCGGGGTCCGGCTGCCCCACTTGCAGATCGTCGGACGGCCCGCCCAGGGCGGTCCGGTCGACAACCTCACCTTGGACGCGGGTCACTGGGCGCAGAACGACGGGCAGATCGTGCTGTCGCGGACCGGGCCGGACGGCGGGATCGGGTCGATCGTCACGGTCGGTTCGCAGAAGCTGACGGTGGTCGGCATCGCCGACTCGGTCACCAGCACGGCGCAGGCTTGGGTGCTGCCGTCCGAGATCGCCCGGCTCGGCGGGTCAGGTTCCGGGCAGGCGCAGATGCTGTACCGGTTCACCCATGCCGGGACGTCCGCGGCGATCGCCGCCGACATCGCGGCCGTGCGGGATGCGCTGCCGCGTGGGGCGCTGCTGGACACCACGTCGTATCTGAGCGTGCGGCAATCCGAGCAGAGTGACATTGCGCCGTGGGTGCCGTTCATCATCGCCTTCGGCGTGATCGCACTGGTGGTCTCGGTGTTCATCGTGGTCAACGTGGTCAGCGGTGCGGTGATCGCGGGGACCACCCGGATCGGCGTGTTGAAGTCGATCGGCTTCACCCCGGCACAGGTGACGGCCACCTACGTGCTGCTGGTCGCCGTTCCCGCGCTGCTCGGCTGCGTGGCCGGGGCGGTGTGCGGGAACCTGTTGGCGATCCCACTGCTCCGGCAGAACGCGCAGGTCTACCAGGTGGGCGTGCTCGGCGTTCCGTTCTGGGTCGACGTGACCGTGCCGCTGGCCGTCCTCGCGCTGACCGCGGCCGGCGCGGTGCCGCCGGCGCTGCGCGCCGGGCGGATGAGCGCGGTGCAGGCGATCGCTACCGGCCGGGCGCCCCGGCCGGCGCACGGGTACCTGGCTCATCGGAGGCTCGCCCGGCTGACCGCGGCGCCACGCGCGATCACGCTCGGGCTGGCGGCACCGGCCGCCCGGCCGGCCCGGACCCTGCTCACCGTGGTGGCCGTCGTGTTCGGCGCGGCCGCGGTGACGTTCGGGACCGGGCTGGCGACCTCGCTGGACCGAGCCTTCGCCGCCGCCTCGCAGACATCGCTGCCGGTGCAGATATCGGTCATCCCCACAGGGGCGCCCCCACCCGGGCACCGCAAAGCCGGCCCAACGGCGATGACCGCCGCGCAGCAGCGGGCCGTGACCGCTGCGCTGGCCGCCCAGCCCGGCACGCGGCACTACCTGCCCGCAACCGACGACGACGTCAGCCTGCCCGGGCTGGGCGATCACGTGTCGATCACGGCCTACGGCGGCGATCCGAGCTGGAGCGGCCTTGCGCTGATCTCCGGCCGCTGGTACTCGCATTCGTCGGACGCCGCCGAAGTGGTCGTGAACACCCTGTTCCTCACCGACACCGGCACGTCGGTCGGCTCGACCTACACGCTGGCCAGCGGCGGGCACCGCACCACGGTGCGGATCGTCGGCGAAGTGTTCCGGCCCGGCAACGACGTCAACGTGTACCTGAGCCCGGCCACCCTGGCCACCCTGGATTCCACCAACGCAGGACCGCAGCACTACGACGTGTCGCTTCGGCCGGGCACCGACGTGCAGACCTACGCCAACGCGCTGTCCACCGCGCTCGGCACCTCGTACTGGGTGAGCACGGACGGCGGCGGGGACACACAGCTCATCGCGGTGGTCACTCTGGTCGCCATGCTGACAATTCTGATCATGGTCGTGGCCGGGCTCGGCGTGCTGAACACGGTCGCGTTGCAGATCCGGGAACGCGCCCACGACATCGGGGTGTTCAAGGCCATCGGCATGACCCCGCGGCAGACCCTCGCCATGATCGTGTGCTCGGTAGGCCTCATCGGCCTGGTCGCCGGGATCGTCGCGGTCCCCGCCGGCGTCTACCTGCACCACGGCGTGCTCCCGGCCATGGCGCACGCGGCGAACTCCGGTGTGCCGCCGTCCCTGCTGTCCGTCTACGCCCCGTGGGAGATCGTGCTGCTCGCACTTGCCGGGCTGGCCATCGCGGTCGCCGGCGCGCTCGGCCCAGCCACCTGGGCGGCCCGCACCCGCACCGCCTTCGCCCTGCGCGCCGAGTAGCCCCTCTTGTAGCGGGCCTCACGAGCGATTGCACCGCCGCGTTATAGGCGGGATGTATGGAGTGCGGTCGGCGTCGACGCCGCTGACGGTGCGCGACGCAGCCCAAGATCAGCCTTCTGGCGGCCTTAGAACAACCTAGGAACCGACCCGGGTCTTGCCGATGGCGCGATCCTCGGGCCCGTCAGCTGGTTGCGTCTATTCCTGCTCGGGCGGGACTTCCGCGGGGCGCGGATGTGGAGGGAATGCGAGGGTGAACGTCGATCCGTCCGGGCCGGTTCGCACATCGGCCGCTGCGTCGTTGGCCTGCGCGACACGGGCCACGATGGCCAATCCCAGCCCGGCGCCGGGCATCCCGCGTGCGGCCGGTGCCCGATAGAAGCGTTCGAAGATGTGCGGCAGATCTTCATCCGGAATCCCAGGGCCTTGATCGGTCACCGATACCCGGCCGTCGTCGACGACGACCTGGACCACGCCGTCTGGTCGATTCCACTTGAGCGCGTTGTCGATCAGGTTGCAGATGGCGTGATCGACCCCGGCCGGATCGACGTGCACCAGGCACGGATGCAGGTCGGCGTCGACGGCGGCGTGAGGCACGCGCTGCCGCACCCGGTGCACCGCCTCGCTGGTGAGCAGGTCCAGGCGCACGGTCTCGCGATGAGGCGTGGACTCGCCGTAGCGGGCAAGATCGAGCAGGTCGGTGACCAGCTGGTCGAGTTCGCCGGCCTGTTCACGAGCCGCTCGCACCAGGCCGGGCGCCTGCGGATCGGCCAGCCCGGCACCGTCCTCGAGTAGGTCGAGGTTGGTCGTGAGGCTGGTCAGCGGCGTGCGCAGCTCGTGTGACGCGTCGGCCACCAGTTGACGCTGCGCGCTGACCGAGTCGTGCAGCGCGGCCAGCATGGTGTCAAACGACGCGCCGAGCCGGCCCACCTCATCGCGGGTTCCGGTGGCGCCGAGCCGGGCAGTGAGGTCGCGGGTGGCGGTGACGTGCTCGGCGGCCGCGGTGAGCTGCCCGATGGGTCGCAGGATGCGGCCGGCGCTAAGCCGGGCCACACCGTAGGTGGCCGCGCCGGCGCCAACGGTCAGCCCAGCCAGCAGCAGAGCCGCATTGCGCAGCGCAGCGTCATCGGCGTTCGCCGCGCGGCTGGTGCGCACCAGCCCACGAAGCACACCCGGCATGGGGGCGGTGTAGACCCGAAACTGCTGGCCGCCGTCGCGCGCGTTGGCGAAGTACGCCGGTTGCGCGCCGTGGGCGACCGCGACATCGCGGCTGTCGAATGGGCCGAACGGAGTGGGCTGGCCGACTGCCACCGGCGGCTTCAGGAACAGTTGGACCTGGACGCTGCCGACGGTGACCGGTTTGCTCAAGTCGGGTGTCGATCGGCTGCTGCGCGGCTGCTGGACGCTCCTGAGAATGCTGGAGGCCTGCTGTGCGGCGTCGACCAGGTCGGCGTCGACGCGCGAGTGCAGGCTCGCGGCGTAGGACAGGTACAGCACGCTGCTCACCGCGGCGACCACAACCAGCACCCCGACCGCGGCCGCCACCGAGACCCGGTTCCGCAGGGTCACCGCGCTTCCCGCAAGACATAGC
>JBKOXO010000086.1:0-5560 GCA_046744105.1 Actinomycetota bacterium
CTTTTCGCCCGACGGGCGGACCGTCGATGACCTCGTCGCCGACGCACTGCTCCGCCGCGGGCTAACCATCGCTACCGCCGAGTCGTGCACGGCCGGCTTGCTCGCCGGGCGGCTGACCGAACGGCCCGGCTCCTCGGCCTATGTGCTCGGCGGCTTCGTCGCGTACGCGAACTCGGCGAAGCAGCAGCAGCTCGGCGTACCGGCCGGACTGATCGAGAGCGGCGGCGCGGTGAGCGCCGAGGTGGCCGAAGCCATGGCGGTCGGCGCGCGGGCGCGGCTCGGCGCCGACATCGGCGTCGGCGTGACGGGCGTCGCCGGCCCGGATGGTGGCAGCGCGGCCAAGCCGGTCGGACTGGTGCACCTGTGCGTGGTCGGCGTCGACAGGACACTGGCACGGCGGGTCACGCTGCCCGGACCGCGGGCCGAGGTTCGCCGCCGCGCCGTCGTCACCGCGCTGCACCTCCTCAGGGAACTACTCGCACACTAGGAGGGCGGCGGCTCCGTCGTCGCGCCTCGGGCGAAGCGTGTCGACACATGCTGCTCCGGGCGGCGGACCTCCGATTCGGCCGCGGCGCGCAGTGCTTCCCGGTCTGGACCGGTCAGCGGCGGAGCGACGATGCTGCGCGGCCACAGCCGGCGGGTGCGCACCACGTCCGCCTCGATCGCGTACACGGTGACCGTCGCCTGGAGTGCAAACCACGCGAGCAGGCCCAGCACGATGCCGAACGTGCCGGCGACGGATTGAGCGTGCCGCAGGTAGTGGTTCACAACTAATCCAGCCAAGCTGAGCAAAATCTTCCACGCGATGCCGGATAGCACGGCACTGAGCAGCAGGTCACGACTGCGCACCGTGCCGGCTGTCCCGAGACGGAACGCCGTCCAGAACAGTGCGATGTAGATCAGCGCCGACAGTCCGAAGAACAGCACGCGCCAGCCCAGCCCGTCCACGCCGAGGTCGCGCGCCGCCCCGTCGAGCGCACTCGCGGCGGCCGTCCCCACGACGCCGATGCCGAGCAGTGCGAGAAGACCCAGGCTGCGCAGGAAATTCTGCGGAAAGCCGGGTCGGTCGACCTTGGGCACCGCCCACAGCGTGTTGAGCGTGTGCTGGGCCGCATTCGCGAGGCCGCGGCCGCCGAGCAGCGCGACGACCAGCCCGATCACCAGCGCCGGACCGGAATGGTGCAGCGACGAGACGCCGACCTGCGAGTGCAGCTGCGGGCCGATGATCGGGAACTCGGACAGCGCCGAGTTCGTGAGCCGCTGCTCCAGCGCGGGATGATCCGCCAGCACCAGGCCGAGGATGCCCGACAGGGCGAGTAGCAGTGGGAACGTTGCGAGGAACGCAAAGTACGTCAGCAGTGCGACCAGGTTGGACGCCTGATCGTCACCGAACTTCTTGATGACGCCGAACACGAAGCCCGGGACGGTGTGCTGCTGTTGCCAGGCGTCAACCGTCCGGACCGCGCGCTCGATCCGGTTCACGCTCGATCCGATTCACCCGTACGGGCCGATGATGCGGACCAGTCGGTGCCGCATCATGATGCTCGGGTACCGGTCGTCGCGGACCGTGTCGAGCAGCGGCGCGTAGAACTGGTCGTGCACATCGAGCCGTTCTTCCGGCTCCGTCATCGCTCCCTCCTGGTCGCACGCATTGCGTTCGTGACTTACCCGCGCAGCGCCGGTGTTAAGCGATCTCGATGTTGGCGTCGCCCAGCCGGAAGGCGACACCGGGCAAGGCCCAGGCCTCGAAGCGGGCGGGCACCACCCGTCGGCGCGCCGCCTCATGAGCGGTTTGGACGCCGCGGCTCACGGGTAGCCCCTTAAAGGTTAGGAGGTATGTCGTGCGTAGCACACGCTGGATCAGGAATACCTGGGAACGGCTCGCAGGGGACGCGAAGGTGGCGATGGGGCGCCTCAGCGGCAAGCGGCGAGTGGAGGCCCAGGGACGACGCGACCAGGTGAAGGCGGGCGTCAAGCAAGCCACGGAGAACGTCAGGGGCTGGCGACGCAAGTGGGTGAGGAGCTGAAATGGGTACGGGTGGCATCGCTACCAGTCTCATCGTCATCGCCGTCGGCGCGATCCTGCGCTTCGCGGTGTACGACCACAACGCCAACGGGTTCAACGTCGGCACCATCGGAGTGATCCTCCTGATCGTCGGCATCATCGGACTGATCATCTCCGTCGCGGTACTGACCATGCGCCGGCGTACGGACGTCTACCACCACGAGGACGGGTATATCGGCGAGCCAGGCCCGCCGCTCCCACCACGCCGCTACTACCGGTGAGCCGAATGGCACGTGAGCCCGCTACGGCTCCGTGTTCAGCGCGCTGTGCGGGCCGAAGGGCGACGAGGGGCTCGGCCATCGCGAAACCATGCAGGAAGCAGCAGTACCGTCAGTTGCGTTAGCCAGGCCCGCCGACGCGCCCGGCGTGTACCCGCCCGGCGTGTGCCTCGGTCTCGAGCCGCTCGGCGAGCTCCGGGTAGTGGTACTCGAACGCCGGGCGTTCGGAGCGGATGGGCGGGATGAACGTGAAGTTGTGCCGCGGGGGCGGCGACGAGGTGGCCCACTCGAGCGAGTTGCCGTGTCCCCACGGATCGTCGGCGGTGACGATCTCGCCGTAGCGGTAGGAGCGGTACAGGTTGTAGGCGAACGGCAGCATCGACGCGCCGAGGATGAAGGAGCCGATCGTCGAGAAGGTGTTCAGCGTGGTGAACCCGTCGCTGGGCAGGTAGTCGGCGTAGCGGCGCGGCATGCCCTCGTTGCCCAGCCAGTGTTGCACCAAGAACGTGGTGTGGAAGCCGACGAAGGTGAGCCAGAAGTGCAGCTTACCGAGCTTCTCGTCCATGTAGCGGCCGGTGAACTTCGGGAACCAGAAGTAGATGCCGCCGAAGACAGCGAAGACGATCGTGCCGAACAGCACGTAGTGGAAGTGTGCTACTACGAAGTAAGTGTCGGATAGATGGAAGTCCAGCGGCGGCGAGGCCAAGATGATGCCGGACAGCCCGCCGAACAGGAACGTCACCATGAACCCGACGCTGAACAGCATGGGTGTTTCGAACGTGATCGACCCGCGCCACATGGTGCCGATCCAGTTGAAGAACTTCACCCCGGTGGGCACCGCGATCAGGAACGTCAGCAGCGAGAAGAACGGCAAGAGCACGACGCCCGTGGTGAACATGTGGTGCGCCCACACGGTCATCGAGAGCCCGGCGATGGACAAGGTCGCGAGGATCATCCCCTTGTAGCCGAACAGCGGCTTGCGGCTGAATACCGGGATGATCTCGGTGACGATGCCGAAGAACGGCAGCGCCACGATGTAGACCTCGGGGTGGCCGAAGAACCAGAACAGGTGCTGCCACAGGATCGCGCCGCCGTTGGCGGATTCGAACACCTGCGCATGCAGGTGCCGATCGACCCACAGCACAAGCAGCTCCGAGGTGAGCAGCGGGAACACCAGCAACACCATCACGCTGGTGACCAGGAGGTTCCAGGTGAGGATCGGCATCCGGAACAGCGTCATGCCCGGCGCCCGCAGCGAAATCACCGTGGTGACCATGTTGACCGCCGCGAGGATTGTGCCGAGCCCGGCCAGCGCCAGCCCCATGATCCACAGGTCGGCGCCGGCTCCCGGCGAATTGATGTCGTCGTTGAGCGGCGCGTACGCGAACCAGCCGAAGTCCGCCGCGCCGCCCGGCACGGCGAACCCCGACGTCGCCAGCAATCCGCCAAACAGGAACAGCCAGTACGAAAAGGCGTTCAGGCGCGGGAACGCGACATCCGGCGAGCCGACCTGTAGCGGCAGCACGAAGTTGGCGAACGCGAACACCATGGGCGTCGCGAACAGCAACAGCATGATCGTCCCGTGCATCGTGAACAGCTGGTTGTACTGCTCAGGAGACAGGAACTGCATGCCCGGACGGGCCAGCTCGGCGCGCATCAGCAGCGCCATCACGCCGGCGATGAAGAAGAAGCCCAGAGCGGTGACGAGGTACAGCCGGGCAATGATCTTGTGATCGGTGGTGCGCAGCAGTTGCAGGAGCCAGGAGCCCTTCGCCTCACGCTGCACCGGCCCGTGCGCGATCGGCGCCGGGCTCAGCTCGGCGATGGGACGGTCTTGCGTGGCCGTCACAGCGATATTCGGATACGTGTCACGACGGCTCCCGCGCCTAGGCGGGTCGGCTGTACATTCAACCCACCCAGCACGCTATCGCAGATCTCGCCCCGCGCAAGGACGCACCGCAGCCCTCTTGCGGTGGCGCCACGTTCGGCGCAGGCTGAACTCATAAGTCCTCGACCCCCCAGAGGATCGCCGCAATGCACCGTCGCTTACTGCCGGCGTACCGGCCCCCACCCGTCATCCCACGCCAGCGCTTGGAGCTGCACAACATTGAGATAGACCAGACGGCAGCGGCCCTGCACCGCTGCGGCACGACCCACCTGCCTACGGGCCGCGTCTGCATGCTGCCCGAGCGGCACCGCGGCGGCTGCCAGTTCACTGAGCGGCCACGCAAGCGGTGATCGCGATGCGTTGTCGTCCCTGATGTAGATACTGCCGAGATGGCGTACGACGAGCGGCTCGCCGAGCGCATCCGCGAGCAGTTGGCAGGAGAGCCAGGCCTGATCGAGAAGCGCATGTTCGGCGGCTTAGCCTTCTTGATCAACGGCAACATGGCCGTCAGCGCAAGCGGCCAGGGCGGCCTGTTGTTACGAGTCGACCCTGTGCAGACCGAGCAGCTGGCCGCAGAGCCGCACGCGCAGCGCTTCGTCATGCGCGGCCGCGAAATGGACGGCTGGCTGCGTGTCGACGCGCACGCACTCGACAGCGACGCCAAGTTCGCCGACTGGGTGGCCCGCGGCGTCGCCTACGCGCGCACCCTCCCGCCCAAGTGACCACCTCGCGCAACAGCGAGAGGTGACCCGAGGGACCGCAACCACCGGGCGATGAGCGCGTGCGCGAAGAGCCCCGCCCCCGCGACGCCCGGGCGGGATCAGAGGTAAGCCCGGACGTCGGCCACGCTCCACCAGCTCGGCGCGGCCGCGGTGAGCGTGACGCGGACGTCCCGGACGGGCGCGCCCGCGAGTTCGACCGCGGTGAATTGGCTGCTACCCGTGCCGGCGGCCACGTTCGTCCAGTGCGTGCCGTCTTGGCTGGTCGTGACGATGTAGCCACGCGGGTAGTCCCCGACCGACGCGCCCGTGTCGAACACGACGCGCCGAGCCGGCACGGCCGTTCCGAAGTCGACCTGGAGGTACTGCCCGGGCGCCTGGGCGGTGCCGGTCGAGTAGCGGGTGCTTGCGTCGCCGTCGACGGCGTTCGCCGCGACGTCACCGGAGCAGCACGGGTCAGTCGGGCCGGGCGGGTCGGCGGTCGCGGTCCACCCTGACGGTGCGATCTGCCGCATCCCGGTCGTACCCGGTGGCTGGCCGCGCCAGACGAACGTGGCAAGCGCGCCGCCGGGCAGCGTGTAGGCGAACGATTGGCTGCCTTCCCGAACCGCGAAGGTCTGCGGGTTGTCGTTCTCGTTGTGCGCGACGAGCACGGTGCTGCCGTCCGGGT
>JBKOXO010000180.1:0-5268 GCA_046744105.1 Actinomycetota bacterium
CGTACCACCAGCGACGTCCCAGCTCGCTGTGCTCGACCACCACTGTGCCCGTGCCGGGAACGTCGTCTGACGACCCGAGTTCGGGACGCTACCGCCCGCCCCCCCACCACCCCGTTTGGCGGAAACACCACGTCGGCAGCACGTGCAGCTCGGCGTCGTCCGGACCGCGGTTGTGAGCCGTCACCTGCATCAGCAGGTCCTCCGGCGCGGCTTTCGCGTGCTCGACCACGACGTCGAAATAGCGGTTCTCGTGGAATATTCCGGTGTCGATCAGTTCGTACTCGGGATCGGTCCTGCCGCGCGCCCCGTTGGTATGGACGAGATCGGCGTACGGGAACTCCGCCTGCGGGTACTTGTAGAGCATCTTCAGATACGACGACGTGGGCGTGGCGTCGAGGTAGAAGTAGCATTCCTTGACGTCTTCACCGTGGTTGCCCTCGCCATTCGTCAGCCCGAACAACCGCTCTTTCAACATCGGGTCGTGTCCGTTCCACAGAGCTAGGGCCAGGCACAGCAACTGCCGGTCGTCGCTGACACCGGCGAGCCCGTCCTCGCCCCACCGGTACGCGCGCGACCGCGCTTCGTCGTGCGTGAACGAGGACCAGGCGTCGCCGCCGCTGCTGATGTCCTCGCGCACGGTGCCCCACTGCCGTTCACTCAGATACGGCCCCCAGTGCCGCCAGCCGACGCGCCGCTGGTCCGCGTCCGCCAGACGTTGTCGCTCCGCGCTGACCATGGCTCCACCCTTCGCCGTCGCGGTCTGACGGCGACGATCCGTCCGGCGCGATGGTGGCCGGCTGTCCGAGCGGTGAACAACCTCCCCGCAACACCGACCGTGCTCTTGCCGAAGCCCGCCGCACGCCGACGCTGCCACTTCCTGCGCTGCGTGCGCTCACCCCCACCGGGTGAGGTTTACCCCTGCGCCGTAACGCGATGCGATCGCCCGTCGAGGAGGCGCGCCACCAAGGCTGGATTGAGAAGCGCCGAAGACTTCGCGCAGCACTATGCCAGCGACGTGACGCGACCGACGCGCCTACCTGCTGGCCCGCAGACCGAGTGGGCGATGCGCGACGCCGGGCTGCCGACTCAGATCACTCAGTCGTGCCCGCCACCCGGTCATAGACCGACACGTACCTGACGGTCATGGTGCCGCCCGATGTCGTCTGATCGCTGGGGGTGCTGCATTGGCAGACGCCGTCGGGGAAACCGCCGCCGATCGCGAGGTCGAAGATGATCGAGTAGCCGTGATCGACCGCTGCCGTCCACGCCGCCTGGTTCACCTGGTCTTCGCTGACCTGGAAGAACTGACGTCCGTCGATATACCAGCGGATCTGCTCGGCTGTGGGATTGGTCCGGTCGACGATCACCGTGTAGGTGTGGTACCCGGTCTGGCAGCCCGGGCACGGCAGCAGCCCGCTTGAGATCCCGGTGAACTCGTGGCAGGGCCCGAGGGTTCCGTCGGGATTGGTCTGGTCCAGATTGCCGCAGTGCAACGTAGCGGCCAGTTTGTTGAGGGCGTTCACGTCCTCGAGGATGTCGATCTCCCCGGTTCCAGGCCAGTCGCCGGGGCCGAGCATCCAGAAGGCCGGCCAGTAGCCGAGGCCGACCGCGGGATTGGGCTGCCGAATGGAGGCGGTCACGGCCATCTCGCCCCCGGCCGGCGCCCCGAAGTCGCTGCTGATCGTCTGGATGCGCCCGGACGTCCACGACCGGCCGTGACCCAGTGCAGTGATGCCGAGATTCCCGTGGCCGTCCAAGTGGACGTTGCTAGTCGAGTCGGTCATGGTCTCGATCTCGCCGGTGCCGAAGATGCCCGTCCCGGTGTTGTACTTCCACACAGACCGATCGACTCCGCTGCCGGCGGCGCCGTCGAAGGTGTCCGTCCAGACCCTCGTCCAACCGCGCACACCTTCACGCTCATCACCGAGTGGACTGCGGCCAAAAGCACGGGTGCTAGCGCAACGGCTGACCTGCAGCCGGTCGGCGGCATCGTCATCCCGCCGACGCCGACGCCCAGCTCGGCAAGCGGCTGCAGCGCGTCCGACTTCACAGGCTTCGTGCCGGGCCGCATCGCGTTGATCCCTCTCGCCGAAGGCGTGGCCCGCCAAACCATGACCCACGACTCGTCGGCGGGCGCCCGGGTCACGCCAGTTCTTCCTTGAAGCCCTGGCGCCACGAGGGGTGACTTAGCTGCCAGCCGAGCTCCCGCTTGGCCTTGGCGTTGGAGAAGCCGCGCGCATCGGTCATCATCATCACTGCCATCTCTCCGGCCAGCAGCCGGGCCAGCCACTTGGGCACCCGCATCGGCCGCTTGGCACCTGCGCACGCGGCCAGATAGGGCAGCCACTCGCTGGCCGGGGCCGGTTCGTCGTCGACGATGTTGAACACGCCGCTCGCGTGCTGCTCCACGGCCAGGACGGTCGCGCTCGCCGCGTCGTCGAGATGCACCCACGACATGTAGCCGGTGCCGCCCCCGACGAGCGGGAACTGCCGTTTGCGCACGAGTTTGACCTGGTCGTCGATGGCGCCCGGCCCGTACAAGCTGCCGTATCGCAGGCCTGCGCCACCGGCCTTGACGACCACGTCCTCGAGATGCTGGATCGCCTCGGTCCCCTTGCGCAGGCTCGTCGGGCCGGGGTCCATCGGATCGTCCTCGGTCTTCACCCATCCACCCTCGCGGATGCCACCGAAGGCGCCAAAGCTCTGCGCGACGACGTGGGACACACCGGTCGCTTCGGCCGCGTTCAGCAGGTGATCTGTGCCCTCGGTGCGCAGCCGGATGGTGGTGGCGAAGAACCGATCGGGGTGCCTCAGATCGGGCTTGCCGGCGTGCGCCAGCGAAAGTCCGGTCATCTCGTGCACGATCGCGTCCGGCCGGGCAGCAGCTACCGCCTCACCCACGGACGTCGCATCGAGCCCGTCCATCACAACCCCGGTCGCGCCCAGCCGTTCGAGCAAGCCCACCTTGGCCGCGCTCGTCGTCGTGGCCGTCACCTGATGGCCGCGAGCGACCAGCTGCGGCACCAGCCGCCGCCCCACGACCCCGCTCGCGCCTGCCACTAATACCCGCATAACGATCACCTTCCCGATCAGAGCCCGTCTCTGACACCGAGACGCGACACCTCGGCCGTTTGTGACATGGGAAGGAAGGCTGTTGGAGGCGCAACAACTCTTCGTTCGTCTTGGACGCTCTGCACCAGCTAGATCCGGTCGGCCAGGAACTCCTCCCACGTCCGTTTGCCGACAGCACGATCCGGGGCCAGGTTCGCTCCGGCCCGGACCGCCCTGGCGGCCTGGCCTGGAATGCGAACCGGGACGAGCGGCCGCCGCTTACCGACCGCGCTGAGGTAGCTCTTGACCAGCTCGGCCAGGGTGTAGATCTTCGGGCCTGCCAGGTCTGGGACCAGGCCGGAAGGCTCGCCGAGCGCCAGTTCGGCCATCCGCTCGGCGACTTCGGGGGCGTCGACCGGCTGGAATCGGGAGCCGGCCGGGGCCGGGATCACCGGGAGTTTCGCCAGCGCCCTGGCCACCATCAGGACCAGGTCGTGGAACTGGGTGGCGCGCAGTGTGGTCCAGCCGATGCCGGAGTGCTCGACGACCCGCTCGGTGGCGAGCTTCATGCCGAAGTAGCCGAAGAACGCCCGGTCGATGGCGCTGACCTGCGGGATCCGGTCCGCGCCGACGACGGAGATCAGCACGATGTGCCGCGCCTGCTTGGCCGCGCTGACCAGCGTGCGGGTCTTCAGCTCGTCGCCCTTGCGGCTGCCTGCGCAGTGCACGATGACCTCGGCGCCTCGCACGGCGGCCTCGATGCCCTCACCGGCGCTGAGGTCACCCGTCGTATAGCGGATGCCTTCGGCCGTTTCCCGGGGGTGCCGGCTGAGGACTGCGACGCTGGCGCCGGCGTCGCGCAGCCGCTGCGCCACGGGCCGCCCGAGCGTACCGGTACCGCCCGTGACCAGGATCGATGTTGTCATGACGTCTCCCTTCACCCGTAGGACGAAATGGGGGCCGAACATGTGACGGTGGCGACGCGGGCCAGGCCTGGGTTTCATGCGCCCGACGCGGGCCGCGTGCTCCGCACACCAGCCGCGCGAGTAGTTGTCAAGACCTGCGGATCGGCGTGTTTCACGCGGCAGCCTGAACTGGCTGTGACTGCGTTTCTACTTGGCACACCAACAGGCC
Source organism: Actinomycetota bacterium (assembly GCA_046744105.1). Lineage (GTDB taxonomy): Bacteria > Actinomycetota > Actinomycetes > Mycobacteriales > Jatrophihabitantaceae > DASXRA01. The sequence goes on from JBKOXO010000180.1 coordinate 4,186, forward strand.
GGCCCGACGCACACCGTTGGCGGGCGGCCATGCGACGATAGGCCGTGTCCGACTACGAGGGAATCCAGCAAACGATCGCGCGCAACAACATCGCCCTCGATGACCGCCGCTTCGAGGACTGCATCGCGACGTACACCCCCGACGGCACGATCGCCGGCCACACCGGGCACGACGCGATCCGCGCGTTCATCCTGTCCCAGGACCTGGCCGTTCGCGACGTTCCGCCCTCTCCGCGGCCCGGTGAGCACCCGCATGTGCACGACCAGCCGCGTCCCTCGGTGGCTGCGCACCTCGACGGCCTGCGCCGGGCCGGATTCGGCGATGTGGCAGTGCCGTGGAGCGCATTCGTGACGGCGTTGCTCATGGCGCGCCGCGCGGGCTGACCGTCAGCGGGCGAGCCGGCCGAGGAGAGCGGCGGCGGCGCAGATGCCGGCGATCGCGGCGCCGATCAGGACGCCGAAGTCCAGCCACAGGTCGGTGTGCTGGCCGATCAGCAGGCCTCGCAGTGCGGCGACCTCGTAGGTCAGCGGGTTGCCGTGGCTGACGACGCGCAGCCACGTCGGCATGACGTTCACCGGATACAGCACATTGGAGGCGAAGAACAGCGGCATCGTGATCGCCTGCCCGATGCCCATCAGCCGTTCACGCTTGAGCACCAGGCCGGCGATCGTGACCGACAGGCAGGCGAAGAACGCGGCTCCGAGGACGACGATCACCGCCACGCCGAGCAGTTTCAGCGGGTTGGCGCTGAGACCGACGCCGAGCAACGCGGCCACGACGACCACGGCGAGCGCTTGGACAAGCGCGCGGAGCCCTGCGGCGAACGCCTTGCCGGCGACGAGGGCGGTGCGCGGCGTGGGGGTGACGAGCAGCTTGGTCAGCACGCCCGCGTCGCGTTCCCAGATGATCTGGATGCCGTAGAAGATCGAGACGAACAGCGCTGACTGGGCGATGATGCCGGGCGCGAGGAAGTCGAGGTAGCGCACGTTGCCGGTCGGGATCGCGCGCACACGTGTGAACGTCTCGCCGAAGACGACGAGCCACAGGATCGGCTGGATGGTGCGGGTGACCAGCTCGGAGCGA
>JBKOXO010000142.1:0-5171 GCA_046744105.1 Actinomycetota bacterium
CAAGCTCAACACGCTCGACGACGGTCTTCTCGACCCCCAGCAGGGCGCGCCATACCCTGGCGTTGCGCACGCCGTTCTCCGCTCACCGGTTCCTGACCCTTGACAAGCCAGAAACCTAGGCGGGAACGGCGTGTTTGCCACCGGCGCACGATCAAGACACCCACGGATCACTCAGTAGAGCCACAAAATCCGGGCCCTGTAGCCGGCTCGACCCTTCGCGTGCCTCGCCGCGTGCAATGAGAGGTGCAATAAGACCACCTACGCTCATTGCATGCCGACGCCGAAGCGCCGCCCGCAGGTCACGTCCGGGAGCTGCCGTCCGGCAGCTTCCAAGCCATCGTTTACGCCGGAACCGATCCCCTGACTAAGAAGCCGCGTTACCTCCGCGAGACCGCGAAGACGTATGGCGCGGCGGAGGTCGCGCTGACGCGACTGCAAGGCCAGGTCGACCAGAGCCGCCACCCAAAGACGGACATCACGCTGGGCCGCAGCGCGTCCAGCAACGTGTAGCCGGCTCGCGCGTCCGGCGGCCGGCCGCCCATGTCCGAGATGATCAGGTCGAAGCTGTTTCGCTTCAGCCGGGAGAGCGCGTCCTCCGTCGAAAAACTCAGCGTGAACTCGACACCAAGGGCCTCGAGCGACTGCCGCTCATACCGGTTGTTGTCAGGGTTGTCGTCAACCCATAGCAGCCGGGCGTCTTGGACGCGCCGATACGTCCGGTCGTCAGGCAGCGCCCGGGCGACTGCGCGCGCCGCCAGCGACGGATCGGCGGCCGCCTCGGCCGAATCGGCCGAACCCTGTTGGAGCATGGCGGCGGTGAGGTTGGCAGTGACTTCGGGAAGCTTGGCCGAGAACTCGACCCCGCCGCCCTTAACGCTGACGTCGCGCAAGTAGTCGCCGATCGGCTCGCGGAATCGCAGGAGTACCAGCAAGATCAGCGCCGGCCAGACGAGAACGCCGATGATGCCGGCGACGGCCTTGAGCAAGCTGATCCACTGATCGGCGGTCACCGGCGCATCCCTCCGAGCGACGATCGCACGCCGCAGTATCGGATAACCGGCACCAACCGGCCAGGAACTACGCCGACATCGCGCCAATTCGGCCCCGAAGCTGCTCCGACCCCTTCACCGTCGCCCACGCTGCTGCGGCGGAGCTCCGCCGCTTCGACGGTCACGACCGACGCAGTCAAAGGGCAGCGCGGGGCGGCAGCGCCAAGTCAACAGTGGACGGTCAGCGCCTCCCATCCGCGCGCTGTCATCGAGGCGAGCGGCGCCGCAACCACCACGCTGCCAGTGGGAGGGCTACGCAGGTAACCAGAGGAATCGCGCGTCCCCAGTGGGCACGACTGGCGCTAATTCAAGCATCGCAGGCATAAGTGCACACAAGTTCCGGCCCACTTTGGGGCCCAGCTGCGAGCCGCCATCTAGGTCGACCGACCGCGGGTCAACAAGACGATCTTGCGGCGGATCTGCTTGCCTGCGGCGCATAGAACCGGCGCCACCTAGCTGCTCACCACAGTTTGCCAGGTCCGAACGATCGTGCTTTTATGGCTGAGTGGGCAAGGGCGACGAGACGCGGCGCGCGGTGCTCGACCAGGCGATGCGCATGGTCAGCGCCGTCGGCATGCGCGGTTTGACGATCGGCACCCTCGCCGACGCGACCGGGATGTCCAAGAGCGGGCTGTTCGGCCACTTCAAGTCGAAGGAGCAACTGCAGCTGGCGGTGCTCGACCACGCCGCCGAGCTGTTCGTCGACGTGGTGCTCCGTCCGGCCCTGAAGGCGCCGCGCGGCGAGCCGCGGCTACGTGAGCTGTTCGAGCGCAAGCTGAGCTGGGACGGCCGATACTACAGCGCCGACGGGGCGCTGCCCGGCGGCTGCATCTTCACCAACCTGGCCACCGAGCTGGACGACGAGCCCGACGGGCCGCTGCGCGACAAGCTGGTGCAGCACGAGCGCGACTGGCACGAGACGGTCGCGACAGTGTTCGCCGGCGGCGTCAGCGAGGGTCACTTCGCCGCGGGCAGCGACCCGGTCCAGTTCGCCTACGACCTGCACGGCGTGATGCTCGCCCACCACTACGCCACCCGGCTGATGCGCGACCCGGACGCTGAGCGCCGGGCCCGCGCCTCGTTCGAGTCCCTACTGCGTGCCCGAGCCGTGCCGGCCGCCTGACCCGCTGGTTCACCCGACAATCCCTGGAGGAACACGTGTCTAGCAGGAAAAGCACGAACGGTCGCACCAAGGGCTACGCGACTGTCCCCGCACCGCTGAGGCTCGCCTTCCGCGTCCTGGAACGGGTGGCCCCCGAGGCGGGTGCCCGGCTGGCCGTGCGGTACTGGTTCACCGTGCCGCCGAGAGCCCGGCGGCCCCGCCGCAGCGAGGCGGGCCTGCCGCCCGCGGACCGGTTCACCGTCGACCTGCGCGGCTGTGCCGTCCACGGCACTGCCTGGGGGGCCGGCCCGACCGTGTACCTCGTGCACGGCTGGGGCGGCTGGGGCGAGCAGCTCGCCTCGTACGTGAACCCGCTGGTCGCGGCGGGCTACCGGGTGGTCGCATTCGACGCGCCGAGCCACGGCGCGTCCGCGCCCGGCCGGCACGGCCCGCGCAGCACGGCGCTCCCGGAGATGGCCGACGCGCTGCGCGCGGTGGTGGCCGCCCAGGGCGAGCCGTACGCATTCGTCGCGCACTCGATCGGGGCGATGGCGGTGGCGCTCGTGCTGCGCGACGGCGTCGACGCCGAGCGGGTGGTGCTCCTCGCGCCGGCCGCGACGGTCGTGCCGATGATGCCGGTGTTCCGGGCCGCGTTCGGGTTCGGTGACCGGACCGAGGCGCGCATGCACGCCAAGATCGAGGCGTACGCCGGCCTGCCGATGGCCGAGCTTGACGTACCCGCGACCGGGCGGCGGCTGCACGCCCAGGGCCGGTTGCCGGAGCTGTTCACCGCGCACGACGCTCAGGACTCGCATACCCCGCAGCGGGGCTCGTTCGACATCGCCGAGGCGTGGCAGGCGGAGCCGCCGATGATCACCACCGGGCTCGGCCACAACCGCATCGCCCGCAGCGCGGAGGTGGCCGACGCCGCACTCGAGTTCCTCACCGCGCCGGGCCGCGAGCGGCTGGTCGGGTAACCACGCGGCCTTCTTGGCAATGATCCACATGGTGATGTCGGCGTGCGCCACCACCGCGCCGTGAGTGACGCCCCAGCGAGACACCCCGAGCATGCGGGCGTTCGCGATAAGGGTTCCAGTCGACGTCGCAGGTGCCCTGGAAGGCGTTGAAGAACACCACTTCTGGTCTTTGGCTAGCCGCTTGACGTCGTTCTCAGTGCGCCGCGCCTGGCCGCTCGCCGCCGTATGAGGGCCGAGTGAGTCTGGGCCGGACACACCCGCCGGAACCAGCACCGCGGTGCGTCGCCTGCCGGTATCGGGTGCGCAGCCGGGTCCTTGCGGCGCTTGAACAGCAGCATCACACCGGTAACGCCGTAGGCAACCGTGGCCAGCACCCGCGTGTTGCGGCTGCCCACCATCCGCGACCGATTCGACGAAGTTGCGGCGGCGGCTGAACGCGAGCAGCTGTCCTACCTCGGCTTCCTCGCCGAACTACGAGGACGCAAGGACCGATCGCTACCCCGAGTCTTCACGGACGAACGTGGATGATTGTTTTCCCGTTGCGTCGCTCGGTCGGGTTGAGGGCGGCGACGGCGTCGTCGAGGGTCGCGATGTTGCCGATGTTCGTCCGCAGTCGTCCGTCTCGCACCCGCTGGACGATCTCACCCAGTTGGCCACGATCGGACTCGACAACGAAGTCGATCGCCAGGCCGTCGGTGGGCCGCGCCTCGGTCGGACCGACGACGGACACCAGTGTTCCTCCGGCCCGGATCAGGCCTGCGGACCGCTGCTGGATGTCGCCGCCGATGACATCGAAAACCAGATCGACTCCGCCGACGTCTTCCAGGGCGTCGTTGTCGAGGTCGACGAACTCCTGCGCGCCGAAGTCGAGCGCCTTCTGGCGGTCGGCAGCGCGGCCGGTGCCGATGACGTAGGCGCCGAACTCACGTGCGAGTTGCGTCACCATCGTCCCGACTGCGCCGGCAGCGCCGTGCGCGAGGAGGCTCTGCCCCGCCTGAAGGCGGCCGTGTTCGAACAGTCCCTGCCACGCCGTCAGGCCCGAGATAGGCAGACTCGCGCCCACGGTGAAGTCGACGTCGCCCGGCAGCGGCGCGAGGTTGCGCGCCTCGATCGCCACATACTCTGCCAGGGTGCCGTCGCGATGCCAGTCCGCGAGGCCGAACACCCGCTGCCCCACCGACACTCCCGTCGTGCCATAGCCGAGCGCGGTGACCACTCCGGCCAGCTCGTGGCCGGGGATCGACGGTGTTCGGTCACGGTCGGCGCGATCGGTCCAGGTCGAGGGCCACTCCATCTCAGTCGGGACGAATCCCGACGCATGAATCTGAACGATGACGTCGTTGATCGCTGCCGGCGGCTCGGGCCGCTCCGCCAGCGTCATCCCGGCCGTTCCCGCGGCCTGGTCCGTTACCACGATCGCTTTCATTTGGGACACCTCTCTGTATCAGTCATCGCGTGCAGGGCGTTTACGGTTCATCAGTTGCGTCGGTCCCCGATGGCGGTTACGTTACGGGTAGTAAATGTACCGTTAGCAGTAACGGCAAGCCCGTGTAACGGAACTGGATAGGATGGCACGCAACCACCGTCTGTGAGTTGGAGCATGGGCCAAGCGCGCGCAGCGACGAACGAGCACGCCGACACCGCCGGTTCGCGTGCCGGCGGCCGACCACGCGACCCCGCGCTCGACGAAGCGATCATCCTGGCCACCCGTGCCCGCCTCGTCCAGGACGGCTATTCGCGAATGACCATTGGCGACATAGCAGCCGACGCGGGTGTCAGTCGCCCCACGCTCTACCGGCGGTGGAGCAACAAATTCGAGCTCGTCACCGACGCGCTGGATTACGGCTTCCGCAAGCAGCGCGACATGTACGGCCTCGATCTAGGTCGCTTAGAGCCACGGCGAGCACTCGTTGAGGCTGTCCGCCGCCTGGATCCCGCGTACTTCAACCCGGACGCCATGGTGCTGATGAGCAACTTCGCCGGCGAGGCGATCCGCACCCCAGAACTGCTCCAGATCCTTCGCAAGCACGCAGTCGAACCACG